>NZ_CP022188.1:4581499-4886933 GCF_003111665.1 Parazoarcus communis | reverse complement strand
TTTCGCTTGGCCGGCGCTTTGCCTACTACATTGTGACACCGGAGGAGATCGCCGACCGGCCGGTCGTTGCGGCGTTCAGAAACTGGCTCCTCGATGAGTCGGGCATGCGCAGTCCGTCGGTGTCCGAGTCCGGTACGGGAACGGCTTAGGCTGCGCCTGCCTGCGCGGCAGCATCGGGGCGCAACAGGATCGCCAGCAGCGCTAGCAATGCAAACCCGGCGCCAGCGATGAAGGTCCATTCGCGCCGTGCAGCTCCCACAGCAAGCCGGCCAGAACGCTGGCCAGCCAGCATGGCCAGTCCGACGAGGTTGAAGAAGCCGTAGGCGGTGCCGCGCAGTTCGGTGGGAGCACAGTCGGCCACCATGCGCGCCAGCAAGCCCTGCGTGATGCCCATGTGCAGTCCCCACAGCACTATGCCTGCTGCCAGCACCGCTCCGTGCGTGCTTGAGGCCAGAACGAGGTCGGCCGCGATCAGCACCACGAGGCCGATTCCCAGCAGCAACGTGTGGCTCACGCCATCCGACAGTTTCCCGAAGGGGTAGGCGGTGAGGGCGTACACGACGTTCATGCCGACCAGCACCAGCGGGGTCAGTGCAATCGCCAGTCCGCCATCGAGTGTCCGCAGCACGAGGAAGGCTTCGGAGAAGCGCGCCAGCGTGAACAGTGCGCCGATGCCCACCACCCACCAGTAGGCAGACGACAGCAGCCGCATGTTTTCGCGCTTGAGCGGATTGGTGCGCTTTGCTTGCGGCGCGCGCTCGGGTTCGCGCACGCCGAACAGCAGCAGGGCCACCGACAGCAGCCCGGGGACGATGGCGACCCAGAACACCGCGCGGAAATCGTTTGCCCACAGCAGCATCAGCCCCATTGCGAGCAAGGGGCCGACGAAGGCGCCGACGGTGTCGAGCGACTGGCGCAGGCCGAAGGCCGCGCCGCGCATCTCGGGCGGGGCGATGTCGGCGACCAGTGCGTCGCGCGGCGCACCGCGGATGCCCTTGCCGACGCGGTCGATCAGTCGCGCTCCCAGCACCAGGCCGGGGCCGGTGGCGAGCGCGAACAGTGGCTTGGACAATGCGCCGAGTCCGTAGCCGAGCACTGCCAGCGGTTTGCGCTTGCCCAGTAATCGGAGAGCACGCCGGAGAAGACCTTCACGATCAGCGCGGTCGCCTCGGCTGCGCCTTCGATCAGCCCGACAACAAACGTCCCCGCGCCGAGGCTGGTGACAAGGAAGACCGGCAGCAGGCTGTGGATCAGTTCGGAGGACACATCCATCAGCAGGCTGACGAAGCCCAGCATCCAGATCGCAGGTGGAAGCCCCGCCTTCGCGGGCGGTGCGCTGGAGCGATCCTCGGGGGCCGGGTCGGGCGCGTTCATTCCTGCTGTATACGCCCCTCGCGCTTCAGTTGCCACTCCTTGACCAGGGCATACAGCGCCGGAATCACCGCCAGCGTCAGCACGGTGGAGGAGATCATTCCGCCCACCATCGGTGCTGCGATGCGGCTCATGACTTCCGAACCGGTGCCGGTGCTCCACATGATGGGCAGCAGACCGGCCATGATCGCAACCACGTCATCATCTTCGGGCGCAACGCTCCACCGCGCCGTCCATGATGGCGTGGTAGAGGTCGGCCGGTGTTGGGGCGAGGCCTTCACCGGCGCGTCTGGCCCGGATCTCCTTCCACGCCTGATCAAGGTAGATCAGCATGATCACGCCGGTTTCTGCCGCCACCCCGGCGAGCGCGATGAAGCCGACGGCCACCGCGACGCTCATCTGGTAGTCGAGCCACCACATCAGCCAGACGCCGCCAACCAAGGCGAAAGGCACCGACAGCATCACGATCAGGGTTTCGCTCAAGCGGCGGAAGTTGAGATAGAGCAGCACGAAGATCAGCGCCAGCGTCAGTGGACCGACCACGGCGAGCTTGGCCTTGGCGCGCTCCATGTTCTCGAACTGGCCGCTCCAGGTGGCGTAGTAGCCGGGCGGGAAGCTGACCTGTTCGGTCACCGCCTGCTGTGCGCGCTTGACGAAGGCGCCGATGTCGCTGTCGCGGGTGTCGACATAGACGTAGCCGCAAGCAGCGCGTTCTCGGTGCGGATCGCCGGCGCGCCACGCTGCAGGCTGACCGTTGCCAGCTGGCCGAGCGGGATCGGGCCGTTGGCGGTCGGCACATAGATCTCGGTGGCGATGCGCTGCGGGTCATCGCGCAGGCTGCGCGGGTAGCGCACGCTGACGTTGTAGCGCTCCAGCCCTTCGACGGTGGTGGTGACGCTGTCGCCGCCGAGTGCGGTCGCGACCACGTCGAGCACCATGCCGACGCTGAGACCGTAGCGCGCGATCTGGTCGCGGCGTGGTTCGATATCCACGTAGTAGCCGCCGGCGACACGTTCGGCATAGGCGCTGGAGGTGGCGGGCAGGCTGCGCACGGCGGCTTCGACCTGACGTGCCACCTGCTCCAGCGTTTCGAGGTCCTTGCCGAACACCTTGACCCCGACCGGGGTGCGGATGCCGGTGGAGAGCATGTCGATACGGGCCTTGATCGGCATGGTCCACGAGTTGGCCAGACCGGGGAACTTGAGTGCGGCGTCCATCTCCGCGATCAATCCATCCACCGTCAGCCCGGGGCGCCATTCGTCTCTGGGTTTGAGGTTGATGACGGTCTCGAACATTTCCAGCGGCGCCGGGTCGGTGGCGGAGTTGGCACGACCGGCCTTGCCATAGACCGAAGCCACTTCGGGGAAGGTCTTGATGATGCGGTTGGTGGTGGCCAGCAGGCGTCCGGCTTCGGTCACCGACATGCCGGGCAGGGCCGCGGGCATGTAGAAGATCGCGCCTTCGTTGAGCGTGGGCATGAATTCGGAGCCGATCTGGCGCGCAGGGAAGACGGTTGCCGCCATCGCGACCAGGGCGACGAGGATGGTGAGTACCTTGAAGCGCATCACCTGACGGATGATCGGGCGGTAGACCCAGATCAGGAAGCGGTTCACCGGGTTCTTCGCCTCGGGCAGGATGTTCCCACGCACGAAGAACAGCATCAGCACCGGTACCAGCGTCACCGACAGCAGCGCCGCGCCGGCCATGGCAAAGGTCTTGGTGAAGGCCAGTGGCGAGAACATGCGGCCTTCCTGGCCTTCGAGCGTGAACACCGGGAGGAAGGACACGGTGATGATCAGCAGCGAGAAGAACAGCGCCGGCCCCACCTCCTTGCAGGCGCGGATGATGGTCTGCGCATGTTCGGCACGCGTGGCATCGGGCGGCAGGCGCTCGAGCCGCTTGTGGGCGTTCTCGATCATCACGATCGCCGCGTCCACCATGGCGCCGATGGCAATCGCAATGCCGCCCAGACTCATTATGTGGAGCCCAGGTCGAGCGCGCGCATGGCAATGAAGGCGACCAGGATGCCCAGCGGCAGGGTGATGATGGCGACCAGCGCGCTGCGCACATGAAGCAGGAAGATGACGCACACCGCGGCCACGATCAGACTCTCTTCCATCAGCGTCCATTTCAGGTTGGCGATGGCGTCCTCGATCAGCGTCGAGCGGTCGTACACCGGAATGATCTCGACGCCTTCCGGCAGGCCGGGCGCCAGTTCGGCGAGTTTGGCCTTGACGCTGGCGATCACGTCGAGCGCGTTCTGTCCGAAGCGCGCCATCACGATCCCGGAAGCGACTTCGCCCTCGCCGTTGAGCTCGGCAATGCCGCGTCGTTCGGCCGGCACCAGCTCCACCCGAGCGATATCGGCTACCGTAACAGCCGTGCCGCCCACGCTTTTGAGCACCAGGTTTTCGATGTCCTCCACGCCACGCAGGTAGCCGCGGCCGCGCACCATGTACTCCTTTTCCGCCATCTCGATGACGCGCCCGCCAACGTCGCGGTTGGAGGCGCTGATCACCTTGCCCACCTCGTCGAGGGCGATGCCGAAGGTGGCGAGGCGGTGCGGGTCGACCGTCACCTGGTACTCGCGCACAAAGCCGCCGACGCTAGCCACTTCCGAGACGCCCTCGGCCTGGGTGAGCTGATAGCGCAGATACCAGTCCTGCAGGCTGCGGGTGTCGGCAAGCGACATGTTCTTGCCCGTCACCGCGTACTGAAACACCCAGCCGACGCCGGTCGCGTCAGGGCCAATCTGCGGTGCCACGCCGGCAGGCAGACGCCCCGCGGCGGAGCTGAGGTACTCGAGTACGCGCGAACGCGCCCAGTAGATGTCGGTGCCGTCCTCGAAGATCACGTACACATAGGACGCGCCGAACATCGAGAAACCGCGCACCACCTTGGCCCGCGGCACCGCGAGCATCGAGGTCGTGAGCGGATAGGTCACCTGATCCTCGACCACCTGCGGCGCCTGTCCGGGATAGTCGGTATAGACGATGACCTGCACGTCCGAGAGGTCGGGGATGGCGTCAAGCGGCGTCTGCTTGACCGCATAAAGGCCACCGCCGATCAGGAACAGCGTCGCCAGAATGACGAGAAAGACATTGCGCGCGGACCAGTCGATGACGCGATCCAGCATGTCAGTGGCTCCCGTGGGCGCTGTCGGACGCAGCGCTTGCGGCGCCTGGCTTCACCTTGTCGATGCGGGTGATGACGAACTCGCCCGGCGCACGCTGCTCGAAGGTGAAGCGGACCGGGGGTGCCCGGCGCGATGTCTGCGGTCAGCTCGGGGGTGTCGAGGCCGAAATCCATGGTCATGTCCGGCCATTTCAGGGCGGGAATCGGCTCGTGGGTGAAGGTCGCCGTGCCGCTTTCGGTGTCGGCGGCCTCGAATACGCCAGCGGCGTCGTAACTGGTGGTTGCGGCTTCGTCCGCTTCGCTCAGATTGGAGAGCGCGGCCTTGAGCTGACTCTCAGAGTCGATCAGGAAGTTGGCCGACACCACCACGCGGTCGCCTGCCTGCACGCCGTCGAGCACTTCCACCTCGGTGCGTCCGCGTTGTCCGAGCTTGACCGGCTGCGGCTTGAAGCGGCCCTCGTCGAGGGCGAGCAGCACGACCTGACGGGCGCCATCGTCGATCACTGCCGAAATCGGCACGGTCACGCGTGGCGCAGCGCCAGCGCTGGCCAGGTCGACATGCGCGAACATGCCGGGCGCAGCAGCCCGTCACGATTGTCGAGCGTCAGTCGCACCGGCGTGGAGCGGGTGGCGCTGTTGAGCGTGGGGTAGAGATAATCGACGTGGGCCTCAAAGCTGCGTCCGGGGAAGGCGTCGAGGCTGACCGTGGCAGTCTGGCCGACCCTCACCCGGGCCAGGTCCTGCTCGAAGATGTCGGCGATGACCCACACGGTGGAGAGGTCGGCAATGCGGTAGATCGCCTCGCCTGCCATGAACGTGCGCCCTGAACCGCGCGTTTTCCAGCACCACGCCATTGGCGGGGGCGTTGAAGGTCTGGCGCGACGGGACTTTTCCGCCGGCCGGCGCCGCGATCTCCCAGTTGCGCAGGCGTGCGCGGGTGGCATCGGCGAGGCGGGCCGCCGATTCGGCGGCGACGGGGTCGTTGCCGGCGCTGCTGCGCTGCAGGCGTTCGGCAATATTCAGCTCATCGCCTGCGGATTGCAGCTCGGGGCTGTACACCGAAAACAGCGGCTGGCCGCGGCGAACCGGGTCGCCCACGGCATTGACGTAAAGGCGTTCGATCCAGCCTTCGAAGCGGGGGGCAACGTCGACCACGGCGCGTTCATTGACTTCGATACGACCCACGGCGCGAACAACGGCGTCGAGCACCTTGCTTTCGGCCAGCGCGGTCTTCACCCCCAGGGTCTGTACCCGCGCAGGGCTGACACGGACCACACCGCTGTCGTCCGGGGCGTCGTCGGCATACACCGGAATGTAGTCCATCCCCATCGAGTCCTTCTTGGGCTCGGGCGAGGTGTCGGGCAGGCCCATCGGGTTGCGGTAATAAAGAATCTTGCGCGCCTCACCGCTGGCGTCGCCTTGCGCAGTGCCTGCAGGCGCTGCTGCCGTGTTCATCGTGTCGGGCATGGCGTCGTTACGGCTGCCTGCCCAGTAGCCTGCGCCAAGGGCGAGTGCGACCGCAAGCGCGGTCAGCGGGCGATTCAGGCTCGAGTTCACGGCAGGTCTCCAGCAATCTTTTCGAGTTCGGTCAATGCAAGGCGTGTGTCGAGATCGGCCTGCAGCAGGGCAAGACGGGTGTCCACCAGTTGGCGTTCGGCTTCGAGCACGGTGTCAAAATCGACGCTGCCGGCGGAAAAGGCCGAGCGACTGGCGTCCCGGGTGGCTTCAGCCTGCGGCAGCAGGGTGCCGCGCAACAGGCGCAGGGTGTCGTGGCCGGCGGTATAGGCTGCATGTGCGCTGCCAAGTTCGCCGTGCAGCTTCGCTTCCGCCGCATCGCGGCGCGCATCGGCAGCCGTCAGCATGTAGGTCGCCTCGCGCTCGCGGGCCCGCCGTGCCGATTGCTGCAGCGGAATCATGACTTCGAACATCAGATCCCAGGACGACTCGCCGCCCCGCGGGCGGTTGTTGGTGAGGCCGATGCTGAAGTCCGGGTAGCGGTCACGCCAGGTGCGGTCGCGCTCGAAGCGGGCGGCTTCAACGCCGGCGGCTTCGGCTGCGAGCAGCGGGTTACGGTCGCGGGTATGTGTCAGCAGCTGGTCGATGGGCGGCAGGTCGGCGAGCGGCGCCGGTTCCGCCGGTGCGGCAAGCGGGCTGCCCGGCGTGCGCGCGAGGAGCGCGTTGAGGGCGGCGGTGGCCGTGCGGCGGCGCTGCTCGACGGCAACCAGGGATAGACGCTGGGCGGTGATCTCGCGTTGCGCGCGCAGTACGGCCTGCTGCGGCAGCAGGCCGTGGCGGTAGCGTGAAAGGGTGATTTCCTCAAGGCCCTGCAGCAGGCGCAGTGCGTCCCGGTTCAATACGGCTTCGCGGTCGGCTGCGTAGTAGCGCAGCCACGCGGCCTTGATGCTCGCGCTCAGCTCCAGCCACACTGCTTCGCGGCCGGCGTCGGCGCGTCCTGCACGTGCGGTGGCGGCGCGGACGTCGAGTTCGCGCTTGCCCCAGGCCGGAAACGACTGCACCACGCGATACCGGGTTTCGCCCACCTCGCCCGGGAGAATCGTCGTGCGGCCACCACGCATGGTGTTGGTGGTATCCATCAGCTCGATCTGAAACTTCGGGTCGGGCAAGGCGCCGGCGGGTTCGATGCGCTCGTGCGCGGCTTCGGCCTCGGCCCGTTGTGCAGCAAAGTCCGGGTTGTGGAGGCGGGCATGTTCGATCAACCCGGCGACGGTGGCGCCGAGCATCGGGCCGTCGGCCAGCGCCGGGCCGGCACCCAGTGCGGCAAGCAGGAATGACGATGCCAGCAAGCGTCGGGGAGTACGCAGATCAGTCATGGTGGCCTTGATGAAAGCAGGTCTCAGGCACGCGAGTCTCGCGAATGGCGAATCCATGTGGGGCATGCCGTCCCTTCCGGCGCAGGATTCAATTGGGGGCTGCACGATTTCATGCTGAGCCCCCGTGACGCCATCAATCGGGCAGGTGAATTACTTGGCGACTTCCAGTTCGGTCACGGTAAAGGCACCACCGACGCGCTCTGCCTTGAAGCGGATCTTGTCGCCAACCTTCACGCCGTTCAGCAGGGCAGGATCGCTGGCGCGGAACACCATGGTCATCGGTGGCATGTCGAGGTTGGCGAGCGGGCCGTGGCTGATGGTGAGCTTGCCTGCCGCCGCGTCGAGCTTTTTCACCGTGCCATCGGACATCATCCCGGCGGCGTCGTGCATGTTGCCCATGGCACCCTGATGCGCGGCGTGATCGTCGGCGGCAAGCGCAGGTGCGCTGATGGCAAGGGCAGCGAAGGCGAGGATGGCGAAGGTGGTTTTCATGTGTATTCCTTTTCCAGTTGTCGGTCTGGATGAGTGAGTGGACTGCCTTGAATGCGTTGCTCCGGTGCGAACCTGCTGTTCTTTCTCACCTGACGATGAGCGTGCCTTTCATGCCGGCCTGATAGTGGCCCGGCATCAGGCAGGCAAACTCGAATTCCCCTGCGCGGTTGAAGGTCCAGATCATCTCCGCCTTCCTGCCGGCCGGCACGTGTGCCATCCACGGTTCGTCATGCACCATGTCTGGAAAACGCATCATCAGGGCCGCGTGCTCGGTGAGTGTTTCCGGCGTGCCGATGACCATCTCGTGCAGTACTGCGCCCGTGTTGTGGTGCTCGAAGCGGATGGTTTCGCCGAGCCTCACCGCGATACGGTCCGGGGTGAAGCGCATGTCGTCGCTCATCTCGATGCGGATCGTGCGGTGCGCCTTGTCGGGTGCGCCGGCAATTCCCCACGCCTGCTGCTCGGCGGCATCGGGTGTCTTTGCCTTGCCAGTGTGGGCAGCGTCGCCATGGGCACGCGCCAGGGAGGTGAAGCCAAGCAAGCCGCTGGCGATACCGGCAGCGATAAAGCGGCGGCGACTGGTCATGGCTGCCTCCGTTCGTGCCCGGGCCGAACGGAAATTGCGTCGAACCTGTCATTGAGGGCGCAAGAGATCATGGGTCGTCAGTTTTGGATGTAAGCGGGGCAACGAAGATACGTGCCAACTTGAGCCACGCAATCTTGCCCGCCGGTGACGGACAGAAAGCTGACGCGGACATTACATCTTTGTAATCCTGGCTCGACGCTGGGCGGCAGCGTGCACAATATGGCGGACACCGCATTCGAGATGAGCACGTCGTGAAGATCCTGATCGTCGAGGACGAACCCAAAACCGGCGACTACCTGCGCCAGGGCCTGTCCGAGGCCGGCTTCGTGGTCGATCTCGCGCGCGACGGGCTCGATGGCCTGCA
Organism: Parazoarcus communis; assembly: GCF_003111665.1. Classification (NCBI taxonomy): domain Bacteria; kingdom Pseudomonadati; phylum Pseudomonadota; class Betaproteobacteria; order Rhodocyclales; family Zoogloeaceae; genus Parazoarcus; species Parazoarcus communis. Next base: position 4,878,154 of record NZ_CP022188.1, on the reverse strand, counting down.
TCTGGCGCTGGACGGAACTTACGACCTTGTTGTGCTCGACGTCATGCTGCCCTCGCTCGATGGCTGGGGCGTGCTGCAGACCGTGCGCCGGCAGGGGCACGAGATGCCGGTGCTCTTCCTCACCGCGCGCGATCAGGTCGAGGACAGGGTGCGCGGGCTGGAGCTCGGTGCCGATGATTACCTGGTGAAGCCCTTTGCCTTTTCCGAACTGCTCGCCCGCGTGCGCACCCTGTTGCGGCGAGGCAAGGCCAAGGAGCCCGAGGTCATGCGCGCTGCCGACCTGGAGCTCGACCTCATGCGCCGTCGGGTGACCCGCGCGGGGGTTCGCATCGACCTCACCGCAAAAGAGTTCGCGCTGCTCGAACTGCTGCTGCGGCGCCAAGGTGAAGTGCTGCCGCGCTCGCTGATTGCATCCCAGGTGTGGGACATGAATTTCGACAGCGATACCAATGTGATCGAGGTGGCGGTGCGGCGGCTGCGCGCCAAGGTGGACGAGCCCTTCGAGCCGCGCCTGATCCGCACCGTGCGCGGTATGGGCTACGTGCTCGAAGCGACCGGGGAGAGTTGAGCGTGCGCGTTCCGATGTCGCTGACTGCACGCCTGGGATTGCTCTTTGCTGTGCTCACCGCCTGCCTGCTGATCGCCGTCGGGGTCGTGCTCGGGCGTGCTGCAGAAGATCACTTTCGCGAGCTGGACGAGCACGAACTGTCGGGCAAGTTCAGCCTGATCGCCAAGCTGTTGCAGCGGGTTGGTTCCGCTGCGGAGCTGGAGGCGCTTCCGCAGGCGCTGGACGATGCCTTCACCGGTCATGACGGGGTCTCGCTGTTGATGCGCGATGACGAGGGCAGCGTGATCTACGCGCTCAACGCATCGCAGTTTGCCCCTGCCCAACTCGCAGGCGAGGCTCTCGCCAATGGCAGCGGCGCGTGGCGGCTGGGCGGGCGTGAGTTCGTGGGGCGCGAGGCGGTGCTGGAGATGCCGCTTTCCTCGCGTCCGGTCCGGGTGCTGCTTGGTCTGGATATCTCTCACCACACCCGCTTCCTCGACGAAGTGCGCATGCGGATGTGGGTCGGCATCGCGGTGGCGACCCTGGTGGCGGCATTGCTCGGTTGGCTGGTCGCACACAGAGGCCTGGCACCCCTGCGTCGTGTGACGGCGGTGGCAAGGCGGCAATCGGTCGAGCGTCTCGGCGAACGCCTGATCGAGGGGGACGCGCCTGCCGAAGTGCGCGAACTGGTGGAGGCGCTCAATGGCATGTTCGAGCGCCTGGAACAGTCCTTCCAGCGTCTTGCCGATTTCTCCGCTGATATTGCGCATGAGCTGCGCACGCCGGTTTCCAACCTGATGACGCAGACGGCCGTCGCGCTGTCGCGCGCGCGCAGCGTGGAAGAGTACCGCGAGGTGCTGGGTTCCAATCTGGAGGAGTACGAACGCATCGCGCGCATGGTGAGCGACATGCTGTTTCTGGCGCAGACCGAGAACGGACACCTGCCGCGCCCCGCCGAGAGGGTGTCGCTGGCCGACGAGGCGCGCGCGCTGGCAGAGTTCTACGATGCGCTCGCAGCGGAACAGGGCGTGCGTGTCGAGGTCAACGGAGAAGCACGGGTCAGCGGCGACCGACTGATGTTGCGGCGCGCGGTTTCAAACCTGCTGTCGAATGCCCTCAGGCACGCGTCGCGCGGAACAAGGGTGAACATCGATATTTCGGTGTCGAAGGGCGAGGCCGTGCTGCGGGTGTGCAACGCCGGCGACAGCATCGCCCCCGAGCAGCTTGGCCGGATCTTTGAACGCTTTCACCGCGCAGGGCCGGAGCGTCACCGGCATGGCGAGGGCGCCGGACTGGGGTTGGCCATAACCCGCTCGATCGTCGAGGCCCACGGCGGGCGCGTGAGCGCAGTGTCGGACGCGGGGCGCACGGTCTTCGAGATTGTCCTGCCCCTGGCGTCTTTTTCCTGATTGGCCCGGATATCAAACTGTCCCAAGGAGGTTTCATGAACCAGCATTCCACACGATTCCGTCTTCCGCACCGACTCGCACTCGCCACCGCGCTGGTCGCGGTCGTATCGGTCTCGCCTGCACTGGCCGCAGGCGAGGAGGTGACAATGTACAAGGATCCGAATTGCGGCTGTTGCGGCAAATGGGCCGAACACATGCGTGAAAACGGCTTCAAGGTGAAAGAGGTCGCCTCGGCGCAGATGAGCGAGGTGAAGCGCAGCGCCGGCGTACCGCAGGCGCTCGGCTCGTGCCACACCGCCAAGGTGGGCGGCTATGTGGTCGAAGGTCATGTGCCGGCTGCAGATGTGAAGCGGATGCTGACCGAACAGCCGAAGATCGTCGGTATCTCGGCGCCGGGCATGCCGATGGGCTCGCCGGGCATGGAAGGGCCGTATCCGGCCGATCGTTACAAGGTCGTCAGTTTCGGCAGCGACGGCAGTCACGAGGTTTTCGCCAGCCACTGAGGGTGGTGGCGCAACATCCCGCGCGGCCGTCGCTGCGCTTGACCGCCTCAGGCCTCAGGCCAGCGGCGGGGTGTTGCTTTCTGCAGTATCTGCAGTTTCCGCTTCAGGCTCAGCGTCGGCATTGTCGCTGCCGCCCGCCGCCTTGGCAGCGAGTTTCTGGACGCGTTTTTCTTCCTGCTTGCGCTTCTTTGCCAGGTCTCGCTGGCGTTTTTCGAACTGGTAATTTGGCTTGGCCAAGTGGCCTCCTCTGATTGCCCCAAAGGGCAGAATCGAACGCGGGTGAAGAAAGGAGAAACGGTTGCTTGATGCTTCCGTTTCCGAGGGGAGCGGCACAAATAAATGGGCGCAGCCGGATGACGCCGGTCGGAGGCTTGTCCTCCACGAGGGCACCGTTGTGGGTGATGCCATTGGCGGTCATGCGTTCGCGCCTTGCGCGGGGAGACATGATGCGCTGATTCGGTGGTCAGGCAGAGCCTTGCCCGCTCGTGCAGCCCCTCCATTATGACAGGGTTGCCGAGGGATGCTACTCGCCGACCCTTCCTCGTCCGGCCTTGACCGCGGCGCGCCGGGTCTTGCCTTCAAGCCGGCGCGTAACCGACCCCCGCGTGGGGCGCGTTGGTCTGCGTGTCTTTTGCACCGTGGCCGCGCTCTCGATGAGTTCTTCCAGACGGCGGATTGCCTCGGCGCGATTCTTTTCCAGACTGCGAAAGGCCTGCGCCTTGATGATGATCACGCCGTCCTTGCTGATGCGCTGATCGCCAAGTCGCAGCAGGCGTTCGCGGATCGCCTCGGGCAGCGAGGATGCCGCGATGTCGAAGCGCAGATGCACCGCGTTCGACACCTTGTTGACGTTCTGCCCACCCGAGCCCTGGGCGCGGATGGCGGTAATGTCGACTTCTTCCGGCAGGATGGTGAAATGGATGCGCATGTGGGCGGCCGGTGCAGGAGTTGGATGTTATTGTGGCCCATGTGCTGGCGTCCTGCCATGCGCACCTCTTCACCCTATCGAGCACCTCATGCAATGCTTTGAGTACCAGATCCGCAGCGACATCCACCAGATCGCCGAAGACGTCGCCCGCGCCCACGGCAGCCGCGAAAAAGACCGCCTGCGGGCCTATACGGAGGTCGTGCTGGCGGAACTGAACAAGCTCGGCGCGCAAGGCTGGGAGCTGATGCAGGCGCCGGACAGCAATACCAACCGAAACTGGATCTTCAAGCGCGCGGTGAGCTAAGACGAAACGAAGCGATCAAACGACTCTGACCCCTTTGATCGAGACGGCGCAGGCCGGAGTAAACGTTGTCTAAATCGACGAAGAGGGCGCTTTTCATGGTTCAGTTTTCAGGTGATTTTTTGCAGTCGAATATCAAAACGATTTCTTGACAGTGCTTTCCCGGACCCGGAAAATTGCTAACAACACGGCCCCCCTCGATTGAGTCACTTCGGTGACGAGATCGCTGGGGGGTTTTTTATTGCCCGTCATTTTTCGGCCACAGTTCTGACGCCCAGTCTTCGGCCGGCATGCCCATGCCTTCCAGACTCAGACCCGACTGGCTGGGGAATTCCGCCAGCAAGGCCTGGAATCGGCGACCCCAGCTGGAGGTCGGATTGATCCGGTCGAGCAGATGCCGGGCAATGCAGAACAGCAGAAACGGCCGTGCCAGACGATGCGCGTTGTCGATGAAAGGCGCGGTCCACGGCAGCTCTTCCGCCGCCGGCAGCTTGGGCTGATCGACGATGTTCCGGTTCCACAGGCGGCTGTGGTGGGCGCAGACATTGCGGAGATAGTTCAGGCTGCGCAGCCAGGAGGCGAACAGGCGGCCGTTGGCGATCCCGTACTTGCTGGCAATGGCATCCTGATCCGCTTCCCTCATCCCGGCGAACAGCGTCGAGAGCGTACCGAAATCCCAGATTTCGCAAACCACCCAGATGGCCAGCGGCAAGCCGTACTTTTCCCGGTTGTGGCGGATGAAATCCTCCTTCGAGCGCCCGATCAGGCCGGCATGCTTGGCCAGCCATTCGTGGTGTCTGGTCAGGCCCGATTGCTTGTCCAGCGTCTTGCTGAAACCGGGAAAAAACAGATCCGGATTCAGGTAGGCGAAGCGATCCTTCTCGCCGAGAGGATGGGCGATGTCGACTCGCAGCGCGATCTCGATGCGCTCCAGCGCGTCCAGCGCCAGCAGGCGCAGCTTCTTGTCGAACACGTACAGTTCGACCGCGTGCTGGAAACAGGTGCCGGGTTTGAATACATCGAGCGCCAGGCGGTCGACGCGGACCTTGCGGGGTTTGCCGAAGCGGCCCGGGTCGAGCGGACAGCAGGCTTCTGAACGCTCGCGAAAGGCGAACCAGTAGCCGCTCAGCCGGTAATAGCCAATCCGTTCCAGGTAATCGAGGGCCCGCGCCCGGTCGGTCACCACCATGCCGCGCGCGATCAGTTGATCGAGTTGCGACTCGTAGCTCGACCAGGGCTTTTCGTAGGCCATCGCGATCGATTACCCGAGGTCGTCGACCAAGGCCTCGGCCAGCCGGGACTGGGTCCGGGCGGAGGCGGCGAGGCGCTCGCGTAGTTGGGCGCAGAGAGCGCGTAGTTCGGCGACGCGGGAGACGATTCGGGATTGTTCGGGGATAGGGGGAAGAGGTAGCAAAAGCGATCCAATGTGACCCTGATTCACCGTTTTTTGTCCTGCCGTTGTTATAAACAGGCTTTGTATTCTCGATCTGGCGATATCACTCTCACTGAACAAGGAGAGAAAGCGGGGTGTAATCACTCCTTGGTCAATGCGCATGCGGATGAAATGGTCACAGTAAATTGCTGCAGGTTCAACGTCATTTAGAATGAACTGGCCGACTATGTCGGCGCTGCCGTTGACTCGCACGATCAGAATGTCTCCTTTTTGGAGGCCATATTTTTTTGCATCCCGCTCGTTGATTGGAATTTCACGCGTATCGCTAACAGGGTGTTGAAAATCTCGGGTTCACCTTCGGTTTCCAGTCCCCTGGGAAAAATCGACTTTGAAAATCGCCCGCTTTCCCCGTGATCATGCCGATTCAAGCTGACTTTTCCGTCGATTGTGCTACCGCAAATCAGCAGCGCTCCTGTCGCCGCAAAGACATGGTTTTTCGACTACAACGTTTCCCATCCGCAGGGCGCCAGGGCGCCCGCGAATTACGGCGCCAGCAGATTGCCCAATCTCGTCAGGTTATAAGCCGAGAAATTGAGCAACGCATGCGCACGGATTCGATCCAGCCCACGCGCCATCGCATGGCGCAGCGTGCCGATATCCTTCGCCCAGCCAAAGGCCTCTTCGATCATCTTGCGTCGGCGCAGGCTGACCGCGTAACCGGGGGACGACTTCACCTCATTGGGCACGGCGCTGCCCTTGACCTTGGCCGCGACATGCGGGGCAATGCCCAGCGGCTCGAGCGCGGCGATGAACTCGGCGGTGTCGTACCCCCGGTCGGCCGCCAGCGTCGGCTTGTGCGCCGAATTGCCGGGCTTGATGCTGCGCCTGGCCATCACCAACGCCGCCTCACGCTCAGCGGTTCCGGTGGCGGTCGTAGTGTGGACATCGACGATCAGACCGTGACGATTCTCGGCCAACGCATGCGTGGTGTAGCTCAGGTACGCCACGCCGCCGCCCTTGCTGGCGAGCAGGGCCTGCGGGTCGGTGCGCGAGACGTGCGTCTTGTTCGAGCGCTTCTTGCCGCGAAAGTCCACCTCGGGGTTGCGTCCCTGATCCGGTCCGGGCGGCTCGTCGGAGCCGTCCCGGGCCATCATGCTCTTGTGCGAGGCCCACGCCCGCAACAGCGAGCCGTCGACACTGAAATGCTCGTCCGACACCAGCTCGGCCCATTCGGCGATCGCCACCACGCCACCGAAGAACTCGCGCATCACGCTCTCCTTGAGGAGCCGCTCGCGATTGGCGCTGAACGTCGAGTGATCCCAGACCGGCTCGTCCAGCGTCATGCCGACGAACCACCGGAACATCATGTTGAAATCGATATGCTCGACCAGCGCACGCTCCGAGCGAATCGAAAACAGACATTGCAACAGCGACGCCCGCAACAAGCGTTCCGGTGCAATCGACGGGCGGCCACCATCGGCATACAACGCATCGAATTGCGGCGACATCGTGCGCAGAACCATATCGGCCAGCGTTTTGATCCGGCGCAACGGATGATCCCGGTCAATGCGGTCTTCGATATTGACGTAGCTGAACAGGGCGTTCTGTTTATGGTCGATGCCGCGCATGAGAATAATCAGTTTCTTAATGCAGATGTAATTATATCAGCCTCACAACCCGCATGGATGCTGGAAAACCTATTAAATCAACATCCTGCTAAGGCTGATACGACGATTCTTTATGTCGGCCAGTCGCAGCACCGTGATTGGACTGCCGCCAGTGTCGCCGCGACTAGAGGCTCCGTTTTGGAACTCTGGAAGGAGGTCTCTCAAGGCTACCCACTCCCATCCCTCCGGCAATTCGAATGGCTTTTCCTCTTCGCTGATCGGTGGCAGCGGCTTATCGCGTTTAAGTTGGCCGGTGGCAATGAGGCGCTCTTTTTGGTTGCGGATTTTTTGCAGCAGGGCGCTGGCGGGTTCGTCGGCAGGGTTTTGCGGGACGAGGCGGCCGCGGACGGCGAGTTGCAAAATTGTCTGTTTCAGGCGGTCGACCGTAGAAGTCCGGTCGAGCAGCAGGTCGAAGTGGGGCGCGATGCGTTGCCAGTTCGCAGCGGCCTCTTCCGCCGTGGCGCTGTTGGCCAGTGCGTCGAACAAGGCACCGGCCAGGCGCTCATGCTGCACCGCCGCTAGTCGCCCCGTTTCCTCCAGCGTATCGCACAGGGCCATCAATTCCTCGACGCGGGCGACGATGCGGGATTGTTCGGCGGCAGGTGGAACGGGAACCACGAGTCTCAGCACCACCTGCCTTGAAACATTCTTCATTGAACTACTCGTACCAGAGGCATTGGCAATGTAATGCTCTCGGGACGGCTTGGAATTGTTGATCTCACAGTAAAGTGCTTTGTCGACATGACAGGAGAGACGCAGGCGAATCAGCTTGTCGCTCATCATCAATCGGCTTGGCGGTTCCCAAGCGACAACGCTACGTGCCACTAACTCGTCGGTGTTGGCGCGAGAAAGCAGAAAGTCTCCTGACTTGACCTCGCATTCCGGCTTCGGCAGTAGAGTTGCTGGTAAGGCTTTGTTTTCCTCAGGGCGGAACTCCCCCCATGAAACTGCGCTTACCTTGAGAACCCCCCATGCATTGCCCTCGCGTGGAGTTGATTCGCAACTCGGACTCCAGCCGGCATCGCTGGATAGGATCAGCTCGCCGAATCTTGCCCACTCCCACCCCGCCGGCAATGAAAATGGTTTCTCCTCCTCAGCTATCGCCGCCAGCGGCTTCTCCTTCCTGATCTTCCATTCCCTGACCAGCTGCGCCTTCTCGGCACTGATTCGTTCCAGCAGTTGGCTTGCCGGTTCGTCCGCCGGGTCTTGCGGGACCAGCTTGCCCTGCACGGCCAGGGTCAGGATCAGTTCGCGCAGGCGGGCGACGCCGCCGGGGGCCTGGGCGACGCGGTCGAAGTGCTGGAGCAGCGGCGGCGTGGCGAGGTAGCGGGCGACGGGTTCGCGGGCTTCCAGTGTTGCGCTCATGCCTGCCCCGTCAGCGATTGTGCGAGGATGGCCTTGAGCCGGTCGCGCAGTTGCTGCGCTTCTGCGGTCAACCTGCCGTATTCGGCCAGAAGCGCGTCCGGATCGTGGGCGATGGCGTCGGGGCTGTGCGGGTTCTTCTGGTCGAGGTTGTAGTTGGCGGCTTTGAGCGTGGTGATGTCCACCTTCCACGCGTATTCGTTCTCGACGCGGGCCTTGAAGCCGTCGGCCTCGTCGCCCCACCAGGCTTTTTCGGCGGCGAATTCCTCGATACGGATGGGCTTGGTCTTGGAATAGCTCTTGTAGCCGGCCGGATAGGGATGCTCGTAGTACCAGACTTCCCCGGTCGGTGCGCCCTTGGTGAAGAACAGCAGATTGGTCTTGATGCCTGTGTAGGGTGCGAAAACGCCGTTGGGCAGGCGGACGATGGTGTGCAGATTGCACTCGGAGAGCAGCTTTTCCTTGATGCGAGTCTTGACGCCTTCGCCGAACAGCGTGCCGTCAGGCAGGACGACGGCGGCGCGGCCGTTGTGCTTCAGGAGTTCGATGATCAGCACCAGGAAGAGGTCGGCGGTTTCCTTGGTGCGCACGTCCGCCGGGAAGTTGGCTTCGGTGCCTGGCTCCTCGGTGCCGCCAAATGGCGGGTTGGTAAGGATGACGTCAACCTGGTCGCGCGGGCCGTAATCGACCAGCGGGCGCGACAGGGTGTTGTCGTGCCGAATCTGGCTGGGCACCTCGATGCCGTGCAGCAACATGTTTGTGGTGCATAGCAGATGTGGCATCTGCTTCTTTTCCACGCCGTGGATCGCGGCTTGCAGCAGCACGTCGTCCTCGACGCTCTTGCGCTGATCTTTCAGGTGTTCGAGGGTGCAGGCGAGAAAGCCGCCAGTGCCGCAGGCGGGGTCGAGGATCTTTTCGCCGAGCCGCGGATTGACTTGATCGACCATGAACTGGGTGACGGCGCGCGGCGTGTAGAACTCGCCCGCGTTGCCGGCGCTCTGCAAGTCCTTGAGGATCTTTTCGTAGAGGTCGTTGAAGAGGTGGCGGTCGCTACGGTTGTTGAAGTCGATCTCGTTGATCTTGTTCACCACCTGGCGCAGCAGATGGCCGGACTTCATGTAGTTGAAGGCGTCTTCGAACACCTGCTGGACGACGTAGCCGCGCGGGTTGCGCACCGGGTCGGCGCTGAGGTTCTTGAGCTTTTGAAAAAGCGTGTTGTTGACGAAGTCCTGCAATTCCTCGCCGGTCACGCCCTCGCTGTCGGCGGCCCAATGGCGCCAGCGCAGGTGTTCTGGAATGGGTGACCTGTAGCTGTCGCGCAGGATTTCGAGTTCGGTTTCCTGGTCGTCGAAGATCTTCAGAAAGAGCAGCCAGGAAAGCTGCGATATGCGCTGCGCGTCGCCGTCGACGCCGGCATCCTGGCGCATGATGTCCTGGATGGATTTGATGAAGGTGGTGCTGATGGTCATGAAACTTGGCAATCCATAGGGTCGGTATGCAAGGCATGGGAAGGCAGACCCATGACTTCCTTCGGACATCCTCCAAGGCACTCGGTACTGAAACTGTGTGAGTCAGCCTCATGCACCATGTCCGCAAGGAAATCCTTGAAACGGTAGTCCCGGGGGAAGTACGAAAATGATTTGAGTGCGTAATAGCGGTCTGCAGACATGAATCGTCGGCTGATCATCCGAGCAAGTTCAAGTGAATCTTCGAAATTCACGTGCTTACTGAGCTTGATATGGGTTACACCCGCACAAGGCGAATGATCCCTTGTCGCGCCGTACTGTGCCAGCGAATTCAGGTAGGCATCCGCTTCATGCGGCCAGCCGAAGACGATGACGGGACTGACGGAAACGCCGTAAATGCATTCACGGTGCCTGTCGAGCCAGTCGAGTGTTTCGGCAATCGTGTCTTCATTCTCACCTGCGTACAGCAGGATGTTCACCTTCACCTTGACCTTGTTTTCGGCGCAATCGTTGAGCAGTCGGGATGCCCGGTCAAGGTACCTGGCCGGATCTCGCGTCTTGCGCATGCGCAACAGTTGTCCAGGCGAAGCGCTCTCCAAACCAAGGTCGATGACGGATAACCCGGTTGCCGCCAGCGCGGGAATCAAGGAAGGTTTGAGCGTGTCGACCCGGGCTTCGCTGCGCCATTTGACGCGCATCTCCCTGCGGTCGAATGCTGCGCGAAGGCCATCGCCCCAGCGTTCGTTGGGTACGAACATCGACGTTTCGAAATATGGCGTCATCTCGATCAGAGCGTCGTCGAGCAGTGTTGATTGCAACTCCTCTGCCAGGATGTCCGGGGATTTCAGGGGCTGCAGCCTATCGTCCCTCTCCTGGCAAAAGCTGCATCCCATGCCACAGCCACGGGCGACTTCGATGCTGGGTTGGTAGCGCTCACGTCGATGGAGCAGGCTGTAATCGAGGACGGATGCGCTATTCGAGCCGCTCGGTGATTGACTGAACCGAATGGATCTGGCGCCTGTGATCAGTTCCACAATGCGTTCTTCGGCTAAGCCCGGAACGACGAGATCTGCTTCCGGCAAGATTGCCTTTAGCAGTTCAGGCTGGTCGCCGACGACCCATCTACCGCCAACAATCACCTTTCGCGATGGCGAAAGTGCCTTTGCTTCGAGAATGAAGGCTCTGGCCCAAGCCACGGCATAGAAGCTGGGGACCGAGAGCAATATCGGTAAATCGCTGTCGGCAAGGCCGCAGTTGCGCGCGGTCTCCAGTGTTTCTGTCGGGCTTGAAAAATGGCCATGAATGACGACAGGCGTCAGACCACTTCGCCGCAGAACTGAGGCAAGCGACAGCAATCCGTAGTTCAGATACTGGTTGCGTCGATTGATGCGATTGTTCGCTTTCTTGGTGCTCAGCTGGCCGGCACCGATGCAGATGACTCTTCTCATGCGTTACGAGTAAAGCGATCTTTCAAGCTCGATGAGGGCTGCTTGATATTGAGGTTTGCCGCCAAAGGCCTGAACGATCTCGACCGGCGAGCCGAACTGGTCCAGCGGCGCGACGCGCAGGATCTCCATCTGCTCGATATCGCGGATGCCTTCGTCGGCGTACTTCTCGAGCAGCACGTCGAGTACCTTGCGCGCGGTGTCGCCGTAACGGGTGAAGTAGTCCCGCTTCCTGACGCGCTCGGCACGCTCGCGCCGGGTGAGTGGCTTCTGGCCGAAGGCGATGTGGCAGATCAGGTCGAAGGGGTCGAGGTCCTTGCCGGTCTCCTTGCTTAGTTCGTCGAACAACACGCCTTGCTCTTCCAGTTCGGCAATGATCGCTGCCTTCTTTTCCGCTTCATTCCAGGTTTGCAGGAAGCTGTCGATCGAGGCAAAGCGTTTGCTGAGCAGGATGCGCGTGAAGTCCTTGAGCGACTCGGTGATCAGCTTGCCGTCGTTGCCGTAATACTGGATGCGTTCGTTCACCACATGGACGGTGACATCGTTGATCACGTATTTGATGCGGCCTTCGCCAGGCGGGTCTGCAGAACCATCGCCGTCGTTGGGCGTGCCTTCCGGATTGCCGTTCGGGCCCGGAGGCTGTTCGGGCACTTCCGGCGGCGTGACCGGATCATCCGCACCAGGGGTGTAGATCACCACGGGGTCGCCATCGAAGGCTTCATCGGCAAACAGTTCGGTGGCACGCTTGAAGTCGAGGATGGTGAACCACAGCTTGCCGTAGTCTTCGTCGATGCGGGTGCCGCGGCCAATGATCTGCTTGAATTCGGTCATCGAGTTGATGCTGCGGTCGAGTACGACCAGCTTGCAGGTCTTGGCGTCGACACCGGTGGTCATCAGGCGCGAGGTGCAGGCGATGACGGGGTAGGGTTTGCGTGGATTGATGAAGTTGTCGAGTTCGAGCTTGCCTTCCGCGTTGTCGCCGGTGATCTGCATCACGTATTTGGGGTTCTGGCTGGCGAGATCCGGATTGGCGTTGATCAGCGCCTGACGCATGCGGGCGGCGTGGTCGATGTCCTCACAGAAGACGATGGTCTTGGCCATGCGATCGGTGGCCTTGAGGAATTCGGTAATGCGCCGTGCAACGGTGGTGTCGCGCTGGGTGAGCACCAGCGTCCTGTTCATGTCCGAGGCGTTGTAGATGCGGTCCTCGACCACTTGGCCCTTGGCATCGACCTTGCCGGGAGTGGGGCGCCAGCCGAGATCCTTGTCGAGGTCGACGCGAATCACCTTGTATGGGGCGAGGAAGCCATCCTCGATACCTTGCTTGAGCGAGTAGGTGTAAACCGGTTCGCCGAAGTAAGTGATGTTTGAAACTTCCTCGGTTTCCTTCGGCGTGGCGGTGAGGCCGAGGTGCACTGCGGCGCTGAAGTAAGCCAGAATTTCTCGCCAGGCGGAGTCCTCGGCGGCGCTGCCGCGATGGCATTCGTCGATGACGATCAGGTCAAAGAAATCCGGACTGAACTGCTTGTAGATGTTCTTCTCTTCCTCGTTGCCGGTGACGGCCTGGTAGAGCGACAGATAAATCTCGTAGGACTTGTCGACCTGGCGCTTCTCGATCTTGGTCATCGCCCCGCCAAAGGGCTTGAAATCGTTGGTCTTGGTCTGATCGACGAGGATGTTGCGGTCGGCGAGGAAGAGGATGCGCTTGGCTGCCCTGGCTTTCCACACGCGCCAGATGATCTGGAAGGCGGTGAATGTTTTTCCGGTGCCGGTCGCCATCACTAGGAGTACGCGGTTCTGGCCCTTCGCAATGGCTTCGACCGCCCGGTTGACCGCATTCAGCTGGTAGTAGCGCGGCAGTTTGCCGGTGGTGTAGTAGTCCTGCGCGAAGATCGGCTCGGCGGTGGGCTCAATCCCTTTCCACGCCAAGTAGCGTTGCCAGAGAACTTGTGGCGATGGAAACTCGTCGAGCGCGATCTCGCATTCGATCAGACCGTCGCTTGCTGTCTTGTCATGCCACAGAAAGCCGTCGCCGTTGCTGGAAAAGGCGAAGGGCACGTCGAGCATCTCTGCATAAGCGAGTGCTTGCTGAATGCCTGCGCGCACTGAATGGGTGTTGTCCTTGCCCTCGACGATGGCGATCGGGATGCCCGGCTTGAAGTACAGCACGTAGTCGGCGCGGCGAATGGTCTTTTCGTCGCGCTTTGCCTTGTTGCCCCGAACCACGATTCGGCCGCTGGTGAGATTGACCTCTTCGAGGAACTGGGTCGCCCGGTCCCAGCCGGACGCTTCAATCGCCGGTGTGATGAACTTGGTGCAGATGTCCCGCTCGGAAAGCGCCTTTTGTCCATTCGAGGAGAGGCCGGCTGAAAATGACAAGGAGCTTATCATCTTGCCATTGCGCAGGATGTGATGCAGGTGACATCGCACCTCAAAACGAGCCGAAGCTGCACATTATTCGGCTCATTGCGTGAGCCGAATAATGCTAATATTCGGCTCAATCTCCCCACTGCAAACGCACCGATGTCGCGCTGGATATGGCAACACCCTGAATGGCCCCGTTTTGGCTGGCAGGCCGACGTGCTGGCTCCGCTGCTGCGTGATATCGCGCTGGCGCAGGGGCGCTTGCTTGGCCGTGCGAGCGCAAGCGATGCTGCCTTGCGTGTTGAGTTCAATCTCGACACCCTGCTGCAGAACCTGATCAATTCCAGCGCTATTGAGGGCGAACGTCTCAACGTGGATTCTGTGCGTTCAAGCCTGGCGCGTCGGCTGGGGCTGAAGGCCGATGTCAGGCAGCCAGATGCTGGCAGCGAGGGCCTTGCCCGTATGGTGTGGGATGCCACTACCCAGCTTGACGCCCCGCTCGACGAAGTCCGTCTGAGGCAATGGCATGCCTGGCTGTTTGCTGGCGATGACGGTTTTCTCGGTCAGCGCATTCGCATCGGAGATTGGCGTGGGTCCGAGCCGATGCAGGTGGTTTCCGGCCGTATCGACCGCCCCACTGTGCATTTCGAAGCGCCGCCACGAGAAGGGCTTGAAGCGCGAATTGCAGAGTTCGTTGCCTGGTTCAACAGCAGTCGCGGTGACGTCAGCCTTGATCCGCTGCTGCGCGCGGCCATTGCTCATTTCTGGTTCGTCACGCTGCATCCCTTCGACGATGGCAATGGCCGCTTGACCCGCGCTCTCACCGATCTTGCGCTTGCGCAGGGCGAGCCACAAAGCATTCGTTTCTACGCCATGTCGGCGGCCATCCTCGCTGATCGCAGGGGCTATTACCAGCAGCTGGAGTTCGCGCAGAAACTGCTCGAGCCTGAGCACTCCATCGATCTCACGCCTTGGTTGCAGTGGTTTCTTCTTGCCTTGCGCACAGCCATTCACAGCGCCGAAGCGCAGATTGACCGCGTTCTCGACAAGAGCCGGTTCTGGCAGCAGCGTCGTGCGCTGAGTCTGAGTGCGGAGCAGGTCAAGGTGCTCAACCGCCTGCTCGACGGCGACCAGCCTGAGCGTGGCGGCTTTGCCGAGGGCATCAGCGCCGCGCAGTATCAGGCTGTGGCGAAGGTCAGCAAGGCGACTGCCACCCGCCATCTCGCAGATCTCATCGCCAAGGGCTGCCTCGTCAGGTTGCCGGGAGGTGGTCGCAGTACCCGTTATCAAATCCAGTGGCAGCGCGAACACACGGACCTAGACGCATGATTTTTGACAACCCGCAGGGCACGCCGCCCACTGAGCGCGGCATCCGTATTGCGCTGATCTTCGCGCTCACTGCCGAACGCCTGTCGGCCTTCTATGAGCATGGGCAGTGGATGAACGAAGGGCAGGGGGCGACGCTGGCGGCGGACTGGCTGCGGCGCACGAAACGCACGCTGCCGCAGTCCGAGCGCAAGCAGCTCTCTGGCTTGAGCGACGACATGGCGCGGCAGATCGCCGCCACCTTGTCGCGCGAGGCCGGGCTTTTTACTGCGCATGAAATGATGGAGGCGCTCGACCCCAACTACCAGTCCGAGCTGGCGCAGGCGATGATGCTGGAGTGCGAGCGCCTGCTCGATGCCAGCGAGGCGTCCTGAGCCCGTGGCTCAGTTGTCGTCGGCGCCGTCCGTGCTTTCGCCGGCCATTCTTGCCTGACGTGCGGCTTCTTCGCGACGCGCGGCGTCGATCACCTGCATCACTTCGTCCAGATTGGCCAGGGTCTCGACGTCCTTGAAGGTGCCGGTGAGCGGGCTGTCGGGAAGCAGTTTTCCGGTTTCGTACAGCGCCCAGATTTCATCGGCGTAGCGGGTCTGGAGCAGTTCGGGGGCGAACTGGCCGAAGTAGTCGGCAAGGTTGTCCACGTCGCGCGCCAGCATGCGCTTGGCGTTGTTGTTGGCCGCGGCATCGACCGCCTGTGGCAGGTCGATGATGACCGGGCCGGCATGATCGACCAGGATGTTGTACTCGGACAGGTCGCCGTGCACGATGCCAGCGCACAGCATGCGCACCACCTGACGGATCAGGAAGGCGTGAAACGTGCGGGCGTCGTCGGCGCTGAGTTCGATGTCGTTGAGGCGCGGTGCGGGCTCGCCGTCTTCATCGGCCACCAGCTCCATCAGCAGCACGCCTTCGTGGAAGTCGTAGGGAACGGGCACGCGCACACCGGCTGCGGCGAGCTGGCGCAGGGCGTCGACTTCGGCGTGTTGCCACGCTGCTTCCTGTTCCTGGCGGCCGTAGCGCGAGCCCTTGGCCATGGCGCGCGCCTGGCGGCTGTTCTTCACCTTGCGGCCTTCGGTGTAGTCGACTGCCTTGTGGAAGCCACGCTTGTTGGCCTCTTTGTACACTTTGGCGCAGCGTACTTCGTCGCCGCACTGGACGACGTAGACCATTGCCTCCTTGCCGCTCATGAGCTGACGCAGCACGCTGTCGACGAGGCCGTCTTCGACCAGTGGGGCGATTCTGTGCGGTGTTTTCATGCTGCCTGCGGGGTCCTGTGCAGTTTGGCGTGGCCGAGCGGGGCGTCCTTGCCTGCGGTGAAGTGTTCTGACGACATTGGGTTCTGTCCTGCTGCGGGCCGGTATGGAGTGCCCGCCATCGTCGCCGGCGCGGTCGACAGTGCGGAAAGTGTGGGGTGACGGTGGCGAGGCCTGATGGCGCGCGTGAGCAGATGGACGGCTTCACGGCGTGCCCGGCGAACGGCTGGCCTGGCTTTGCAAGGCGAGGGCGTGGTGTCGGGCTTCGTCGCTACCGCGCGGATGATACCTTGTCCCGCCGGCTGTCGTGGCGGCTGCGTGGTAACAGTCTTGCCTGACATGAGTTGTGCAAGGCTTCCTGATCGCCGGAGTTGCCCAATATGCGTGGCACACAGGACAATAGCGGGATGGAAACCTATTTTATCTTCATGCTCGCGGCCGTTGGTGTTCTGGTGCTCAAGTCCCGGGATCAGCGTCGCCGCATCACCCTGCTGGGCAGCCACCTGAGCAACTACCAGATCGAAAAACTCATGGAGACGCTGGCCGAGGGCTATGACCGTGCCCTTGGCGAGCAGGACCCGAACCGTCAGGATCAGGTTCTCGCGCTGATGCAGTCGCACGAGACCGCACTCGCCAGTCAGTTTCGTCGTCTTGCTGCGGACGTCGCGCGGGTCGACTCCGCGCAGGTGCTCATCAGCACGCTGCCGCTTGCACTGCCCCAGGCCGACCGCCTGTTTCCGTCCTCGACCTTCGAGTTGGGCAAGGCCTTCGACATCCATGCCCGCGGCTTCGAGCGTGCAGTGGAAAATGAAGCGGGCCGCTCGCCGCGCGAACGCGCCTTTCTGCTGTCGGCAGAAATGTACCTGATGCAGCACACCTGCCACTGGTTCTGCAAATCACGGACGATTGCTTCTGCCCGCCTGCTGGCGCGCCACAAGACCAGTCACGAACAGGTGCTGGAAGCGGTGTCGCCCGAGACGCGGCGCGCCTACCGCGAGCTCACCGGCATCTGATCCACATCGCCCCGATCGGCGCTGCGCGCGCTCACGCCGGGCGCTCCTGTGCAGCCGCCAGTTCCGGTGCGGGTACGGTGTGAAGGTGCACATCCCGTTGCGGGAAGGGGATGGAGATGCCTGCGGCCTTGAACAGCTTCCAGATCGCGAGGTTGATGTCAGTGCGCACGTTGCCGATGCCGTTCTCCGGATCGCTGATCCACACCCGTAGTTCGAGCTGGATGCCGCTGTCGGCAAAGTCGAGCATGCGCGCGGCGGGCTCCGGCAGGGGCAGCACCCGCGGCGAGGCCTTGGCCGCCTCGAGCAGCAGGGCCATGGCCTGCTCGGGGTCGTCGCTGTAACTGATCTGCACCGGCAGTCGCACACGGGTGTTGGTGTCCGAGTAGCTCCAGTTCACCACTTCGGACGTGATCAGGTTTTCGTTCGGGATCAGGCGCTCGACGCCGTCACGGTCGCGTACCACCACGTAACGCGCGCGCAACTCCTGCACCCAGCCGAACTTGGCATCGTTGCCGCCGACCGAAATCACGTCGCCGGGCTTGATCGAGCGGTCGAGCACGAGGATGAAGCCGCTGATGAAGTTGCTGGTGATGCGCTGCAGGCCGAAACCGATGCCCACGCCGAGCGCTCCGCCGAACACCGTGAGCGTGGTGAGGTCGATGCCCACCGCGTCGATGGCGAGCAGAAAGGCCAGCGCGATCAGGAACACCTTGCTGAACTTGCCGAAGGCGACCTGCAGCGAGGGCGTCATGTGGGTGGATGCACGCATGCGCCGCTCGATCACTCCCGACACCCAGAACGCGAGGGTCAGCAGCAGGGCGACGAGTGCGACGAGCTTGACCGTGGCCAGCAGCGAGATGCGCGAGGCGCCGATATTGAAGGCGAGCTCGTCCATCGTGGCTTCGACGGCGGGCAGCCAGCCCAGAAGATGCAGTGCCACCATGGCCCAGATGCTGCCGGAGATGAGGTTCTCCCACGTCTTCAGCGCCGGGGTTACGGGGAAGCCCTTGCGCAGGATGTACACCAGCAGGCGGATGGCAACCAGCGACAGCAGCAGGGGCACAGCGACATCGAGCAGGCCGACAGGCAGTTGTGCCGAACGCAGGGCGCCGCGGCCGACCAGCACGCCGAGCAGCATCGTTGCCGGCAGCAGGATGCGTTGGGCAGTGCGCAGCGTCAGATGGCGCAGGCCTTTGCTGGATGCGGCCTCAAGCCCGGCGCGCAAGGACTCGCGCATCGTGCGGTGAATCACCCAGGCGATGAGGCCTGCGAGCGCAAGCACGCCGAGTTCGTAAAACAGTTCCACGGTCGCCAGTTCCGTCAGCAACTCGGGCAGGCGCTGCAAATACGACTGAATGTCCGGACTCATAGGGTCTCCCGTGTTCTTCTTGTCGTTGAGGACGCATTTTAACGCGCCCGGGTGACGACCACCGGACTGACGGTAAACGGAGACGAGGGAGTGGCTGCGCGACCTCCCTGGCGCTGGGTCGCTATCTGCCCTGTGTCTTTCGCATCATGTGTGCAGGCAGCAGCCCGCGCTCACCGTTTTCGAGCGTGACGTTATAGGCAAGCTCCGGGCCTTTGGCGCCACTCACCCGGCTGATGCGGGTGACCTTGCCACGAACCCAGGCGGCGCCGTAGCGGGCATATACGGTTTCGCCGACGGTGAAGCCTGCCGTTGTTGCAGCAGGCGTTGGCGGCGCGGACTGTGCCGGACGCTGAACGCCGCTGCTGCGTGGAGCCGCTGGGCCCGCAGAGGCGGCCGTTGCGGGGCACAGCACCTCCCACTGCTGTGAGATGCCGAGTCCGCCGCTGGCGTTGTCACGCCCGACGATCTGCCCCGAGGCATCGCGCCAGCGCGTGCGCCCGCCACCGATGTCGGCGTTGTCCCAGCGTCCGGCCAGGGTGTAGGTGTTGCCATCGACCTCCGTGATGCGGCCCTTGATACAGTTGGCCGTGGCGCGCCAGGTCTTTTTTGCCTCCGGGGTGGCAAGCTGGCTGCGCACGCAGTCGCGGTCGCCGGGTGACCAGTTGGCGCACCAGCCCTCGATCGCAGCCCGCGTGACACGCGCCTCGGCAACGGCGTTTTCGGTGCCTGCGCCGGTCTTGGAAAACACGGTCGGGGACCAGTGCTTGCTGCCGAGGGAGAGCCATTCCTCCTGTCCCGCCGCTGCGGCCGGCAGGGCGAATGCTATGGTGGCCGCGGGCAACAGCCCGGTCAGCGCGCGCCAGCCGGAAGCGAAGCGCGCAATGCAGTGCGATTCCGTGATCATGGTAACGACCTCCACCATGCCGTGTGATCTCAACATAGGCGATGGAGGGGTTTTTTCAATCGGGAGCGTGTTGTCCTGCATGCGTGCGCCAAAGCCGGGACAGGGGGCGTCCGCGCAGGCTCGCGGTGATCGGCTGTCGCCTGTCTAGGCGCGCAGCAGCAAAATCAGGCACAGCACCACCGCTGCGGTGGTGACAAGCGTGGAAACGGACAGCCAAAGCAGACGAACACGGTTGGCCTCGACCCGTTTCACCAGCACGGTATTCTGTTCGGCGAGCGCATTGATCAGCTCGGACGACGCCAGCATCTGGGCGTGCAGATCCTGCGAGGTGTTCTCGAGCGCAAGCAGCCTTGCCTGCAGCTTCGTCGAGGCACCTGCTTCGGCGGGCACCGTTTCCGCGCTCTCGTCCGTTGCGGCGGTGTCGGGTTGCGTCTTCCTGCCGACCGTCTTCCAGAGCTTTTTCGCACCGTCGGCGACCACCGGTGCGGTGGCGATGACATCCGCCCAGGGAACGGTTTTCAATAAGGTGATCCAGCCTATGGCCATGGCGACTTCCTCCCGGAGCAAGGCCCCGATTATGCATGCAAGGTCCGACCGTCAAACTGGCCAGTCGTTGCGTAAGGCGTTCAGGGTGCTCGCCCGTACCAAGGGGAAGCGCGGAGCGTGGCGGTTTCACGCGGAGGCGCGGAGGTTGCGGAGAAAGGCATAATGGACGGGTGCTCCGTGCCTCCGTGTGAGGTGCGCTTCGTCTATTACAGGAAACATTGCAGTGGCTAAAGCTTCCATCGTGTCCGTGGTTATTACACTGGCAGTCGTCGCGTTGGCGTTCTGGCTCAACCCGACGCCCGAGCAGCACAGGGAGCAGATTCGGCAGGCGATTGCCGAGCGCAGCCCTGTCGCGGGTCTGCTCGGACTGGGGGCTTTTACGGCCTTCGTGTCGCACTATCATCCGCTCGGGGTGGCGTCCTACACGATGGTGAATCAGCGCCTGGTTTCCATTGGCGCGTTTGGCGTGGTTGTCGTACTTGAGTCCATGCCGGCGCAATGAAGTTCTAGCGGACTCGCTAGTCCGTCTCGAAGCGGTGGGTGAGGGTTTCCAGTACCTGGGTGGCGAAGCGCGACACCGCAACCGGCAGGATGCGCCCGCGCAACTGACCGAAATAGAGCACGCCGGGCGGGACGTCGCGTACGTCGAGCGGTCTGCTGACCATGCCGCTGCCTTCGGTGCCGATCGGCAGACCGATCGGAATCTGGAAGGCGAGAATGTCTTCTTCCAGCGCGTGACTGCGCAGAAATTCAAAACTGTCTGACTCGACCACCGGCTGCAAGGTGAGCGAACTGCGCTGCACCGCCAGTTCGAGCAGGTGGCGCACGCCATATTGCGAGGTCGGCAGCGCCACCGGATAACGCAGGCAGTCGCGCAGGCGCAAGGTCCCGGCCTGTGCCAGCGGATGATTCGGGCGCATGAGCGCATGAACCGGCTGGCGGACCCGCTGCAGGACCTGAAAGTCCATGAGCCTTAAGGGCTCGAATACCAGTGCAAGATCCGCGCTCATGTCGACCAGCGCCTGCTCGGCGGCGGCACGGTCGCGGACGAGGACTTCAAAGGTAACGGCAGGGTGTGCATGCCGGTACTGGGCGATCTGGTTGGGCAGGAAGAACGGCAGCAGGGCCTGGCTGCAGGCGATCGATACATGGCCCCGACGCTCGCCGGTAAGGTCGGAGATCTGGCTCTTGACGCGCTCCATGTCGCTCAGCTGATTGCGCACATGATGGATCAGGATCTCGCCGGCGGCGGACAGTCGCACGCCGCGGGGCAGGCGCTCGAAGATGGGCACGCCCAGTTCCTCTTCCATCGCGAGGATGCGGCGGTTCAGTGCGGTGGATGTGATCGCGAGACTGTCTGCCGCCTTGCGGATGGAGCCGCTGCGAGCAATGACGTCGATGTAGCGCAGCGGCAGAAGATGCTTCATGGCGATGCTCCGTTTTCAGTGATGCAAATTTTGCAGCACAGATGGCGAAAATTAGCAGTATGCCGCGTCAGTGATCCCTGCTCAAATCACTTCCAGACGTTTCTGGAAGACATTTCATGCTGCACACACTCCCGTTCGATATCTCCAGCCTGCACGCCGCCTATGCGCAGGGGCTCGATCCCGCTGCCGTGATGGAGGAGGCCCACCGCCGCATCGGGGCCGCAGGCGATCCGGGCATCTTCCTGCATGTGCTCGAGCCCGCCGCGCTGCAGGCCCAGCTTGCGCAGCTTGGCGCTTTTGATCCCGACAGCAAGCCGCTGTGGGGCATTCCGTTTGCCATCAAGGACAACATCGACGCCGCCGGCGAGCCCACCACCGCAGGCTGCCCAGCCTATGCCTACGAGGCCGGGGCAGACGCCTTCGTCGTCGGCGTGCTGCGTGCCGCAGGGGCAATCCTGATCGGCAAGACCAACCTGGATCAGTTCGCGACCGGACTGGTCGGTGTGCGCACCCCCTTTCCTGTACCGCTTAACGCGCTCGACCCCGCGATCGTGCCGGGCGGATCCAGTTCCGGTTCTGCGGTGGCGGTTGCACACGGCATCGTGAGTTTCTCGCTGGGCACCGACACCGCCGGGTCCGGCCGGGTGCCGGCGGCGCTGAACGGCATCGTGGGGCTCAAGCCCACGCTCGGTGCGCTTTCGGCGACCGGCGTGGTGCCAGCCTGCCGCACCCTCGATACGATCTCGATCTTCGCGCTGACCGTTGGCGACGCCTACAAGGTGTTCGCCGCTGCGGCAGTGTTCGACCCCGCGGATTCGTACGCGCGACCGCTTGTGCTGGCCGAGAACCTCGTCGCCGCGCCGACGTTCCGCGTGGGTGTGCCGGATACCGCGAGTCGGCGCTTCTTCGGTGATGAAGTCCAGGCGGCGTCCTTCGATGCCACGCTGGAATCCCTGCGTGAGCGTGGGGCGGAGATCGTCGAACTCGACTTCGGTCCGCTCTATGCCATCGCGGAGATGCTTTACGACGGCGTCTGGGTGGCGGAGCGATACACCGTGATCGAGGCGCTGTTGCGCGAGCAGCCCGAGGCTGTGCTGCCGGTCACGCGGGCCATCATCCAGCGCGCCGAGAAGTTCTCTGCGGCCGACGCATTCCGCGGCTTCTACCGCTTGCAGGATCTGCGTCGCGAGGCGCTTGCCGTGGCCGATGCGGTCGACCTCCTGTGCGTGCCCTCGATTCCGACCTTCTGCACCGTGGCCGAGCTCGAAGCGGATCCGGTGGGGCCCAATTCCCGCCTCGGAACCTATACCAATTTCGTGAACCTGCTCGACATGTGCGCAATCGCGGTGCCCGTTCGCACGCGTGCCGACGGCAGGCCGGGCAGTGTCACCCTGATCGCCGGGCGCGGGGAGGATGCACGCATCGCGGCAGTCGCCGGGGTGCTGCAGCAGGACTGCGCCGCACCGCTCGGTGCGACTGGCTGGCCCCTGCCTCAGGCTGCCAGCGTTTCGCCGGCCGCCAATCGTGACGAGATTGCGCTGGCCGTGGTGGGCGCACACATGTCAGGTCTGCCGCTCAACCACGAGCTGACCCGCCTCGGCGCCCGCTTCCTGTGCGCTACACAAACCGCCCCGAACTATCGCTTCTACAGCCTCGCCGGTGGCCCGCCGCGGCGGCCCGGGCTGGTGCGCAGCGAGGCGGGTGCTGCGATCGCCCTCGAAGTCTGGGCGCTGCCGCTTTCCCGCTTCGGCGAGTTCACGCGCGGCATCCCGCAGCCGCTTGGCATCGGCACGCTCGATCTGGCAGATGGGAGCCAGGTAAAGGGATTTCTGTGCGAGCCCATGGGCACTGCGGGTGCCGAGGACATTACCCATTTCGAAGGCTGGCGCACCTACATGGCCGCGCTGGCTTCAACCTGACTACACACCAAGGAGTTCGATCATGCAAAGACGAGATTTCATCAAGGCAGGCGTAGTCGGCGCGAGCGTGCTGCCTTTCCTGCGTCATCTGCCCGCCCACGCAGCGGCCGGCAGCGACACGCTGGTGGTGGTGACCGGTGACGGCATCAACAGCCTCGACCTGCACCGCGCCGGGACCAACCGTCCGAGCTACCAGATTACGGTCAACGTCTACGACCGCCTGGTGCGTTTCGGTGTGAAGACGCTGGAAGATGGCTCGCTGTCCTACGATTCGACCAAGATCGTGCCGGAGGTGGCGGAATCCTGGACCTACTCGAGCGACCGCAAGTCGATCACCTTCAAGCTCAGCTCCAAGGCACGCTTCTGGGATGGTTCGCCGGTGACGGCGGAGGACGTCAAGTGGTCCTTCGATCGGGCAGTGAGCCTGGGCGGTTTTGCCGGTGTGCAGATGAAGGCGGGCTCGATGACCCGTCCGGAGCAGTTCGTGGTGGTCGATGCGCAGACCTTCCGCATCGACCTGCCCGCGCCTTCGAAGCTGACCTTGCCCGACCTCGCGGTGCCGGTGCCCTTCATCATCAACGCCAAGGTCGCCAAAAAACATGCGACCAAGGAAGACCCCTGGGCCACCGAGTATCTGCACAAGACGCCGGCCGGCTCCGGTCCGTTCAAGATCGCGCGCTGGGAACCGGGTCAGCAGTTCGTGTACGAGCGCAACGACGCCTGGGCCCTCGGACCCAAGCCGGCGCTGCGCCGCGTGATCGTGCGTGAGGTGCCGTCCGCGGCAACGCGTCGTGCGCTGATCGAGCGCGGCGATGCCGATCTCTACATGGATGTGCCGGCCAAGGACTCCAAGGAGCTCATGGAGGGCGGCAAGGTCAAGGTCTCCGGTGCGCCGATCGACAACTGCCTGCACGTGCTCGGGCTCAGCGTGACGCACAAGCCTTTCGACGATCCGCGTGTGCGCCAGGCCGTCGCCTATGCCCTGCCGTACAAGGACATCCTTTCCGCTGCAGCCTATGGCCGCGGCAAGCCGATGTTCGGTGCCGGTGCGAAAACGCCCGCCACGACCGAGTGGCCGCAGGCTTTCCCCTACGACACCGACCTGGTCAAGGCGCGTGCGCTGCTTGCGGAGGCGGGCCTTGCGGGCGGCTTCGAAACGACGCTGTCCTTCAACCTCGGGCTGGCCGACTGGCAGGAGCCGACTGCGCTGCTGATTCAGGAGGCGCTGGGCAAGATCGGTATCAAGGTCACGCTGGACAAGATTCCGGGTGCCAACTGGCGCACCGCTGCGCTGGTGGAAAAGCGCCTGCCGATGCATCTGGAGAACTTCGGCGGCTGGCTCAACTACCCGGATTACTACTTCTTCTGGGCGTACAAGCACGGGCACCTGTTCAACTCCTCGAACTACAAGAACGAAGAGATGGAGAAGCTCGTAGATGAAACCCTGCACATGGAGGTGAGCGATCCGAAGTACGCGCCCAACATCAAGCGCATGATCGCGATTGCGTTCGCCGACGTGCCGCGCATCCCCCTGTATCAGCCCTATCTGGATGCCGCACTGGCGAAGAACGTCGGTGGTTACGCCTCGTGGTACCACCGCCAGCTCGACTGCAGCACCATCACCAAGGCCTGAGATATCGTGAGCAGAGCTTCGCTGCCCATGGCACGCGCACCCATGTCTTCGGGCGGGGTGCGCTGATGCCGACAAAACTCATCCAGATCGGGAAGCGGCTGCTGCAGTCGCTGCCTTCACTGTTCGGTGTGGTGGTCATTTCCTTCGTGCTGACGCGGGCGCTGCCGGGCGATCCGGCGGCCTACTTTGCCGGCGCGATGGCCGACGCTGCATCCATTGCCCAGGTGCGCGAATCGCTGGGTCTGGACCGGAGCTGGCCGGAGCAGTTCGTTCTCTACGTCGGGCGACTGTTGCAGGGCGACCTCGGCATGTCGCTCGGCACCGGCGTGCCGGTGATGGAGGAGCTGCTGACGCGGCTGCCGGCTTCGCTGGAGCTGACTTTCTGCGGGCTGGGGCTGGCGATCGCGGTGGCGATTCCGCTCGGCGTACTGGCGGCGACCCGTCCCGGCTCGTGGATCGATCATCTGTGCCGCGTGGTGGTGACGGCGGGGGTTTCGCTCCCCACCTTCTTCACCGGCCTGTTCCTGATCTACATCTTCTACTTTCTGCTGGGCTGGGCACCGTCGCCACTGGGGCGGCTGGACATTCTGTATCTCTCGCCCGAGCGCGTGACCGGCTTCTTCCTCATCGACAGCATCATCGCCGGTGACGCCGAGACCTTCTGGGCCAGTCTGCGCCAGCTGGTGCTGCCGGCGATCACCCTGGGCGTGTTCGCGATGGCGCCCATTGCCCGCATGACGCGTGCGGCAATGCTCAATGCGCTGTCCAGCGAATACGTGCGCTCGGCACGCGCCAACGGCCTGTCGCGCTCCACCATCCTGGGCGCTTATGCCTTGCGCAACGCGGCGCTGCCGGTGCTGACGACGCTGGGCATGGTGTTCTCCTTCCTGCTCGGCGCCAACGTGCTGGTCGAGAAGGTGTTCTCGTGGCCGGGCATCGGTTCCTACGCGATCCAGGCGCTGGTGGCGTCCGATTACGCTGCGGTGCAGGGATTCGTGCTGGCAATGGCCTTGCTGTTCGTTTTCGTCAATCTGCTGATCGACGTGGTGCTGACCCTGGTCGATCCGCGCGTCGGTCTTGACGCCTGAGGACCATTGCAATGATCCGCTTCCTGCGTCATTTCCGCTATGTGATGAGTGAGAACCCGGTGACGGCCGGGGCCTTCTTCCTGTTCTTTGCCATCGTGCTGATCGCCCTGTTCGGCCCGGCGCTGGCACCGTACGACCCGATCGCCACCAGTGCCGCCAATGCATTGCAGGCGCCGTCGTGGGCGCACCCCTTCGGCACCGACCACCTCGGTCGCGACATGCTGAGCCGTGTGATCGTGGCCACCCGGCTCGATCTCGGCATCGCCCTCGCCGCGGTGGCGCTGTCCTTCTTCGTCGGCAGTGCGCTCGGCTGTGCCGCCGGCTTCTGGGGCGGATGGACCGACCGCATCGTCGGCCGGGTGACGGACACCATCATGGCTTTCCCGCTGTTCGTGCTGGCGATGGGTGTGGTTGCCGCGCTGGGCAACTCGGTGGAGAACATCATCTACGCCACGGCCATCATCAACCTGCCGTTCTACGCCCGGGTCGCGCGCTCGGAAACCAGCATTCGCCGCAACGCCGGCTTCGTGCAGGCGGCGCGCCTGTGTGGCTGCACCGATGTGCGCATTCTGGCAACGCATCTCTTTCCCAACATCCTGCCGCCGATGATGGTGCAGGTCTCGCTCAACATGGGCTGGGCAATCCTCAATGCGGCCGGCCTGTCCTTCATCGGGCTGGGCGTGCGTCCGCCCGATGCGGAGTGGGGAATCATGGTTGCAGAGGGCGCGACCTACATCGTGTCCGGCGAATGGTGGATGGCGCTCTTTCCTGGACTGGCGCTGATGCTGGCGGTGTTCTGTTTCAACCTGCTGGGCGACGGTCTGCGCGACCTGGTCGACCCCCAGCGTCGTACCTGAGGAGCATTCCGTGTCCACTCATCCCCTGTTGTCGGTGGATCGTCTGTCGGTCGAGTTTCGCACCCGGCACGGCGTCGTCCGTGCCCTTGACGAGGTTTCGCTCACGGTCGAGAAAGGTGAAGTGCTCGGTGTGGTGGGCGAGAGCGGCTCCGGCAAATCGGTCACCGCCTATACCGTGCTCGGACTGCTCGATGCCGCCGGCACGGCTGCCGGGGGCTCGGCCAGCTTCGACGGCATGCCGCTGACCGGCGCGTCGGAGGCCGCCTTGCGCGATCTGCGCGGACGCGAGATCTCGATGATCTTCCAGAACCCGCGCGCCGCACTCAATCCGATTCGCACCGTCGGCCGTCAGATCGAAGACGTGCTGGTGCGCCATTCGCAGGCAACCCGGCTGACCGCGCGCGAAAAGGCGATCGAGATGCTCGACAAGGTGCGCATCGTCGACCCCGCCCATCGTTACCACGCCTATCCCTTCGAGCTTTCGGGCGGGATGTGCCAGCGCGTGATGATCGCGATGGCGCTGGCGTGCAATCCGCGTCTGCTGATCGCGGACGAGCCCACGACCGGGCTGGATGTGACCACGCAGAAGGCGACGATGGACCTGATCGCCGACCTGACCCGCGAGCGCAACATGGCGGTGGTGCTGATCACGCACGACCTTGGCCTGGCTGCGGCCTACTGCGACCGTATTGCCGTGATGCAGAAGGGCAAGGTCGTGGAGTCGGCGGCGGTGGCCGACCTGTTCAGACACCCCACCCACCCCTACACCCGCAAGCTGATCGCGGCGTCGCCGGGACCGGAGACCGATCTTTCAGATCTGACCGCGGTGCCCGACGAGCTTGTCGATGGTCTCGTCGGCACGGCCGCCTCGGGTGAAGCGATGGTCTCGGCGGGTGGCAGCGAAGCGCCTGCCGTCATTGCCCATGCGCCGGCGCGCAGCGACACCTTGCTCGAGGTGGTCGATCTGGTGAAGGTCTTTCCGCGCCGCGATACCGGCGGCGGCTGGCCGTGGCGCCGCGCCGATCCGGCCGAGTGCGAGTTTCGCGCAGTGGATGGGATCTCCTTCAGGCTGCAGCGCGGCGAGAGCCTGGGGCTGGTGGGCGAGTCGGGCTGCGGCAAGTCGACGACGTCGAGCATCATTACCCGCCTGCTCGATCCCAGTTCGGGGGACGTGATCCTGGACGGCGAGAACATCACCACGCACCCTGCGGCGCGCTTTGCCAGTCTGCCGCAGCGCATGAAGATCCAGATGGTGTTCCAGGATCCCACCGACAGCCTCGATCCGCGTTACTCCGCGCAGGATGCGATTGGCGAACCCTTGCGCAGGCTCAAGGGCATGCGCGACGGGCGCAAGATCGCCGCGCGAGTCACGCAGCTTGCCGACATGGTCGGCCTGCCGCGCGAGCTGCTGACGCGCTTTCCGCATCAGCTTTCGGGGGGGCAGAAAGCGCGCGTCGGCATCGCCCGCGCGATCGCAGTCGATCCCTTGTTGCTGGTGCTGGACGAGCCGACGTCGGCGCTCGACGTATCGGTGCAGGCGGTCGTGCTGCAGCTGCTCGACCGCCTGAAACGCGAGCTGGGCATGAGTTACATCTTCGTGTCGCACGACCTCAACGTGGTGCGGCTGCTGTGCGAACGGGTAATCGTGATGAACCGCGGACGCATCGTCGAAACCGGGACGGCAACAGAGGTCCTGCGCAACCCGCAGGAGGATTACACCCGCACGCTCATCAACGCGATCCCGCACTTTCAGCCCGAGACCATGGCCTGAACGCCGCGTCACGCCAGCACCCTCCTGCGTCGTTGGTGATGGCGGGGCTGGTGTTTCGCGCGGAGGCGCGGAGAGCGCGGAAGGAAGACAGAATGGTCTTCTCTGCGTGCTCCGCGTCTCCGCGTGAGTCGATTCTTGGACTGATTATGGAAACAGGGTGGGTTGCGCACCTGCTCGCCACTGCGGGTGCTTGCCCATTACGTGGGTGAAGCACGGGCTTGTCGTGATGGTGGTCAGCCAGGCTTGCAGTCGCGGCCAGGGCTGGCCGGCAAACCAGTCGGGGTCGGTGGCGGCGAACTGGCGCACGAAGGGGGCAATCGCCATGTCAGCGAGTGCGGGACGGTTGCCGAACAGGCACACCGTCGCTTCGAGCCGGTGTTCGAGTTCCATCAGGAAGGCGGCTCCCCCGCTGCGATGCTGTGCGGCGTCTGCGCCCGGATAGCGGTTCGGGTGCTTGTAGCGGTCGAGGTGGTGCTTGAAGCCGCCTTCGCTGTTGCTGTCGTTGCGGGCGATGAGCGCCAGCATCCCGTCGAGCGTGCCCGATGGCGGATTCAGCCAGGCTTGCGGGTCGTGCAGGCGCAGCGCCCACAGCATGATGTCGATGCTCTGCTCGATCACCTGGCCGTCGGGCAGGACCAGCACCGGGACTGTGGCCTTGGGCGAGGCGGCGATCAGTTCGGGCGGTTTGTCCCTGAGCACGACTTCGCGCAACTCCACCCGCTGGGCACTGGCTGCAATCGCGAGGCGGGCCCGCATCGCATACGGGCAGCGTCGGAACGAATACAGCAGGGGCAGGGCGCCGTCCCTCACGGCTTGGGGCGTGCCGCCTTGTCGTCGGCGCGCTTCTGTTCTGCGGCCAGCGCTTGCTGGCGGCGGCGTTCGCGCAGTTCGGCCTTGCGTTCTTCGGTCGAGTCGCAGCAATGCGGGCAGCTCACGCCGTCCTCGTAGTGCTCGGAGGCCTGTTCTTCTGCGGTGAGCGGGTAGCCACAGGCAAGGCAGCGGCCCAGCCCGCCAGGCACCAGCGCGTGGCCGACCGAGACGCGGTCGTCGAACACGAAACATTCACCCTGCCAGCTGCTGTCGGCTTCGGGAATGGTTTCGAGGTATTTGAGGATGCCGCCTTCCAGGTGATAGACCGCCTCGAAGCCCTGCATGCGCATGAAGGCGGTGGATTTCTCGCAGCGGATGCCGCCGGTGCAGAACATCGCCACCCTCGGTTTGTCGGCGAGCAGACCGCCGGGTGCGGACTCCTTTTCCACCCAGGCGGGCAGCTCGGAAAAACTGCGGGTGTGTGGATCGACCGCGCCGTCGAAGGTACCGATGGCCACCTCGTAGTCATTGCGGCAATCGACCACCACCACGTCGGGGTCGGCAATCAGCGTGTTCCAGTCCTGCGGCTTGACGTATTCGCCGGCCATGTTGGTGGGCGAGACACCGTCTACACCAAGGGTGACGATCTCGCGTTTGAGCTTCACCTTCATGCGCTGGAACGGGGGCGAGTCGGCCCACGAGGACTTGTGCTCAAGTTCGGCCAGACGCGGGTCTTTGCGCAGCCAGGCCAGCACGGCTTCGATGTCGTCTGGCAGTCCGGCAATGGTGCCGTTGATGCCCTCTTCGGCCAGCAGCAGGGTGCCCTTGACCTGATGGCGGTTGCAGCAATCCAGCAGCGGGGCATGCAGCTCGCGGAAGTCGGGGAGGCGGACGAACTTGTACAGCGCTGCGGTCAGAAAACGGGACATGGGGAGGGCCGGAATGGAATGCGGCCAATTTTAGCCCGGATTGGTGGCCGGCTTGCACCACGATGACGGCGCGCGGCAGGCGGTGGGTGTTCAGTTTCTGAACGCGGCCCAGTGCAGCGCTTCAGGTGCGAAGACGAGCAGCATGGTCAGCGCATAGAGGGAGACAAGCGCAACGGTCAGGCCCAGACGGGCGAGGCTACGGCTGCGTGGGAGGGGCTCGGCGTCGGCGCCGCAGAGGCGGTGAATGAGTGCGGACATGGGGGCAGGGGCGTGGGAGGCGGCCACCATGACCCCTTGCAGGGCAATGATGGCCGTGTGCGTTTAACCGCGGGTCTGACCGTGGCTGTCGGCCGCTTCCATTTCGGCGGTGGTGTTGGCAAGGATGCTCACATCCTTGGTTTCACGGGTGCCGATGCGATGCGGACGCTCGATCAGGAAGTACAGGACCAGGCCGATCACCACTGCATACACGGTGGATTTCGGGTCGGGCATCGCCAGGGTGACCGCAACGATGCCGGCCACGCCGCGCTCGGTTGAGTTCTTCAGCTCTTCCATGCCGACCATGATGCAGATGTAGGCCGTCAGCACCAGGGTGAGCGAGAGCGCGATCGGCAGCACCGGCTTGAACACGCTGACCAGGGGTAGCATGAACAGCGCGATGAAACCGGTGATCCAGAAGGTGCCGCCGCCGCTGTAGATGGAGTCCATCGCCTTGCGGCCGAGTGCATAGCGCTCGGCAACGGTGGCGTGCGCAGCCGTCCACAACGGACCGGCCAGACCGGGCCACGGTGCGAAGAATGCGTGGATGCCGTTACGGATGGCGGTCACCAGGTGAACGCGGGTGATGCCTTCTTCGATCTTCTCGTCTTCACGCAGGTGGTCGACACGCTTGACCAGGGTGAAGCCGACCACGATGTCGCCGAAAGCGATCACGTAGGCAATGATTGCGGTCGGGAGTGCGACGAGGAAGGTGCTGGCGTCGGGCAGGCCGGTAGAGAACACCAGGTAGTTCCACATCAGCTTGAAGTCGGGATTGGTGATGCCCCACTGCACGTCCGGCCACGGGTATTCACCCACTGCCCAGCCGACCAGCATGGCCAGAATCATGCCGGGAATCATGCCGAAGTTGGAGATGCGCTTGGCCCACACGTTGTTCTCGACGATGCTCTTGAACGACAGCGAGAACAGCACATAGGCGGATACGATCGAACCGATGATCAGCGAGATCGGGGTGTTGTCGATACGCCCGCCGACCTTGAGCTCACCCATCATCGCGGCAATACCGGCGCCGATGATGATGCCGGATTTGAGCGAGTTGGGGATGATGGTCACCAGCCGGTTGCCCATGCCGGTAATGCCCAGGATCAGGAAGATCGCGAACACTTCGATCTGCAGCGCGAACAGCGCCTTGATTGCCTCGGGGCCAGGCTCGAAGCCTTGCAGGTAGAGGATCACCACTGGAATCGCGGGGGTGATCCAGCCTGGTACCAGTGGTACCCCGAGCAGGGCGGGCAGCATGTAACCTACACCGGCGATCACGCAGAAGGCGAGCGCGGCTTCGTACGGCATGCCGAGGTATTTCTGCAGCAGCGGAATCATCGCCAGACCGACCACGAACATGATCAGACCCTGGATCATCTCCGGGTATTCCCAGCGATAGTGGATGAAGGGCAGGCGGATCTTGAATGGACCGGCTGGCCAGTAGGGCTGTTCGGCCCCGTGAGGGCGTTGCATGGACACGATGTCTCTCCTCGTCTGTTAAAAGTTGTTTGTTGATGCTGTCGTGCGGGCTTGATTACATGTTCGGGTAGTTGGGGCCGCCGCTGCCTTCGGGTACCGCCCAGTCGATGTTCTGCGTCGGGTCCTTGATGTCGCAGGTCTTGCAGTGCAGGCAGTTCTGGGCGTTGATCTGCAGGCGCGGGCCCTGTTCTTCGCGCACGATTTCATACACGCCGGCCGGGCAGTAGCGCTGCTCGGGGGCCTCGAAATCGGCGAGGTTGGTGACGATGGGCGTCAGCGGATTCTTCAGCCGCAGGTGGCAGGGCTGCTCTTCCTCGTGGTTGGTGGCCGAGATGAAGACCGATGACAGGCGGTCGAAGCTGATCTTGCCGTCCGGCTTCGGATAGACGATCTGCTCGCAGTCGGCCGCCTTCTTCAGCTGGGTGTGGTCGGCATGGTTGCGCAGTGTCCATGGCGCACGGCCGCGGAACAGGAAGGTATCGATGGCGCTGTAGGCGATGCCGCCCCACAGGCCCCAGCGGAAGGACGGGCGGACGTTGCGCACCGAGTACAGTTCGTCCCACAGCCAGCTGGCCTTGAGGCGCTCGGGGTAGCCCGTGACTTCAGTCGCCTTTGCATCGTCGGCCGTCAGGTGCGCGAACAGCGCAGCAGCGGCTTCGATGCCCGACTTCATCGACATGTGGGTGCCCTTGATCTTGGGCACGTTGAGGAAGCCTGCGGTGTCGCCGACCAGCATGCCGCCCGGGAACGTGAGTTTGGGCAGGGACTGGAAGCCGCCTTCCGACAGCGCACGGGCGCCGTACGACACGCGGCGGCCGCCTTCGAAGTACTTGCGGATCTCGGGGTGAGTCTTGAAGCGCTGGAACTCTTCGTACGGCGACAGCCAGGGGTTGCTGTAATCGAGACCGACGACAAAACCGACCGACACCAGGTTGCCTTCCAGGTGATACAGGAAGGAGCCACCGTAGGTGTCCGACTTGAGCGGCCAGCCGGCGGTATGCACGGTGAGGCCGGGGCGATGGACGGCCGGGTCGACCTCCCACAACTCCTTGATGCCGATGCCGTAGGTTTGCGGGTCGGCGTCGCGGCGCAGGTCGTAGCGCGCCATCAGGCCCTTGGTGAGCGATCCGCGACAGCCTTCCGAAAACACCGTCTGGCGTGCGTGCAGCTCGATACCTGGCTGGTAGTTGGGGCCTTGCTCGCCGTCGCGGGTCACGCCCATGTCGCCGGTGGCGATGCCACGCA
Organism: Parazoarcus communis; assembly: GCF_003111665.1. NCBI lineage: Bacteria > Pseudomonadati > Pseudomonadota > Betaproteobacteria > Rhodocyclales > Zoogloeaceae > Parazoarcus > Parazoarcus communis. The sequence goes on along the minus strand of NZ_CP022188.1, from coordinate 4,844,942 downwards.
CCGCACCGGCTTCGTCGAACAGCACTTCGGCAGCGGCGAAGCCGGGGTAGATCTCCACGCCGAGCGCCTCGGCCTGCTCACCCAGCCAGCGGCAGAAGTTGCCCAGGCTGACGATGTAGTTGCCTTCGTTGTGCATCTGCGGCGGCGTGGGCAGTTTGCGTGCACCCTTCTCCGACAGCAGCATGAAATGGTCTTCGGTGACCGGGGTGTTGAGCGGGGCGCCGCGTTCCTTCCAGTCGGGGAACAGTTCATTGAGCGCGCGCGGCTCGATCACCGCGCCGGACAGGATATGGGCGCCGACCTCGGAGCCCTTTTCCACCACGCACACCGACAGTTCGCGCCCGGCCTTTTCGGCAAGCTGCTTGAGCCGGATCGCGGTGCTCAGACCAGAGGGGCCTGCGCCAACGATGACGACATCGTATTCCATGCATTCGCGGCTCATCAGAACAGCTCCTCAGGCAGTGCCAGCACCGATTCGGCACCATTGACGATGGCGTCGCGCAGGCTGTTGGCTTCGGGCAGCACGTGCTCGACGAAGTAGCGTGCGGTAACGAGCTTGGCGCCGTAGAAGCCGGCATCCGGCCCCTGCATGCGCTCGATCGCAATTGCGGTGCTGCGTGCCATCAGCCAGGCGCCCGCTACCGTGCCGGCGAGCTTGAGGAAAGGCACGGCACCGGCTGCGGCCGCCTGCGGGTTGCGTTCGTAGTTGGCCAGCAGCCAGTCGGTGGCTTCGCGCAGGGCCAGGATGCCCTTGCCAAAGGACGCGCCGATCTTCTGCAGCTGGCTGTCGGCGTGCGCTTCGAGTTGAGCCCGGGTTACGGACATCTCCTCGATCAGGGCTGCCATGGCGTGGCCGCCTTCGCGGGCCACCTTGCGTCCGATCAGGTCATTGGCCTGGATCGCGGTCGTGCCTTCGTAGATGGTGGTGATGCGGGCGTCGCGCATGTGCTGGCAGGCGCCGGTTTCTTCGATGAAGCCCATGCCGCCGTGTACCTGGATACCGTTCCAGGTCACGCTCTGAGCGGTTTCGGTGCACCAGCCCTTGACCACCGGGGTGAGCAGTTCGAGCCGGCTCTGGTTGTCCTTGCGCACGTTCTCGTCGGCGTCGCTGCGGGCGCGGTCCATGCAGCCGGCAACGTAGTAGGCGAGGGCGCGTGTGGCCTCGGTGCGGGCCTTCATGTCCATCAACATGCGACGCACGTCGGGGTGATGCAGGATGGGCCGGGTTGCGCCCGACTTGTCGCCGATGATGCGGCCCTGCACGCGTTCGCGGGCATAGCCGAGCGCGGCCTGATAGGCGCGTTCGGCAATCGCCACGCCTTCAAGGCCGACGTTGAGGCGGGCATGGTTCATCATCGTGAACATGTACTCGAGGCCACGGTTGGGTTCGCCCACGAGGTAGCCGATCGCGCCTTCCTTCTCGCCGAATACCATGACGGCGGTCGGGCTGGCGTGGATGCCCATCTTGTGCTCGATCGATGCGCACACCAGGTCGTTGCGGGCGCCGAGGCTGCCGTCGGCATTGACCAGGAACTTGGGCGCGACGAAGAGCGAGATGCCCTTCACCCCCGGCGGTGCGTCGGGCAGGCGTGCGAGCACGAGGTGGATGATGTTCTCCGCCATGTCGTGCTCACCCCAGGTGATGAAGATCTTGGTGCCGGAGAGCGCGTAGCTGCCGTCACCGCGCGGTTCGGCCTTGCTGCGTACCGCAGCGAGGTCGGAGCCGGCCTGGGGCTCGGTCAGGTTCATGGTGCCGGTCCACTTGCCGGACACCATGTTGGGGAGATAAGTCGATTTCAGTTCGTCGCTGCCGTGATGGGCAATGGCTTCAACCGCACCCAGGGTCAGCATCTGGCACAGCGAGAACGACATGTTGGCCGACTTCCACATCTCCAGCACGGCGGTGGATACCGTGACCGGCAGTCCCTGGCCGCCGAACTCGGTGGATGAGGGCATGCCGTTCCAGCCGGTGTCGCAGAACACCTCGTAGGCTTGCTTGAAACCGTCGGCGGTGCTGACTTCGCCGTCGCGCCAGGTGTTGCCCTGACGATCGCCCGGGGCGTTGATCGGCGCCAGCACTTCGGCTGCGAACTTGCCGGCTTCGTCGAGAATGGCCTCGACGAGATCGGCGCTGACATCCTCATTGCCCGGCAGCGAGTAGATGTCCTCGAGTCCGGCGAGTTCGTTCATTGCGAACAGCATGTCGCGTACGGGAGCGGTGTAAGTGGTCATGTGCGTGTTCCTTGTGTCGTTGGGTGCAGGCCTGGCACGCCGCAGTGCGCGGTGGCACGGCGGCGGAGCGCGTCAGCCGATTGCCGAAGCGGATTTCGCCTGATCGCGCAGCACGAATTTCTGGATCTTTCCGGTCGAGGTCTTGGGCAGGACGCAGAACTCGATGTGCTTGGGCACCTTGTAGCGGGCCAGATGCTCGCGGCAGTGGGCGACGATGTCGTCGGCGGTGACGTTGGCGCCTTCCTTGACCTCGATGAAGGCGGCGGGCACTTCGCCCCATTTCTCGTCGGGGCGTGCGACGACGGCTGCGGTCATGACCGCGGGGTGGCGATACAGCACCTCCTCGACTTCAAGCGACGAGATGTTTTCGCCGCCGGAGATGATCACGTCCTTGGAGCGGTCCTTGATCTTCACGTAACCGTCCGGATGCATCACCGCGAGGTCGCCGGTGCGGAACCAGCCACCGGCAAAGGCCTCGGCAGTGGCCTTCGGGTTTTTCAGGTAGCCCTTCATCACCAGATTGCCGCGGAACATGATCTCGCCCATGGTCTCGCCATCGGCGGGCACCGGTTGCAGGGTGTCGGTGTCGAGCACGGTGATCGCTTCCTGCATGTGGTAGCGCACGCCCTGGCGGCCATTGCGCTCGGCACGCTTGTCGATCGGCAGCGCATCCCATTCGGGGTGCTTGGCGCAGACGGAAGCCGGGCCGTAGGTTTCGGTCAGTCCATAGACATGGGTGATGTCGAAGCCGATGCGCTCCATGCCTTCGATGATGGCGGCCGGAGGTGCAGCGCCGGCGATGAGGGCCGACACCTTGTGCTCGATGCCCGCGCGCAGGGCTTCGTTGGCGTTGATCAGCATGCCGTGCACGATGGGTGCGCCGCAGAAGTGCGTGACCTTGTGCTTGCGGATCAGCTCATAGATCAGCGCCACGTCGATCTTGCGCAGGCACACATTCACGCCTGCATTGGCGGCGATGGTCCAGGGGAAGCACCAGCCGTTGCAGTGGAACATCGGCAGCGTCCACAGATACACCGCGTGCTGCGGCATGCCCCAGCTGATGATGTTGGAGGCGGCGTTGAGGTAGGCGCCGCGGTGGTGGTAGACCACCCCCTTGGGGTTGCCGGTGGTGCCCGAGGTGTAGTTGAGGGCGATTGCGTCCCACTCGTCTGCGGGCAGCTTCCACTCGAAGTCGGGCTTGCCGGTGTCGAGGAAGGATTCGTACTCGATCGAGCCGAGGCATTCGGTGGAAGGATATTCCGGGTCGAGCGCATCGATGATCAGCGGCTTCTCGCCTTCGAGCCTGTCGAGGGCGGGGCGGACGATCGCTGCGAATTCGGGGTCGGTGATCAGCACCTTGGCCTCTCCGTGCGACAGCATGAAGGCGATCGCTTCCGGGTCGAGGCGGGTGTTGAGGGTGTTGAGCACGGCGCCAGTCATCGGCACACCGAAATGCACCTCGACCATGGCGGGCACGTTGGGCAGCATGACGGCCACCGTGTCGCCGTGGCCGATACCATGCTGGGTGAGGGCGCTTGCCAGACGGCGGCAGCGCTCGTAGGTTTGCTTCCAGGTGAACTGGCGTGCGCCGTGAATCACGCTGACACGGTCGGGATATACATAGGCGCTGCGCTCGATGAAGCTCAGGGGCGACAGCGGTACAAAGTTCGCTGCATTCTTGTCCAGGCCCTGCTCGTAAGGATTGTTCGACACCCTTTGCTCCTCCATGACGTTTTTATGGAATACCTTGCCGGTGGTCCGGCGGTCACCGCGCGTCTGAAACCCCGAAACTGCCAGGCAAGCTGGCTGGCAGTGGTCGATCTGCGCCGCGGGAGCAGAATGACAAACAAACTTGTCGCCAATTTCGAGGAAATGTACTGAATCTTGTCGGCGCTGCCCTGGGGCTTGCTGGCCGACTAGAATCAGTCCGTACCCGGAAAATACGGGGGTGCAGGAATGAGTGAATCGGCATGACATCAGGGCAGGTTCCAGCCGTGGCTGGGGACACGAACAAACCGGTAATCAGTGACCGTCGCTATCGCGAGATGACGGCTGCGGGGCTCGATCTGCTCGACCAGGGGGTGACGGTTTTCGACCGCAATCTGCGTCTGGTCGCGTGCAATCGCACTTTCCTGCGCCTGCTCGACTTCCCCGATACGATGGCCGAGCCCGGGCTGCCATTCGAGGCTTTCATCCGCTACAACGCCGATCGCGGCGAGTACGGGCCGGGCGACCCCGACGTCCAGGTCAGCGAACGGGTAGAGGCTGCGCGTGCGTTCAAACCGCACGAAACCCGGCGCCGCCGTCCGGATGGCACGCTGTTGCTGATCCGTGGATTCCCGCTGCCACACGACGGTTTCATCGCGCTGTACTCGGACATCACCGAACTCGATGCGAAGCAGACCCAGATCGAACGTCAGCAGATCGAGCAGGAGGCTGCCATCGAGCGCCGCACCGCCGAGCTGACCCGGGCCAATGCGGAACTCACCGCCGCCATCGAGGACAACCGCCGGATTACCGCGGCGCTGCGTTTCAGCGAGGCCAGGCTACGCCAGATCACCGACACGATTCCGGCGCACATTGCCTACTTCGACAATCAGTGGATCTATCGTTACGCCAACCGCAGTTATGCGGAGTGGTTCGGGTGGACCAGCGAAACCATGGCAAACCAGCCCATCCGCGAAGTGATCGGGCTGCAGGTGTTCGAGGCCGTGGAAGACGCGGTGGGGCGGGCGCTCGACGGAGAGGAGGTGTCCTACGAGTACTCGCTCACCGCGCCGGATGGCATGACGCGCTTCGCCCGCAGCACGCTTGTGCCCGACGTGGGGCCGGACGGCGAGGTGATCGGCTGCTTTGTCCATGCGGTCGATATCACCGAACAGCGGCGCACCTTCAGCGCGCTGGCGCAGGCGCAGAAGATGGAAGCCATCGGCCAGCTCACCGGTGGTCTCGCGCACGACTTCAATAACATGCTGACGGTGGTGATGGGCAATCTCGCCGGGCTGCGCGAGACGCTTCCCGGTCATCCGGTGATCGACGAGTTTGTCGATCCGACGCTGGAGGCTGCGGAGCGCGGCTCCACGCTGATCAAGCGCCTGCTCACCTTTTCGCGCCAGCAGCCGATGGCGCCCGAGCCGGTGGAGGTCAACGAGCTCGTCCTGAGCATGGCGCGCCTGATCCGGCGCTCGGTGCCGGGCAATATCTCCATCCTCACCCAGTCGAAAACCGATCAGCTGGTCGCCATGGTCGATGCGCACCAACTCGAGAGCGCCCTGCTCAATCTGGCGCTCAATGCACGCGATGCGATGCCGAACGGCGGCGCGCTGTGCATCGAGTCTTCGCTCGAACCATTGGGGCGGGCGGAGGCGGCCGACCTCGAGCTGCCGCCCGGCAACTATGTGCAGATCGCGGTGAGCGACAACGGCATGGGCATGGACGGTGCGACCGTCGCCCGCGTGTTCGAGCCCTTCTTCACCACCAAGAAATTCGGCATGGGCAGTGGCCTGGGCATGGCCATGGTGTACGGCTTTATCAAGCAGTCCGGCGGCGGCGTGCGGATTCGCAGCCGCCAGGCGGTCGGTACCACGGTGGCGCTGATCCTGCCGTGCGCAGCACGCCCCGCCGTGACCTTGCAGCTGGATGCGCCGGCCTCTGTCGGGATGGACCTCAAGGACCGCCTCGTGCTGCTGGTCGAGGACGATGACGATGTGCGCAAGGTGGTGCGAAAGCAGCTGGCTTCGCTCGGGTGCACCGTGCTGGAGGCGGAAAGCGGAAACGAGGCGGCCGACATGGTGGAAAACGTCGCGTCGATCGCGCTCGTGCTGTCCGACGTGGTCATGCCCGGCGGCATGGACGGACGCGCGCTGGCGCGTTTCGTGAGACGCTTCCGTCCCGATCTTCCGGTGGTGCTGATGAGCGGTTACGCGAGTTCGGAGCCGGGGCGCAGAGGCGATGATGACGTCCCGATGCTGGACAAACCCTTCAGCCGCGATAAGCTTGCGGCAGCGCTCACATCCTTGGGGCGCTAGACGGGTACATCGACAGAAGAAAATACGGGGGCTGGATGCAGGTCAAGGATAGCGTGCTCATCCATGTGGTCGAAGATGACGCAACTGTTGCACGACTGATTGAAGGCGCCCTGCAGCGTTTTGGTTATGAGTGCGAGGTGTTTCGAACCGGCAGTGATTTCCTGCGCCGGCTGAGGGGGCAGCAACCCAAGCTGTGCATTCTCGATCTCGGACTGCCGGACATGGATGGCATGGAGGTCTTGCAGCAGGTGCGCGCGCGGCATCGCTTCGGCCTGCTCATCGTCACCGGCCGGACCGATACCTCGGACCGGGTGATGGGGCTGGAACTGGGCGCGGACGATTACGTGCTCAAACCCTTCGAGCCGCGCGAACTCATTGCCCGTGTGCGCAGCGTGCTGAGACGCTATGAGCCGGCGCAGCCCGACCTTGCGCTGGGCGCGGCCAAGGTCGCGCAGTTTGCGGGCTGGCGCTTCGAGCTCGGCACGCACCGGCTGATCAGCGCCGACGGCAGGGAAGACACCCTTGGTCTGGCCGAAGCACAGCTGCTGATCACGATGCTCGAGCATCCCAACCAGATTCTGTCGCGTGAGCAGCTGCTCAGCGGACGCGATGTGTCGGCGCTCGATCGCAGCATCGACCTGCGGGTGTCGCGCCTGCGCCGCCGGCTGGAGGAAAACCCGCAACGCGCCAAGGTGATCAAGACGGTGTACGGCGCGGGCTACCTGTTTGCATCGACGGTGAGCTGGAAGTAGTTCTGCGCGCGGATCAGCTCTGCCACAGCATCCGGATGGACAGCACGATGCTCAGAAAGCAGATGATCCAGAACACGATCGGTGCGGCGCCGCCCTTGAACTTGACGCCCGCCATCTCGAACTCCAGCGGCCCGGTCGAAATCCGCAGAATGAGGGTGACGAACAGCGCGCCCAGCCCGGCCATGGGCAAACCCACCAGCACCGGAAACTGCTCGCGGATCAGATCACGCCAGTAGGTGCCCGGGGTTTCATGCACGGACACGAGCTTCATCAAGGCGTAGGAGCCGAAGCCGATCAGGATGACCACGACCACCCAGCTTGCGACTGCCTGAAATTTGCGCGTGTGCGCATCGGGTTCCTGAAGCGCATGGGTTTCGCGGTCGAGGTCCGGCATATCCTTGTCCATGTACGTGAGCCTTCACAGTCGATATTCGACGGTGCCGCAAACACATGCTTCGGGCATGCATGAAAATGTCTTCCGCTTCAGCGCCCGGCGTGAGCGCGAAGCACGGCACTGCGCGTCGGGTGTGCCTCTGGAGCATAGGTGCTCATCCCCGCAGCCGCAAATGTCATTTCCCTGACGCGATGTCGGCGGGGAGGGGCAGATGGCCGGTCTTGACAAGGATGGTGCAGCCCTCGCGGCTGAAGGGTTCGTGCTGGCTCAGGTGAGGGCTGCGTATCCAGGTGTCCGCAGGGTAGCGTCCGAATTCATCCTCGAATACGCCGTCGATGACGAAGATTTCCTCGCCGCCGTAGTGACGGTGCGGGTTGAAGCAGGTCCCCGGTGCCCAGCGCACCAGCGCCGTGTGCTCGGTACCGAACTCGGCAAGCGGTAGCACTGACAGGCCGGGCACAAGCCCCGGATACCAGGTCGCGGTCGTGGTATCGATCGCCAGATGGGCCTGATCCGCCGGGTTGATGTGACGCAGTTTCACGAACAGCACGCAGCCCGTGGCCGAGTGCGGCGCGTGCGACGACCCCGGGGGATTGCGCAGATAGGTGCCCGCGCCGTAGTCGCCAGATTCGTCACTGAATGTGCCCTCGAGCACGAAGATCTCCTCGCCCAGCTCATGCAGGTGGCGCTCGAACCTTGCCCCGGGCAGGTAGCGGACGATCGAGGTCGCGCGCGCCACCTCGTCGCCATCGCGCTCAAGCATCCGCCGCTCGACGCCACCAGCGGGAGATCTGACCCAGGGCAGGTCCTGATGTTGTACGACGGCGCGCAGGGAGAAGTCCGCGTTGATGTGCATGGAAAATATCCGCTTTGTGGCTCTCTGACAGGAACGTCACTGTACCAAAGGGGGTAGTGGCACGCGGAGGCGCGGAGGACGCGGAGAAGCACGACTGCACGAGTTGTCCTCTGTGCCTCTGCGCGAAACAGCCGCCGTTTCAATCATTGAGATTACGGGCAGGGCAGGCCTGCGTCTGTCGCACCTTCAGTCGCCGATCTGCTCCAGCAGCTCTTCGGGGATGTCGTCCGGGCACAGTTGCCCGGCTTCGTCGCCCATCAGCGCGAGGATCAGGCGCAGGCGGTTGTGAAGTTCGCTCAGGTTGCCGGGCCAGCGGTGTTTGCGCAGCAGGGCGAGGGCGTCGGGGCAGACGTACATCGGACGGTCGGGACATTCCTCGCGGACGATACCGCGCACCAGACTGTCGAAGTCGCTGCGGCGGCGCAGGGGCGGCAGGTGGACTTCGGTGCCGTGGCTGGCGACGAAGGCGCTCATGTTGAAGCGGTTTTCGTCGACCAGGACGTCCAGGTTGCGACGGGTCGTGGCAATGAGCCGCGGGCTGAGGCGCGCAGCATTTTCGAACAGGGTGCCCTGCCATGCGAGTGGCAGGGTGTCGATGTCGCTCAGATAGAGCGCACCGCCGCTGGCCTGCTGCATTGCGACTGCCAGGTCGGTGCCGATGTCGGCGCTGGAAGCGAGCGCCCGACAATCCATCTGGATCAACGGTGTTCCGGGGGCGTGTTCGTGCCAGAGCGCGCTCGCCAGGTAGTGCTTTCCGGTGCCCGTTTCACCCTCGATCAGCACCGGTCCTGTACCACTGGCCCAACGGCGGATCTGTGTCGTGGCAGCGATGACGCGAGGGTCGCCGGATGGCGTGCTGCGTGCGACGGCAACGACGCTGTCCGCGTTCGCTGCGGGCGGACTGCCTGCCCCCAGTGTCGCCGTCTTGCCGCTAGCGCGGCTTTGGCTGAAGTTGAGCGGGCAGTGGTGAAGACTGACACGCGCCGCCAGAGTCTGGCCCTGTCGGGCGCGCAGCGGGAAGGGCAGGCTCTGATCGAGCGCTGCCCAGTCGAGCAGTCTTTGCCAGGTGATGGCGAAGCAGTCTTCGCAGCTTGCGTCTGGATACTCCTGATGCAGCCTGAGCAGGTTGCGGGCGTTACGGTTGCAGGCCATCACTCGCCCGCCTTCGTCGAACACCGCAATGGCTTCGAGGGGGCTGCCGAGCAGTTCAGGGCGGTTGTGGAAGCGCACGCGAAGAAAGCCGTCGTCCATGCTCTCGACGAGGCGGTGTTCGATGATCTCGGCCGTCGTGCGCAACAGCGCATTGGAATGCGACAGATTGGCATTGGCATCGGTCGAGATGTCGAGGATGCCTGCGATGCCGCCGGTGGGCGCCAGGATGGGGATCGCGACGCAGGTCAGGAAGCGGTTGCGCTCGAGAAAATGTTCATGCCCGCGAACCGCGATGATGTCGCCAGTCGCGAGCGCCGTGCCGATGGCATTGGTGCCCATGGCGTCCTCGCTCCACGCTGCGCCGGGGCCGAGCGCGACGCGGGCGGCGCGGTCCAGAAAGCCGGTGTCTCCATTTGCACTGAGGATCAGCCCCTGATCGTCGGTCAGGAGTACGGTTGCGTCCCTGCTGTCGATCTGGCGCAGCAGGTTCTCGATGACCGGTTGCGAGAACGTCACCAGGCGGGCGTTGGACTCGAGACGGTCTGCGAGATCTGCCCGGTTCAGCGGATCGAGCGGAAGTGGCTGGTCGGTCTGCAGCCCATGCGCCTGGCTGCGCAGCCAGGAGGCGCGCAGGTTGGGAGGGAGCGCAACGGATGAGCTTGCCTTGTTCATGATGTTTTTGATGCAGGAAACGTGCCTTCCGCGAACGTTAACCCTCCTGGGTGCGGCGTGCTTGTTTCTACTGCACAAATTCTGTTGCATGCGCCTTGTGTGCGTCGATATGCAGCCTGATTCATAGGGCTGCCTGCATCGCATTTGAGCAGATGTACCCAAATTGAACACTGCGGTGGGTGACAGAAGCCCGCAGCCCGATACCGGTGCATGTGCCTCGGAAATGTGGCATGTGTCGGAAAAATATGGGGTTTTTCCAGAATTGAACGCAATGGCTCTGGGGCTGGCATGGCGTCTGCGAATAGAGCGCAACGCAACACCGCGTTATTCGCTCACCCGGAAGGAGACAAAAAATGATCTACGAAATGCCCGGCAGGCCTGGTGCCAAGGTTCAGTTCAAGGAAAAGTACGACAACTACATTGGTGGCGAGTGGGTTCCGCCGGTCAAGGGGCAGTACTTCGACAACATCACGCCGATTACCGGCGCCGTGTTCTGCAAGGCCGCCCGCTCCACCGCGGAAGACATCGAACTCGCACTGGATGCTGCGCATGCTGCTGCTGACGCCTGGGGCCGCACACCACCGGCCGAACGCGCCAACATCCTGCTGAAGATCGCGGACCGGCTCGAAGCCAACCTCGAGATCCTTGCCTATGCCGAGACCGTGGATAACGGCAAGCCGATTCGGGAGACGCTCAATGCCGACATCCCGCTGGCGGTTGATCACTTCCGTTACTTCGCCGGCTGCCTGCGCTCGCAGGAAGGCAGCCTGAGCGATCTCGACGAGAATACCGTGGCGTACCACTTCCACGAGCCGCTGGGCGTGGTGGGTCAGATCATTCCGTGGAACTTCCCCATCCTGATGGCAGCCTGGAAGCTGGCGCCTGCCATCGGCGCCGGCAACTGCGTGGTGCTCAAGCCGGCTGAATCGACGCCGGTCAGCATCCTGGTGCTGGCCGAGCTGATCGCCGATCTGCTGCCGCCGGGCGTGCTCAACGTGGTCAACGGTTTCGGTCGCGAAGCCGGCATGCCGCTGGCCAACAGCAAGCGCATTGCAAAGATCGCCTTCACCGGCTCCACCTCCACCGGCCGCGTGATCGCCCAGGCCGCTGCAAACAACCTGATTCCGGCAACGCTCGAGCTGGGCGGCAAGTCGCCCAACATCTTCTTCGCCGACATCGCCGATGCCGACGACGAGTTCTTCGACAAGGCGATCGAAGGTCTGGTGCTGTTTGCCTTCAACCAGGGCGAAGTGTGCACCTGCCCGTCGCGTGCGCTGATCCATGAGTCGATCTACGACAAGTTCATGTCGCGCGTGCTCGAGCGCGTCGCAGCCATCAAGCAGGGCAACCCGCTCGATACCGACGTGATGATGGGCGCACAGGCCTCGAAAGAGCAGCTGAGCAAGATCATGAGCTATATGGATGTGGGCCGGCAGGAAGGTGCCGAGCTGCTGATCGGTGGCGGCCGGGCGCAGCTGGAGGGCGAGCTGGGTGACGGCTACTACGTCAAGCCGACCCTGTTCAAGGGCCACAACAAGATGCGCATCTTCCAGGAAGAGATCTTCGGACCGGTGCTGGCGGTGACCACCTTCAAGACCGAAGCCGAAGCGCTCGAGCTTGCCAACGATACCCTCTACGGACTGGGTGCCGGCGTGTGGTCGCGCGACGGCAGCACTGCCTACCGCATGGGCCGCGCGATCAAGGCCGGTCGTGTGTGGACGAACTGCTATCACGCCTATCCGGCACACGCCACCTTCGGCGGATACAAGGAGTCCGGTATCGGTCGCGAGACGCACAAGATGATGCTCGACCACTATCAGCAGACCAAGAACCTGCTGGTCAGCTACGACCCGAAGAAGCTCGGCTTCTTCTGATGCAAGGCCCCGCATGCCGGCTTGGCATATGCGGGGCTGCCTGAAGTTCTCCCTCCTCATGAAAGTGAGTTCACGGGCGGCAATTGCCGCCCGCTTTTTTTGCAACGATGGAGGCCGTCATGGTCGAGAGAGTCATTGCAACCGAAGCGACGCTGGCACTGATCGACGTGCTGCGCGCCAAGCATGGTGAGCTGATCTTCCACCAGTCAGGTGGATGCTGTGACGGCAGTGCCGCCAACTGTTATCTGCCGGGCGAGCTGTGCACCGATCAGGATGTGCGCCTGGGCGAGATCGGCGGCTGTCCTTTCTATATCAGCAGCTCGCAGTACGAGTACTGGAAGCACATGCAGCTGATCATTGATGTGCTCGATACGCGTGGAGGTGGAACGTTCTCGCTGGAAGGGCCTGAAGGCAAGAGCTTTCACACCCGCTCGCGGCTGTTTACCGATGAAGAGTGGGCCGGGCTGGTGGCGGCCGGTGTTGTTTGAAATCCCGTTTCCCAACAGAGGGGTGCGGCTCGCACCCAGGCAAGGAGTGAAAACCGTGATGATCAGGACGATGGTAGTGGGGGCCGTGCTGATGGCCTCGATGTCGGCGTCGGCAATGGCTTCGATGGAGATCGTGAAGAAAGCGCGCTGCGTGGCCTGTCATGCAGTGGACAAGAAGATGGTGGGGCCGGCCTATCGCGAGGTGGCCGCGAAGTACGAGGGGCAGGCTGGCGCAGCATCCGCACTCTTTGACAAGGTGCGCCATGGTGGCTCAGGTGTTTGGGGCGCCATTCCGATGACGCCGAACGACGAAAGCAGGATCAGCGACGACAATCTGAAGGCCGCAATTGAGTGGATTCTTTCGGGCGCAAAGGATTGAGCAAGAAAAAACACCTGCTCCGGAGTGGAGCAGGTGTCTCGTTTTGGAACAGGTGTCGTATGTTTGCCTGCGACACCGTTTCCCGACTCAGTCGATCGGTTTACTGCCTGGCAGCATGCGCCCGAGAACCGGCTTCTTCTTGATGCTGTGCAACACGACGGCCGCCAGATGAATGCCGATCACCCCCATCAGCGACCACGCCAGAAAGCCGTGGCTCGCGTTGAAGAAGGCATTGATCCCTTCGTCGGGCCAGCCAGGCTTGGGGATGACGATGCCAAAGAAACGCATCGGATACTGCGTGAAGCTGGCAGACAGATAGCCAGCGAGCGGGGTCAGCACCAGCAGCAGGTAGAGCAGGTGATGCCCCGCTGCGGCAAGCTTGTGCTCGGCCCGGGAGAGCCGAAGATCGACCGGCGCAGGATGGCTGCGGCGCCATAGCAGGCGGACCGCGACGACGAGGATTGCCACGATGCCGAAGGACTTGTGCACGCCGATTGCAAAACTGCGGTCGGGGCCCTTGGGCAGATCGGCCATATACAGGCCCCAGCCGATCATGCCCAGCACCAGAACGGCATGGCCCCAGTGCAGCAGCATGGCGCCGCGACCGTAGCGTTGCGTGCTCATTTGATCTCGACGCCCCAAGGCAATTCGCCCACGGCGATCTCGCCAAGCACGGTGAGTGCCTCAGTGTCGATCACGCTGACACTGTTCGAGCGACCGTTGGCCACGTAGAGCTTCTTGCCGTCAGGCGTGATCGCCATGTTCCACGGGCGCTTGCCCACCGGCATGGTGGCAATCATGGTGTTGCTCGCGGTGTCGATGGCCATCACCGTGCCGTCACGGCCATTCGATACGAACACACGCTTGCCATCGGGCCGGATGGCGATGCCGTTGGAGAAGTTGCCGGCAGGAATTTTCGCAATGACCTTGTGGGTGGCGGTATCGATCGCATAGACGGTATTCGCCAGCTCGCAGGCGACATAGGCGCGGCTGCCGTCCGGGGTGAAACCGATGCCGCGCGGGCGCTTGCCAACCGGAATCTGCGCCACTTGTTTGCGGCTGGCGACGTCGATCACGTCGACCTGCTTGGCGTCTTCCGCACTGGCGTAAAGCCAGCGCCCGTCAGGGCTGAACACCGCGTGCTCCGGGTTTTCACCCTTCACCGGAATTTTCGCCAGCACCGCACCGTTGCTGGTGTCGATAAGTGCGACTTTGTCCTCTTCCTCAACCGCGACGGACAAATAGCGACCATCGTGCGAGGCGTGAGAGCCCTCGGGTGATTCACCAACCTTCCACTCGGCAACCTTGTTGCCTTCGGGCAAGGCCAGGACCACGACCGACTCGGTGGGCGAGTTGGTCAGATACAGCCGTGTGCCGTCTGGAGAAACGGCGATGCCGCGCGGACGTTCGCTGGGGCTGAGGGTGCGGACGACCTGATCGGTTTCGGTGTCGATGACGCTGACCGTGCCCGATTTTTCATTGGGGACATAGGCAAACGGGGCTGCGCCGGCGAGGCCGGGCGCAAGGCCTGCAAATGCCACACAGAGCAAGGTGTGACGGAGAGTGTTCTTAGGGCTGTTCTGGCGTGTTGTCATGAGTCAGATTCCTCCGGGTAGACGATGAGTGCTGCCGTTTTCACTGAAGATGCGGCCGAGTTCGCCGCTGCGCTGAAGTTCTGCCAGTGCGTCTCCTAGCGCTGCGGCAAGCGCCGGATGATCGGCTTTTACTGCCATGCCCAGCGGCCAGCCAGTCACGCGGAGCTCGGGCATCTGCAGACTGTCGATGGCAACGCCCGGTGCATCCTTGAATGCCACTTCAAGTTCGGTGCGGGTGCCGATTACGGCAGCCACTTCGCCGGCCTTCAGCCCTGCCGCTGCGAACGGAATGCTGCGGTAGTGAGTGACCTGGTCACGCAGGCGACCGTTGAGCACATGGAGCATGAAGTCGCTCCCGTGGGTGTCGAGTTCGGCGCCGATGCGCTCGCGCGTGAACACCTCGAATGCGTTGGCGGCCGACCCCGCAATGGCTGGAATGCGCGCGCTGTTGCGCGCAATCGCCATGGTTTCGAGGTGGTAGGGTGCGAAGATCGCGACCTTGTCGTTGTTGGCGGCAAAGTTGCGATCGACCGGTACGTGCAGCATCACGTCGCCCGGGCGCATGCCCAGGTAGTGGCCCTTCCACACCATGTTGCGCAGGTCGTCGCTCATGTCTTCGTCGGCCGGAAACTCGGCGAATTCAGCGCGCAGCCCGAGCCGGGCCGCCAGTGCCCTGCCCAGCGCGATATCAATGCCCTGGCCCTTGTCCGACCAGGGCGGATAGTTGGCGTAGACCGCAATGCGCAGTGCGCCAGGCTGTTGCAGTTCGAGTTCGGCTGCCGCTGCATGCGCGGGCAGCGCTGCGGCGACCAGCATCGCGCCTGCGCTCAGGAGAAAGTGTCTGCGTTCATTCTTCACGGACGGTCTCCAGCCATGCGCGAATGGACCACATCGCTTCCTGAGGCAGGATGCCCTCGAACGGCGGCATGTAAACACGTCCGCCGCGGCTGGCGCCGTCACGGATGCGCTGCATGAAGATCTCGTCGCCTTCGTCACCTTCCGGCAGGTAGCGCAGGTCCGGTGCGATGCCACCCGAGACGGCACCCAGCCCGTGGCAGCGTGCGCAGTTCTGGTTGTAGGCCGAGTCACCGATGCGGATGGCTTCCTTATCCTTGCGGTAGGGGTTGGCAGGGAGCCAGTCCTTGCCCAGGGCCTTCAGCGTGGATACATCGACAGCCTGTGGCGTTACATCACCATGCGCCCCCGCGAGGCCCGCAATGCCGGCGAGTGCAGCAGCACAGACGGCCTTGCGCAGCGTGCGGGAAATCCTCTCCTTGTTGTCCTTGTGGTCCACTTTTGTCTTCCTCCTGGCTGATTGTCGGGTTCTGCTTTTCAGGCGCTGTGTGGCCTGGTGTGCTCATGCTCTGCAAAGGCTGTGCCACTCATGGCGCTTGCTAGCACTGGCAAGGAAATTGCTGACGGAGCAGTGACTGTCCGTGAGCAGCGGTTGCTGCGCTTTGAGACAGGTGCTAAGTTTTGGAACATTCCCTGAATAAAAATCAGACAGCAGGGGATCTGGAGGAGACAAGATGACAGGTCATCCAATGACCACGAGTCCGCATGATTTGCGTGTGCTCGAAGCTCGCCGACAGTTTTTCGAGCGCGGGGACTTTCCAGAGGGCGAGGTGCCGCAGGAGGTGCTGCGTTCCTGGCTGCGTTGTCGTGACAGCGGAGTTGATTACCGTGATGACGGACGGGGTGACCCGGAAGGGCGCTGCGGACTTGCCGAGGCGCGGGAGCAGAGCGAAAGCCTGCTCAGCAATGCGGCCGGGATCATGGAGCACGTCTTCGATCAGATTCGTGCATCCGGGAGCATGGTCATTCTGGCTGATTGTCAGGGCATGATCCTGCACAGTCTGGGCGACCCGGACTTCGTCAGCAAAGCGCAGCGCGTGGCATTGCAGCCGGGATCATCCTGGCGCGAGGACGTGCGCGGGACCAATGCAATCGGCACGACGCTCATCGAGGCTGCACCGGTCGAGGTTATTGGTGCGGAGCACTTTCTTGACCGCAATGGTGTGCTGACCTGCAGCGCATCTCCGGTGTTCAACCCCTGCGGCGAAATCGCCGGCGTGCTGGACATCTCCGGCGACTACCGCAGCAACCAGCGCCACACGCTTGGGTTGGCGCGACTCGCCGCCCAGTTGCTGGAAAAGCGACTTTTCGAGTTCGAGTTCTCCCGTCACATACTGATGGCGATGCACGTCCGCCCGGAATGTGTGGGTGGGTTGCAGGAGGGATTGCTCGCAGTGTCGCCTGAGGGCCGTGTTGTCGGGGCGAATCCTGTCGCCCGCGCCTTGCTGGGCATTTCCCCCGGACCTTTGGCTGGCGGGGAGTTTAATTCTTTGTTCCGGGTGCCTTTCGGGGTGTTTCTCGATCGCTGCGTGCGCGACCCCGGCTCCATGCAGGCATTGGATTTGCGGGCGAATCAGCGTCTGTATGTACGTTTGCGGGGCAGCGTTCCGCTCTCCGCAAGCACTGTTGCCCCTGTTGCCGGTGAGCGCAGCGCAGTTGCTGCAGTTGGCGGGCGCAAGACGCCGCCCTGTGATCGGCGCAACGGGCGTGCAACGCTTGAGTGTCTGGCAACCGGCGATGCGCGCCTGCAACTCGCGCTCGACCGTGCGGCGAGGATCATGGGTAAGGACATTCCGTTGCTGGTGCAGGGCGAGTCCGGGGTGGGCAAGGAGTTGTTTGCGCGCGCTTTTCACTATTCCAGTCCGCGTCAGGACGGGCCGTTCGTTGCAGTGAACTGTGCCGCCATTCCGGAGAACCTGATCGAATCCGAACTCTTCGGTTATGTCGGCGGTGCCTTTACCGGTGCGCGGCGCGAAGGTGCCGTGGGCAAGATCCAGCAGGCGCATGGCGGCACGCTGTTTCTCGACGAGATCGGTGACATGCCTCTGGCGATGCAGGCACGTCTGCTGCGGGTGCTTCAGGAGCGCTGCGTGACGCCGGTGGGCGCTCAACGCAATGTGCCGGTCGATATCACCCTTGTGTGTGCGACCCACCGGGTGCTGCGGGATTCTGTGCGTAACGGCAGCTTCCGCGAGGATCTCTACTACAGGGTGAATGGCCTTACCGTCACCCTGCCACCCCTGCGCGACCGCAGTGACATCCGCTCGATCGTCGCCATCATTCTGGCGTCCGAAGTCGAGGCCGCACGTGGCGAGGTGACGATCAGCGAACAGGTGCTCGACTTCTTCGAGCGCTACCCCTGGCCGGGCAATGTGCGTCAGTTGCAAAACGTGATCCGGGTCGCAGTGGCGTTGCTGGATGAAGACGAGTACGAGATTCTGCCACTGCACCTGCCTGAGGAATTGTTCGGTTCCGACCCGATGGACGATGCCGAGAGCGGGCAGGCCAGCGCGGAGGTTGCGTCCTCGCCGGCCCCTGCGGTAATGCCCGCGCAAGGCAAGGCTGGTCGGAGTCTGGACGAGATCGAGCTTGATGTGATTTCCCGCGTGATGCTCGAAGAGGGTGGCAACGTGTCGGCCGCAGCACGCCGCCTCGGTATCAGCCGCAACACCCTGTATCGCAAGATCGGCCGCATGAAATAAGGCTGCGTTACGGGCTGTCTAATCCATTAGTACTAGGGGTTTTCCTGCGCTTGTCCCGTCCCGGGTCGGGCGTATCCTCGAAGGCAGGTATGAAGTGTGCTTCATAGGGAGTGCTTCATCACTGTCATAACAATGCATTTCGGAGGAGAAGGTCGATGTGGAAATCACTTCATATTGATCCCGCAAAGTGTACCGGCTGTCTGCAGTGTGAGATGGCCTGCTCTTATGAGCACACCGGGGTCTTTAATCCCAGCAAATCACGGATCAAGGTATTCAACTTCGAGGCCGAGGGGCGCAAGGTGCCGTACACCTGTACTCAGTGCACCGAAGCCTGGTGCCTGAACGCCTGTCCGGTCGATGCGATCCGAATCGACCTTGCCACCGGCGCAAAGATGGTGTTCGAAGACACCTGTGTCGGCTGCAAGGTGTGCACGATTGCCTGCCCCTTCGGCACGATCAATTACAACCAGGATTCGGGCAAGGTGCAGAAGTGCGACCTGTGCGATGGCAATCCTGCCTGTGCCGAGGCCTGTCCGACGGCGGCGATCACCTACATCGACGCCGACTGGACCGGGCTGGACAAGATGCGCACCTGGGCCGCCAAGGCCAATACGCCGACCACCGCTGCCTGAAGGAGGAGAAACCATGGGCTGGAACAGAAAAGTCCTGCGTGTCGATCTGACTGCGGGCACATGCAAGGAAGAGCCGCTGAACATGAAGTGGGCCCAGGAATATCTGGGTTCGCGCGGTCTGGCTACCAAGTACCTGGTATCGGAAATCGATCCCAAGGTCGATCCGCTGTCACCCGACAACAAGATGATCATGGCTACCGGTCCGCTGACCGGCACCATGGCATCGACCGGCGGGCGCTATACGGTGGTGACCAAGGGGCCGCTGACCGGGGCCATCGCGTGCTCGAATTCGGGCGGCTACTTTGGCGCCGAGCTCAAGTTTGCCGGCTGGGACATGATCATCTTCGAGGGCAAGTCGCCCAAGCCGGTCTATCTCTTCATCGAGAACGACAAGGCCGAGCTGCGCGACGCCGGACATCTCTGGGGCCGCAGTTGCTGGGAAACCGAAGAAACGATCAAGCACGAGCTGCAGGACCCGCTGGTGCGGGTGTCTTCGATTGGCTTGGCGGGCGAGAACGAAGTCATGTTCGCCTGCGTGGTGAATGACTTGCACCGCGCAGCAGGGCGCTCCGGCGTGGGCGCGGTGATGGGCTCGAAGAACCTCAAGGCGGTCGCGCTGCGCGGCACCAAGGGCGTGTCCGGCATTCACGACTTCAAGGCCTTCATGAAGGCGACCACCGACGCCAAGAAGGTGCTGGCGGATAACGCGGTGACCGGCCAGGGGCTGCCCAAGTACGGCACCCAGGTGCTGATGAACGTGATCAACGAGATGGGGGCGCTGCCGACGCGCAACCACCGCGACGTGCAGTTCGAGGACGCAGGCAAGATCTCCGCCGAGGCGATGCACGAGAAGCGCGAGAGCGACGGCAAGCCGCAGCTGGTGACCAATGCCGCGTGTTTCGGCTGCACCATTGCCTGCGGACGAATTTCGGAGATCGACAAGGGCCACTTCACCGTCAAGAACAGTCCCAAGTACTGGGGTGCGTCCGGCGGTCTGGAGTACGAGGCCGCCTGGGCACTGGGCGCAGCCAACGGCGTGGGCGATATCGAGGCCCTGCAGTACGCCAACATGATCTGCAACGAGCAGGGCATGGACCCGATCTCCTTCGGTGCGACCGTGGGTGCGGTGATGGAGCTGTACGACATGGGCGTGCTCGATTCGGCCAAGATCGGCATCGATTCGCCCTTCGGCTCTGCCGAGGCGCTGGCGAAGCTGGTGGAGATGACGGCAAATGGCGAGGGCTTTGGCAAGGAGATCGGCCTCGGCTCCAAGCGCCTGTGCGAAAAGTACGGTCATCCCGAGCTGTCGATGAGCGTGAAGGGCCAGGAATTCCCGGCCTACGATTCGCGCGGCATCCAGGGCATGGGCCTGGCCTACGCCACCTCGAACCGCGGCGCCTGCCATTTGCGCGGCTACACCGTGGCTTCCGAAGTGCTCGGCATTCCGGTCAAGACCGATCCGCTCACCACCGAGGGCAAACCGGAGTTGGTCAAGGCTTTCCAGGATGCCACCGCGGTGTTCGACTCTGCCGGTATCTGCGTCTTCACCAGCTTTGCGTGGACCCTGGCCGATGTGCAGCCCCAGCTCGACGCCGCCTGCGAGGGCGACTGGAGCATGGACAAGCTCAACGAGGTGGGCGAGCGCATCTGGAACATGGAGCGTGAGTTCAACAACGCCGCCGGCTTTACCTCCAAGGACGACAACCTGCCGCCGCGCCTGACCACCGAACCGGCCAAGACCGGTCCGGCCAAGGGCCTGGTCAATGGGCTGGCGACCATGCTGCCGGAGTACTACAAGGTGCGTGGCTGGACGCCGGACGGTGTGCCGACCGCGGAGACCAAGGCTCGTCTGGGCCTGTAATCGCGCTGGTCGAACTTGCAATGATCGCGGGCGCTTTGCGCAAGGGCGCCCGCGGCTGAGCATCGAGGATGCCTGATGAAACACCTGATACTCGGTAACGGCCCCGCTGGTGTGGTGGCCGCCGAAACCCTGCGCCGCGCCGCGCCGCAGGACGAGATCGTGCTGGTTGGGAACGAGGACTCACCGCCGTATTCGCGCATGGCGATTCCCTACCTGCTGGAAGAGAACATCGACGAGAAGGGCACTTGGCTGCGCAAAGCGCCGGGCCACTTCGAGCAGCTGCGCATCCGCGAACTGCGCGGGCGGGCCGTGGCGCTCGACACCGAGAAGCAGCGCATGCTGTTTTTCGACGGCCATTTCGAGGACTACGACCGTCTCCTGATCGCGACCGGTTCGCACCCGGTGCGCCCGCCGATTCCGGGCGTCGACCTGCCCGAGGTGCAGACCTGCTGGACCCTGGAGGATGCGCGTGCGATCGCCGCACACGCGAAGCCCGGTGCGCGGGTGCTGCAGCTGGGCGCCGGCTTCATCGGCTGCATCATCATGGAGGCGCTGGCCAAGCGCGGTGTAGAGTTGACCGTCGTGGAGATGGGCGACCGCATGGTGCCGCGCATGATGACGCCGAAAGCGGGCGGCATGATCAAGGAGTGGGTCGAGAACAAGGGTGTGAAGGTGGTCACCTCGGCCGGGGTCAATCGCATTGACTGCGGTGCGGGCTCACCTCTGACGGTGAGCCTGAGCACGGGTGCCAAGATCGACTGCGATCTGGTGATCGTTGCCGCGGGCGTGGCGCCGAACGTCGCCTTCCTTGAGGGAACGGGCGTGCATGTGGCCAAGGGCGTGCTGGTGGACGACCATCTGGAAACCAGCGTGAAAGGTATCTACGCAGCGGGTGACGTCGCCGAGGCACCGGACGTGTTTACCGGCGCCCACCTCGTCGCCGCGATTCAGCCCAACGCTGCCGATCAGGCGCGCGTGGCCGCGCTCAACATGGCGGGACGGGACAACTGCCTCAACGGCGTGCTCGCCATCAACGTGCTCGATACCCTGGGCCTGATCTCGACCTCGTTCGGACAATGGTGGGGTGAGGCGGCGGACAAGGGCGGTGAGGGCGTCGAGCATGTGGATGAAATGCGCAGTCGCTACCTCAGCCTGCAGTTCAAGGACGATGTACTGATCGGTGCCACATCGATCGGGCTGACCGAGCATGTCGGTGCCCTGCGCGGCCTGATTCACGGGCAGGTCAAACTCGGGAAGTGGAAAGAGCGCCTGCTTGAGACACCGTTGCAGTTCGTCGATGCCTATGTCGCAACGTCGCAGCCGATGGCGCTGGCAAGGTGAGGGCGCAAGTTACGATGAAAGTCGCGTTCAAACTGTTTGCTTCGCTGTCCGATTATCTTCCCGCCGATCGCAAGGGCAACAGGCTTGAGCTCGACGTGGAGGAGGGGACGACGGTGGCAGACCTGATCCGCCGCTACAACGTGCCCGAGCGCAGCGCGCATCTGGTGCTGGTCAATGGTGTCTTCATTCCGCCGTCCGAGCGCATCCGTCACCGTCTGCAGCCGAGTGACGAACTGGCGATCTGGCCGCCGATCGCCGGCGGCTGAGGATGGCCTTCATCAATGGTCCGGTGCCGGAGATCGTCGAGCGTCTGGTGACGGCGACACCGGCGGAGTTCGAGCGCGACCTGCGTGCCGCATGGGCAGACGTGAGCCGTCCGGCGCAGGGGCGCTTGCTGCTTGTCGATGGCGAGCAGCGCCTGAGGCTGGAACTGCTCGTGTTGCCGGTGCGAAAGCTGGGCCTTTTCGAGCTGCCTCAGCTGCAGGTCAGATATTGCTTTGAAGGCGGTGACGAGCCGGCGCGGCGCAGCTGGCTCGCCAGGCTCGATCGTTCGATGCAGAAGGGTGGCGGCTGACAGCGTGTAATCGAGGGCGGCCACACCGGAACAGCCCCCAGGGCCGCCCTAGATCACGGCAGGTCGCGCGGATTCGGGTATTCTCCCCGCGATGTCGATGTTCACCTCCACCTTTGCCGATGCACTGGCCCTGCTCGCGACTTTCGACGCGCGAGTGGGCGAAATCGTCTGGCTGTCGCTGAAGGTCAGCGGAGGCGCGGTCATGCTGGGCACGCTCATCGGCCTTCCGCTCGGTGCCTGTCTGGCCGTCGGGCGTTTCCCCGGCAAGCATGCCGCCTCGGTACTCATCAACGGCATGATGGGCCTGCCCTCGGTCGTGGTGGGCGTGGTGGTCTATCTGTTTCTGTCGCGCTCAGGGCCGCTCGGCGACTTCGGCCTGCTCTACACCCCGGCTGCAATGGTGGTCGCGCAAACCCTGCTGGTGATCCCGCTGATGGCTGCGATTGCGCGCCAGGTGGTGGAGGATGTGTGGCAACGCTACGCCGAAGAGCTGCAGGTCATGTGCTTCAGCTGGTGGCAAAGCGTGACCACGCTGCTGTACGACTGTCGCCACTCCCTGATGGTCGCGGTGCTCGCGGGCCTTGGCCGCGCCATGAGCGAGGTGGGCGCGGTAATGATCGTCGGTGGCAACATCGACCGCTCGACCCGGGTGATGACGACGGCCATTGCGCTGGAAACCAGCAAGGGTGACCTGCCGCTGGCCATTGCGCTCGGTGTGGTGCTGATCCTGCTCATTCTCGCGCTCAACGCCTTTGCCTTCCTGCTGCGGCAGTGGGCGATGCGACGCTACGACTGACCGAGGTCCGATGTTCCCTGTCCGTATCGACAATCTGCGCTTTTCACCCAACGGACATGCCGTGCTCGACGGCATCGATCTGCAGCTCGGCAGCGAGGGCATCACGCTCTTGCTTGGTCCCAACGGAGCGGGCAAGAGCATGTTGCTGCGCGTGCTGTGCGGCCTGGTCGAACCCAGCGGCGGGACAATCGACTGGGGCGGTGGTGTGCGTCCGGCGCGGGGAGTGATGATGGTGTTCCAGCATCCGATGATGTTGCGTGCCACGGTGCTGGAGAACGTTGCGCTCGGACTCAAGCCGCTCGGCGTGTCTGCGGCCGAGCGCCAGCGCAGGGCGATGGCCGTGCTCGAGCGCATCGGGCTCGCACATCGCGCCGGTGACAGCGCGCGCCAGTTGTCGGGCGGGGAGAAGCAACGGCTGGCGCTTGCGCGCGCCTGGCTGACCCGCCCGCGCCTGCTGCTGCTCGACGAACCCACCGCCAGCCTCGATCCGTCGGCAACGGCGGAAGTCGAGCGCATCATCCGCGAGATCCGTACCGACGGCACCCGCATCCTGATGGTCACCCACAACCTCGGACAGGCTACCCGGCTGGGGGATGACATCGTCTTTCTGTCCGCCGGCAAGGTGTGCGAACACACGCCGACGCAGCGCTTCTTCTCTCGCCCTGCATCGGACGAGGCCAGACTCTTCATCCAGGGCGAACTGCCCTGGCGCATGACTTTCTGATCGGGCGCCTGCGTCACTGCGGGGAACTCGAGCATGCTCATCGGGTCTTGAGTGCACCCGTTTCATCGAGCCCGAGACATCATGAATGCAGATCAGCAGAAAGCCGTCCTGACCATCGCCCTGATGGCCGCCTTTGCAGATGGCGCGAACGACGAGCAGGAGCGTGAACAGATTCGCGGCATCGCCGAATCGCTGAGCGGAGAAGCCGGTGCGGCCGATCTGCGCGGTCTATACCAGCAGGTCTTGCTCAAGCGCGTCAGCCTGGACGATGCGGTCGCCGCGCTGGGCGAGCCGACCCACCGGCAGCTTGCATACGAGATGGCCGTTTGCGTGTGCGATGCAGACGGTCACACCAGTCCGGCCGAGCGTGCCTTCCTCGATGCGCTCGCGGCCGCGCTGGGTCTGGGGCGGGCGGTGACAGCGCCGGTCGACCAGCAGGGTGAGGAAATGGCCGACCTGATCGATGCGGCAGCGCCGATGGCGCCAGCGGGCGCGGCTGCCGGTCAGGAAGTCCCGCGCGCTGCATCGAACCCGGCGGCGGACGCCGAGATGGACCGCAGTATTCTCAACTACGCGATTCTGAACGGGGCGCTCGAGCTTCTGCCGCAGTCGTGGGCCTCGATGGCGATCATTCCGCTGCAGATCAAGATGGTCTATGGCATCGGAAAGACCTATGGGCACGAACTCGACCAGGGCCATATCCGCGAACTGCTGGCCACGATGGGCGTTGGCCTGACCTCGCAGTATCTCGAACAGTTCGGGCGCAAGCTGCTTGGCGGGCTGCTGGGCAAGGTCGGGGGCGGCTTGGGGCGCCAGCTCGGCAAGTCTGCGACCAGCGTCGCTTTCTCTTTCGCCACCACCTATGCGCTCGGTCAGGTGGCGCGGCGCTACTACGGCGGCGGGCGGCAGATGAGTACCGAACTGCTGCGCGACACGTTCCAGAATCTGCTGGGACCGGCCAAGGAGATGCAGGCGCGTTATCTGCCGCAGATCCAGGAGCGGGCGGGTTCGCTCGATGCGGGCCAGATCATGTCCATGGTGCGCGGGCGCTGAGGCTGTTCGCGCCGGGGGAAGGTCGGGCCTGACGGATGTCAGGCCCTTGTCGGATCAGACCCGCAGCAGCGCCTTGCACAGCCGCTCGGAGAACTGGTCTTCGGTGAACTGCGGCTCGTTGGGCGGATAGAGTTCGACTTCGTCGATCGGGAAGCCGCTGTCGCGCGCGAGTGCGAGCAGTTCCCTGACTTTCTGACAGGCCTTCAGCTGTTCGCCGAGGGCCGCATCAGCGCGGGCTTTGTCCGAAAAGGCCTTGATATCCTTGATTGCCATGATTTCCCTGCGTGATCATTCCAGATTTAAACTAGGGCGTGGCGCCTGCACCACGCCTGACCTTTGAAGCAAAACTGCATCCGGCGTGAACGCAATTCCGGTGCCTGTCTTGGTCTGGTCTTGATCAACAGAATGAATTCAGAGGCTTACGCTGTTTCCTGGGCGACTTTTAGCGGCACGCATTGTCGGCTTTCGCCCCTTGTGCCGCGCAATGAAGGTTTTGCGCCCAAGCGGCTTCAGCTGCCAGAAACCCAGTGCCCCGACTTGCCGCCGAGCTTTTCCATCAGCTGGATGCCTTCCATGCGCATGCCGCGATCCATCGCCTTGTACATGTCGTAGATGGTGAGCAGGGCGGTGCTAATGTTGTTTTATAACAATCGCTTAGTTTGTTGCGCTTCTTTCGATTTCGCCCAATTCGGTTGGTCAATTTGAACAGCGTTTGGACAGGGAATGGACAGCGACCCCTTGTCCAGCGCCGCACTCGACATTATGGCGGTTCGGAGAGTGCATCTATTACGCATCGATCAATGCTAGGCGCGTGAGGGTCGAAAACATGATAAAAATCATTTTCTTATCGTCATGATCTTCATCAGATTGCGCATCTTCTCGTCCGAGAACCCGTAAAGCTCTTGAATGGCGAGAATCATCGCTAACCAAAGGGTCGTGCCCTCCGTGTGGTGCGCGAAATTAAGAATCGGGTCGAACTGGTGGAAGAGGTCGCAGGTATCGTCCCAACGGAAGCGATGGTTGAAACCCTGCGCGGACTTCAGCGCGCACAGCAGAGACGCCATCTTGTCATCGCCGTAGAGCGTCTCTGCCGCGTTCTCAGGCAGAGGGTCGTAGACCGCTTCAAAGATGTAGTTCAGACGCTCTTGATCGAGGTAGGGCAGATTTTTCCGAGGCATGGTTGGATGAGTGGGCTCAATTCAGCAACGGACACCAACCGGGCCTGTTCGTGTCCTCGTGTAAATGGTGGGGCCGGCATGACTGTGCGACGCACCGATAGGGGTTCCGGTCCGAGAGCCAGCGAGATTCAGGGTCTTGCACTGGGTTCTGCACCTTAGTCCATACCACCGCAAGGTCAGTGGCAAAGCACCAGTCTTCCGGCTCCGGGTCGGGGATTGCCCGGTGATTAGGACAGTCGAGACAGTTTGCGGCTAGCCCTGTGGGGGCGTTCCCCTTCTTTGATTTGGCCTTAGCAATACCTCCATTCAAGTCCGCCCGTCTTGCACGTAGTGGAAGCCTTCGTTCGAGAGTTTCTGCTCGCCATTCCAGCGGTAGGCCACCAACTTGCCCTGTTTGGCCACAGAAAAGTCTGTACAGGCCGCGAGAGTGCTCTGAATGGACGGGTGGCCACTCATCCAGTAGTGGCCGAAGAAGACTGGTCTCTGTGGCTCATAGCGGTATCGAGCGGCTTCCGGAATCTCGACCGCAGGCAGCCGCGCGCGGATGTGTTCTTCTATCATCGCCGCCTCGGGATATAGGGTTGCGCCTTCATCCCACCACCGAACGCGCACCTCTGTCCGCGGATGGCCATCCTTGTCATTGAACTTTTCGCCGACGGGCAGCGGAGCTTCAAGGCCTTTGAGCCACACTTCTATGGCATTGAACAAGGTTTCCTCGCCACCTGGAGCAGGTTTTCTCGCTGCTTCGTTCATCAATTCTGGTGTCAGGCGATTCCCCGGCGCGAGACGGTCTGCGAAGCGGTCCATATACCCGGTGTGCCAGCAGGCGTGAATCACATTGATCCCGTCCAGTTCGAGCCACAGCGGCAGGGTCAGAAACCAGTCGACAACGTCCTTGTGTAGTTCCGGATTTCCATCAACTGCAGCAAGAAAGGCGGCGTGCTGATCTTCGTTCTTCTTGGAGTGCTCGCGAAGGGGGCTGCCATGCTCGTCGAGCGTTCGCCACGCGATGGCGTTGAACTCATGATTTCCCATCGTGGCCTTTGCGTGGCCTTCCTCGACCATCCTGCGAACGATGTCGACGACCTCCAGTTGCTTCGGCCCTCGGTCGATAAGGTCGCCGACGAACACAGCCGTGCGTTCAGGATGACGCCAAGTTCCACCCTGCTTGCGGTAGTCCAGCTTTCTCAGCAGTGCTTCCAGTTCATCGGCGTGACCATGAATGTCTCCAATCACGTCGTACCCAGCAACTTCCGCCATGAGTGCTCCCGTTATGCTTGTTTCTTGATTGATGGCCAAACCCCAACGCCGACGATCTCGGCATGGCTCTTTCTTAAATCCTCGTCAGAGAGCGCGTCTTCAAAGAACGCGTCGACGAGAACGGCGCGAAAGGCTTCGAATGTGAGTTGCTCCAACGGGATTTCCGCAATCGCGCCAGCGATGCGGTCGTATTCGTCTTCCATGTCCTCGCACACGCTGCAGCCCGTGTTCGCGGGGTCGTGGCGATAGAGAATTGCACTGATGCGATCAGCCGTCATTTGCTGTTCCTGTCTTCGGTAAGAACTTCCATACGAACCTGCGGCGAGACGAACCCGTCATGCCAGAGCAGCACGCGTCCGCGGGCGCCTCCCTTGTCTGCGCATTGAAACTGCAGGACGCCCGACGCTGCGCTGGCGACCGTGATGGTCGAAGCGATGTACAGATCGCAGTCGAACTGAGCGTCGAATGCGTCGATCAACACACCTTCCCCCGGCAGAACCTGCTCATAGTGGGTCTGGGCATCGGTGGTCGCCACCGGGTCGCCACCCGCGTCGATGAACCCGCCTACCGAGCCGTTCGCGACCCAGTCGAGCGTCTCATCCGTGTGGTTCACGAAGAACAGTTCACCATTGCTGCGGTAAAGACAGAATCTTGGCCGCAACGACCTGTCGGTGCGCGAGTGTGGGTAGTTGAGCAGCGCCGCATCCCTTCGTCTCTTTGCTTGCATTTCGAGGTCCATCGTAGTGTTGTGGATTTGGCTGGCCGTCAGAGGCTGCGCTTGACCGCCCCTGTCTTGATCTCGATGACCCTCACGCGCCCGTTCTTGTCCGTGACCTGAACCATGTCACCAAGCACCTGCGCCGAGAGGATGCCGCCGCTTACAGTCCGCTTGATCCCGCCAGTCTTGATGTCGACCACCTTCGCGGAACCGCCTTGCACCTTCACCGCATAGCCACTCATGGAGATGTCTCCGTGATGAGTTGATTGCATTGACATCATGCCGTAGACCATGAGAATGGTCAGCCCGACACGCGATAGACGTAGGATAACGGTGTTGTGCGACGCAGCCTGTCGCAGGGCGTGCGGAAGATCGCATGCCGCGAGCTGAGAAGAGCCAAGCAGTGCAATTGCGAGACAGACACGAGTGACTATCCGAGAGACCATCCTTCGCCACTGGCAGCTTCTCAGGCTCTTACCCCGCTATCCGCAGAAAATCACCGTTCAAGAACTCAAGCAGGCGCTTGCCGTGCAGGGCTTCGACACTACGGAGAGGACCGTCCAGCGCGACCTGATGGACCTGTCGAGTGCCTTTCCGCTGGTGGTTGATGAGCGCGCCAAGCCTTACGGTTGGAGTTGGCAGCGTGAAGCCCGTAGTTTCGACCTGCCGGGATTGTCGGTTGCCGAGGCACTGACTTGGGTTCTAGCGGAACAGCACCTGCGCAGCCTGCTCCCGGCCGGTATCGTCGAACACCTTCAGCCCCAGTTCCAGGCCGCCCGCAGCCGGCTGTCTGCCGAGCAGCAACCCAAGCCCACGCGATCCTGGTTGGACAAGGTCCGCACCGTCCCGCCCGCCCAACCACTGATACCGCCCGGAGTCGCCCAAGAGATTCAGCGCACCGTCTCGGATGCGTTGATGCACGAACGCCAACTGGACATCAGCTACCGGAAGAAGGGCAGTAAGTCCGCGGAGAGTTACCGGATACACCCGCTGGCCATCATCCAGCGTGGCTGGGTGATCTACCTGCATGCCCGGATTGGCGACTACCCCAATGCGCAGAACTTCGCCCTGCACCGCGTTGAGGCGGCAACGCTACGCGAAGAACCAGCCATTCCACCACCGGGCTACGATCTCGACGCCGGTATCGAGCGGGGTATCTGGGCTTTCGGCAAGGGCCAGTTAATACAAGTCGCGCTGCGCTTCTCGCGCGAAGCCGGAGAGCATCTGCTCGAAACGCCCCTGTCTACCGATCAGAAGGTAAGCGAGGAGGGCGACACGCTGCTTGTCCATGCAACCGTTGCCGATACCCCGCAGCTCAGATGGTGGCTGCTCGGCTTTGGCGACGCGGTCGAAGTGCTGAGCCCAACTGCCCTGCGACAGGAATTGTCGGACGTCGCCGCTGGAATGGCCCGAAAATACGCTTCGCCGGAGCCCTGACCTGCTCCGGGGGTTTCGTCTTCCTGTCGCCACTAGTGCTTCCAGTAGCGCGATTTCTTCGTCAGTGGAAGGTACTCGATTGCGTCCTTCTGGACTCGCTGGGCGTCGAACCGACGTAACGGGGTTCGTGATGTTGATACCCCATTCGCGTCGTGCGTGGTTGACGATTGACGATAGGTAGGCGAGTTCCCGAATGACTGTCGCGGGCTTGACCTCGGTTAGTCGTTCATCGCGGTAAGCGGCGATAAGCTTCGGTGTGAGGGCGGCCATGCTCAGGTCGGCAATTTGACGGCGGCAAGTCGCCCTAAGCCTGATAGTCTCTTCCTTTCAACCACGCCTTGTTGGGACGACCTCAACGATGTAGCGGTTGATGATTTCTCGGAGCGTGGTTGTCTCGGCTTCAGTTCTGCTGACATAGCTACCGCGTTCCATCTCGACTTCGATGGTTCTCGCCCACCGCTCGGCGTCTTGGCGGGTCGAGAAGGTCTTCACTTCATCAATGAAGCCCTTGCGGATAACTCGGGTCTGCCACTTCGTTCCTCTGCGACGTATCGATGCCATTCCTCGTCTCCATTTGGACAGGAATTGGACAAGATCGAATGTGCGTCAGAATTTACAAGCTATTGTCAGAGTTCTGTATCGCGACGGACGTGGTCTTCGTGGTTGGCTGCGATCCGAAAATTCTAACGGAAACAACAGTCTAGCCTTCCGCGACCCAGTGCCCCGACTTGCCGCCGAGCTTTTCCATCAGCTGGATGCCTTCCATGCGCATGCCGCGATCCATCGCCTTGCACATATCGTAGATGGTGAGCAGGGCGACGTTGACCGCTGTGAGCGCTTCCATCTCGACGCCGGTGCGGCCGACGGTTTCGGCCGTCACCGTGCAGCGAATGGCGAGCGCGGTGGGATCGCTTTCGAACTCGACGGCGACGCGGGTGAGCGGGATCGGGTGGCACAGCGGGATCAGGTCGCTGCAGCGTTTGGCGCCCTGGATGGCGGCGATGCGGGCGATGCCCAGCACGTCGCCCTTCTTTGCCGTGCCGCTCTGAATGGTGTCGAAGGTCGCGGCTTCCATCAGGATGCGGCCGGTCGCGACGGCAACCCGGCGGGTTTCCGTTTTGGCGCCGACATCAACCATGTGGGCCTGGCCTTCGGCGTCGAAATGGGTCAGGGCGGACGGAGTGGAATCGCTCATTGTTCGGTGTCGGAAGGGTATTGAGTGAATGGTTCGACGGCGCGACTGGCACTTGCTACATGCCGATACACCGCACGCCGGAACTACGCTTCGGGAGGGTTATCATAGCATCCCATGATGCGTCGATCCCTCGCCCTGCTGCTCAGCCTCGCGCTGGCTTTTCCTGCCCATGCCGTCGATCTGCCCGATCTCGGCGACGTGGGTACGTCCGACCTGTCGCCCGCGGAAGAGCGCCGTATCGGTGAGGAGATCATCCGCGAGATCCGCTGGAAGGATGCGGCCTATCTCGATGATGCCGAGGTCGAAGAATACGTTAATCGCCTCGGCAAGCGTCTGGCAGCGGTCAGCAACAACCCGCTGCAGAGCTTCGATTTTTTTGTGGTCAAGGATGCCACCCTCAACGCCTTCGCATTGCCGGGTGGCTATATCGGCGTGCACTCGGGGCTGATTCTCGCGTCCGAGAGCGAGTCCGAACTGGCTTCGGTGCTTGGCCATGAGATCGCCCACGTCACGCAGCGCCATATCGCCCAGATCGTGGGCAAGCAAAGTCAGGCCGGCATTCTGATGCTCGCCTCGCTGCTGGTTGCGGTGCTGGCGGCGCGCAGCAATACGGATGCCAGCATGGCTGCAGTTGCAGCCGGTCAGGCCGGCGCCATTCAGTCGCAACTTGGCTACTCCCGCGATTTCGAGCGCGAGGCGGATCGCGCGGGTTTGCAGACGCTGGAGTCTGCCGGTTTCGATGTGCGCGGCATGCCCAGCTTCTTCGAGCGGCTGCAGCGCTCGAGCCGTCTTTACGAGAACAATGCGCCGGCCTATCTGCGCAGCCATCCGCTGACGACCGAACGTATTGCCGACATGGAGAACCGAGCGGCGTCGCTGCGCTACCGGCAAGTGCCGGATTCCGCCGATTTCCGCTACGTGCGGGCCAAGCTGCGGTCGCAGACCGCGCAGCCTGCGGAAGTGCTGAAGACCTTTGAAGACCTTTTCGCGCGTTCGCCAAAGGATGAGGCGGTGCGGTACGGCCTTATCCGGGCGCAGATGCGTGCCGGGCGGCTGGATGACGCCGAGGCGGGCCTGAAGGCATTGCGCAGCAGCACGGAGCCGTCGGCCTTCATCGAGACGCTTGCCGCAGAGCTTTCGATGGCACGGCGTGACGCGGGTGCCGCGGTCAAGACGCTGGACGCGGCGGCGCGGCGTTTTCCTGCCAATCAGAGCTTGCGCTACGCGCTGGCTGATGCGCAGATCATTGCGGGACGGGCGGCGGACGCGGTTGTCGGCGTCCGTCAGGGGCTGCAGACGCGCGCCGAGGATATCCGGCTGTGGCAATTGCTGTCGCGGGCCAATGCGCAGCTTGGCAAGCTGACCGCCCGTCACCGCGCACAGGCTGAAGTCTACGCCCTGCAGGGGAGCTATCCCGCTGCGGTCGAGCAGCTAGAGCTCGCGCGCAAGGCTGGGGACGGCGACTTCTACGACCTCTCTGCCGTCGACGCGCGCCTGCGCGAACTGAAGATCCGGGTGCGCGAGGAACGTCGCGAGCGCGGACTCGAGCGCTGAGTCGTGTGGCATGCGGGATGCGTCTACCGGTGCGCTGTGCTTTACATTAAAATCGTCGGGTTTGCTGATAACGAAGACTAAGGACGAAGCAATGGATTTCGACAAGGAAGTAGACGCCCGCGGTCTGAACTGCCCGTTGCCGATCCTGCGTGCCAAGAAGGCACTGGCCGAGCTTGAGCATGGCCAGGTTGTGCGGATCATTGCGACCGACCCGGGTTCGGTGAAAGACTTTCAGGCTTTTGCCAAGCAGACCGGGAATGAACTGGTCAAGCAGGGCGAGACCGCTGACAAGGCATTCGAGTTCTTCATGCGGCGCAAGTGATGTTGCACTGAGTGTTACTCAAGCAAAAGGGCCGCGATCAGCGGCCCTTTTGCTTGAGCTTCACCCCGGGGCCACGTCGGCCCCGGGAGATTGCATCAATGCCCGGCCAGCTTTGCCAGTTGCGGGCGCAACTGCTCCAGCGTGACCTTGAAGCCGGCGAGGCGATCGCGTTCCTGCTGCACGACGGCAGCGGGGGCACGATCGACGAAGCTGGCGTTGCCCAGCTTGCCTTCGGCCTTCACGATCTCGCCTTCGATGCGGGCGATCTCCTTGCCGAGGCGCTCGCGCTCTGCGGCGATGTCGATCTCCACGCGCAGCATCAGGCGGGTTTCGCCAGCCACGGCCACCGGTGCCAGCTCTTCGGCGCTGATTTCGGCGACGATCTCGACATCCGACAGCTTGGCCAGACCCGCAAGATAGGGCGCATAGGCCTTGAGCTTGTCGGCGCTGCCCGCCGCGACCAGCGGCAGGCGCTGGGCGGGGGAGATGTTCATCTCGCCGCGCAGGTTACGACAGGCGTAGATCATGGCCTTCAGTTCGGTGACTTTAGCTTCGGCCGCTTCATCGACGCGACTCAGGTCCGCCTGCGGGTAGCGCGCCAGCATCACGCTCTCGGCATCCTTGCGTCCGGCGAGCGGCGCAACGGTTTCCCACAGCTCTTCCGTGATGAAGGGAATCAGCGGGTGGGCGAGGCGCAGCACGGTCTCGAGTACGCGCAGCAGGGTGCGCCGGGTGGCGCGCTGCTGCTCCGGGGTGCCGGTCTGGATCTGGACCTTGGCCAGCTCCAGGTACCAGTCGCAGTACTCGTCCCACACGAATTCGTACACCGTGCGGGCGACGAGGTCGAAGCGGTAGGACTCGAACTGGGTGGCAACGTCGGCTTCGGTGCGCTGCAGACGGGAAACGATCCAGCGGTCGGCAAAGGAGAAGTCGAGATAGCCGCCGGGGGCGCATTGATCCGGCGTGTGCTCGTTCATGCCGCAGTCCTGACCTTCGCAGTTCATCAGCACGAAGCGGGTGGCGTTCCACAGCTTGTTGCAGAAGTTGCGATAGCCCTCGCAGCGCGCGAGGTCGAACTTGATGTCGCGGCCCGGGCTGGCAAGGCTGGCGAAGGTGAAGCGCAGGGCGTCGGTGCCGAAGGCCTGGATGCCCTCCGGGAATTCCTTGCGCGTCTTCTTCTCGATGCTCTGCGCCTGCTTCGGGTTCATCAGGCCGAAGGTGCGCTTCTTCACCAGTTCGTCGATGGCGATGCCGTCGATGAGGTCGATCGGGTCGAGCACATTGCCCTTCGACTTCGACATCTTCTGGCCTTCCGCATCGCGGATCAGGCCATGCACATAGACGTGCTTGAACGGAATCTTGCCGGTGATGTGGGTCGTCATCATCACCATCCGGGCGACCCAGAAGAAGATGATGTCGAAGCCGGTGACGAGCACGGTGGAGGGCAGGTAGAGGTCGAGCGCGTCGTTGCTCTGCTGCGGCCACTCGGCCGTCCAGTCGAGCGTGGAGAACGGCCACAGTGCGGACGAGTACCACGTGTCGAGCACGTCGTCTTCGCGGCGCAGCTTGCCCTCTTCGTAACGGGCGTGCAGCACGGACAGGCGCTGCGCGAGTTCCGGGTGCTGCTCGGTGGTCTCGCCCCTGGCCTGGCGGGCCTGGACTTCAGCCTTGAGGCCGTCGATCTCGGCTTCGAGCGCGGTCTTCCATGCACGAATGGCGGCTTCTTCGTCGGTGGCAACGTAGATCTTGCCTTCCTCGTCGTACCAGGCAGGAATGCGGTGGCCCCACCACAGCTGACGCGAGATGCACCAGTCCTGGATGTTGTTGAGCCACTGGTTGTAGGTGTTGATCCAGTTTTCCGGATAGAACTTGATCTCGCCCGACGAGACCACGTCGAGCGCCTTCTGCGTAATCGACTTGCCGTCGGCGCCCGGCTTGCTCATGGCGACGAACCACTGGTCGGTGAGCATCGGCTCGATCACGACGTTGGTACGGTCGCCACGCGGCACCTGCATCTTGTGCGCCTTGATCTCGAGCATCAGGCCGAGCGCTTCGAGCTCGGTCACGACCTGGTGGCGGGCAGGTACGCGATCCATGCCGACGATGCTGGCGGGCATGGCCACGCCTTCGAGAGCCTTGCCGTCGGTGGTGTAGCGCTCGGCGACGGCGGGCAGGCTGCCGTCGAGCTTGAGCACCACGATCATGTCGAGCTTGTGGCGCTGACCGACTGCGTAGTCGTTGAAGTCGTGCGCCGGGGTGACCTTGACGCAGCCGGTGCCGAATTCACGGTCGACGTAGTCGTCGGCGATGATCGGGATGTCGCGGCCGGTGAGCGGCAGACGCACGGTCTTGCCGATCAGGTGAGCGTAGCGCTCGTCCTCCGGGTGCACCATCACCGCGACGTCGCCCAGCAGGGTTTCGGGCCGGGTGGTAGCGACGGTGAGGCCTTGCAGTCCGTCGATCGCGCCGTCGGAGAACGGGTACATGATGTGATACAGCTTGCCGTCTTCTTCCTCGGAGACCACCTCGAGGTCAGACACGGCCGTACCCAGCTTCGGATCCCAGTTGACCAGACGCTTGCCGCGATAGATCAGGCCCTCGTTGTAGAGCCGGACAAAGGTTTCGGTGACGGTCTTCGACAGGCCTTCGTCCATGGTGAAGCGCTCGCGCTTCCAGTCCGGGCTGGTGCCGAGGCGGCGCATCTGGCGGGTGATGGTGCCGCCGGAGTACTCCTTCCACTCCCACACTTTCTCCAGGAACTTCTCGCGCCCGAGTTCGTGACGCGAGATGCCCTGGGCGTCGAGCTGGCGCTCGACCACGATCTGGGTAGCGATGCCGGCGTGGTCGGTGCCCGGCTGCCACAGCGTGTTATGGCCACGCATGCGGTGGTAGCGGGTGAGCGCATCCATGATCGTCTGGTTGAAGCCATGACCCATGTGCAGCGTGCCGGTGACGTTCGGCGGCGGCAGCAGGATGCAGAAGGCGTTGGGGTTCGACTTGTCGAGGCCGGCATCAAAGTAGCCGCGGGATTCCCACTCGGGGTACCAGCGACGCTCGATGTTCTCCGGTTCGAAGCTTTTGGCCAGTTCCATGTTGTTTTAGCGCGCTTGAAGGCAAAGGCGTAATTATAACGGATGCGCCACCAACACTCCCGGTGGCATTCGTCCGAAACAACGCAAGGCGTGTTCGCTCAGCGCAGTGAGTCGAGATTTCCCCATTCGCGCTTGATCCACGCATCGTCCTCGAACTGCGTCTGCAGAAAACCGATCCATGCGCTGACCTTGGCGGGAACGAGTCTGGGCGAAGGGTAGACCGCGTGGATCTCCTGCGCTGGCAGGGGAAAGTCCTTCAGGATCGACGTCAGCGCGCCGCGCACGATCCACCTGCGCGCAATGTAGAGCGGCAGCAGGGCGATGCCGATGCCGTCGATTGCGGCCGAGGCGATGCAGGAGATGTTGTTCGTGCGCAAGGGGCCGCCAACTGCCACCGGAATCGGGGTGCCCTTGCTGTCGGCGTAATGCCACAGGTGGTCGCCCTGCACGCTGCTATAGACGATGCAGTGGTGCGCGGTGAGCAGCGAGGGGTGGTTGGGTTCGCCGCAGCGGGCGAGATAGGCCGGGCTCGCCACGGTGACCCAGGGGTTGAGTCCGAGGCAGCGACTGCCGAGCGTGGAATCCGCGAGCTTTCCCATTCGCACTGATACGTCGATGCCGTGCTCGACGAGGTCGATCATGTGATCGTCGAACTGGAGGTCGAGTTGTACGCCCGGATTGCTGGCCATGAACTCGAGTGCCAGCGGCATCACGACCCTGCGTCCGAAGCCCGAGGAGCTCGCGATGCGCAGGCGGCCGTTCACCCTTTCTCCGAGCCGGGTGACCATGTCGTCGGCCGTCTCGACCTCACGTTGAATGATCTTGCAGCGTTCGTAGAACAGCGTGCCTGCCTCGGTAAGCCGCATGCCGCGCGTGTTGCGGTTGAGCAGACGGACGCCGAGCCTGGCCTCGATTGCAGCGATGTGCTTGGTGACCGTCGGCTGCGTCAGGTTCATGTCGCGCGCCGTGCGGGAGAAGCTGCCGCTATCCACGAGGCGGATGAAGAGCTGCATGCTGGTGAATCTGTCCATCGGCATTCTCCCGCGCCAGAGTCTTTCACTCATTCCTGTGAAGAATAATTGATATTCCTTATGCTGTGTTTTTCAGGGCTTGAATTCAGCGCAATATGCAGTGGTGCCAATGTTTTGGCGCGTTGCTGTGGTCTTAAGGGTTATCCCTTATATCAATGGGTTGTGGCGAATTCTGAGGTGCGGGTCGCTGCGTCCAGGCTGGCTTTTGATGTACCGGGTGAGGTGCTGTAGAGAATCTGCTCGAAGTGTAATTGCTGCGCTGCGGGAATAAATAAGTCGAGGGTGCCTGCCTGGCCAAATAACGACGGAGGAGACGAGATGAGCAAGACATTCACACGCCGAGAGGCTCTGAAGGTGGCTGCATCGACTGCGCTGGTGACGGCGCCGTTCATCGGCAATGCACAGGCGCAGTCGGGAACGACCTGGAAAGTGCAGTCGACCTGGGATGCCGGAACCACCGGCTACAAGCTCTTCGAGACCTGGTGCAACAACTTCAAGGAAAAATCCGGCGGTGAATTGAGCATTCAGCCTTTTCCGGCAAAGGCAGTCGCCGCCGACAACAATTCCCTGTTCGATTCGGTACGCAGCGGTGTTCTGCAGGGCATGAACCCGTTCACGCTGTACTGGGCGGGCAAGATTCCCGCATCGGTGTTCCTGTCCTCGTACCCGATGGGGCCGGATCAGCCGGCGCAGTGGGACACGATGTACTACGGTCTCGGCATGCTCGAACTGGCGCGCGAAATCTACGCCAAGCAGGGGCTGTTCTTCGTTGGTCCGATTCACCACGACGCCAACATCATTCACTCCAAGGTGCCGATCCGCTCGGTCGATGACCTGAAGGGCAAGAAGATTCGTCTGCCCGGCGGCATGGTTGCCGAGGTGTTCCAGACCTTTGGCTGCTCCACGGTGGCCTTGCCGGGCTCGGATATCTTCCCCGCACTTGAGAAGGGCACGATCGATGCGGCCGACTACGTCGGCCCGGCGGTCAACTACGACCTCGGTTTCCACCAGGTGACCAAGTACA
This sequence comes from Parazoarcus communis, assembly GCF_003111665.1. Taxonomy (NCBI): domain Bacteria; kingdom Pseudomonadati; phylum Pseudomonadota; class Betaproteobacteria; order Rhodocyclales; family Zoogloeaceae; genus Parazoarcus; species Parazoarcus communis. The sequence goes on along the minus strand of NZ_CP022188.1, from coordinate 4,807,171 downwards.
TCCTGTTCGGGCCGCCGGGAACAATGAGCGTCTACCAGCCGGTGGACATCATGGACCTCACGGTAAACATGGGGGCCTGGAAGCGCTTGAGCAAGAAGATGCAGGAGTTCGTCGAGGATCAGGTCAAGAGCTACTCCCTGCATCACTACGTGGAAATCCAGAAGGCCAACATGGTGGCGATGGACAAGTTCATCGCTGCGGGCTCCGAGGTTTCCCGGATGGGGCCGACCGACATCGAGCGCTTCCGCAAGGCGGCGATTCCGATCTGGTACAAGTGGGCGAAGAAAGATCCCGATGCGACGCGTGTGTTCAAGCTGCAGCTCGACTACATGAAGAACGAGATCCTTGGCTATGTGACCGCCGACGACCTCAAGGGTCAGAGTCTCTGAGTCTGGCCAGCGGTGCCGGTGTTGAAAACCGCTGTGCGGCGGATCGCGTCATGGCGCGATCCGGGCGCGCAGCCGCAGCGTGCCCGCGGCGACGGGGCACGGCGCTGCCGGCAACTGATCTTTTTCCGGATCGAACCTGTCTGCGGACGGGGGCGGTCCGGCCTATCTCCCGGAGTTCGTGATGAGTGACCTGCAGGGCTTTGGCTTTGTCATGCCCCATTGGGCCTACTGGGGCTGGCTGGCAGTGATGCCGCTGATCCTGATCGTGCTTGCGCAACGGCAGGGGGTGCTGCCCGCGGTCAAGCATGAGGCGACTGCGACCACTTTTGAAAGAGTGGTCGACTGGCTGAGCGACCGCAGTGGGACCTTCGTTGCGCTGTGGAGCGTGAACGCGGTGCTCGCCTACACCTACGAGGTGCTCATGCGCTACGCCTTCAATCAGCCCACGATCTGGGTGCATGAGTCCAGTTATCTGCTGTTCGGCATGCAGTACGCGCTCGCCGGCGCCTACGGCCTGCTGCATGGCTCGCACGTGCGGGTGGATGTGATCTACACCAAGCTGTCGAGACGGGCGCGAGGCGCGGTCGATGTGGTGACCTCGGTGTTCTTCTTCGCTTTCGTGCTGGTGATGATCTCCACCGGATGGCGCTTCTTTTCCGACAGTTTCAACCAGGGGGAGCGCTCGCTGGAAACCTGGCAGGTGCAGTACTGGCCGGTCAAAGCGGCGCTGCTGCTTGGGGCAATCCTGATCCTGCTGGCGGGAATATCGCACCTGATAAAGGATATCCGAAGATTTGAAACGGCCTGCCGGGAGCGGTACTGACATGCAGACCACGAATCCAAAAGCCCCTGCTGGCAAGCATTTCGGTTTCCGTCTGGCCGTCTACGGCGCAGCCTTGCTGCTCGCCGCCATCATGGCGGTCGAGGCGGTAAACATCGCGTTCTACGACCCCTGGGGTGACGACTACTTCCTGTTCCGCATGCAAGGTGTGCTCGCCAACGTGGACATGAGTGCGCTCACCTGGATCATGTTCGGCTCGCTCTTCGTGCTGCTGATGGCCGGGCTGCCGCTGGCCTTCGTCGCAGGCGGGCTCGGTGTGGTGTTTCTGTACCTGGTTGGCGACTCGGCCATGCTGAACATGGTGCCGAGTCGCGTCTTCCCGATGATGACGAACCCCGATCTGGCGGCGATTCCACTCTTCATCTTCATGGCGACGATGCTCGAGCGCGCGGGCCTGATCGAGGAGATGTTCGACGCCGTCTATCAGTGGATGGGCGGCTTGCGCGGCGGCCTTGCAGTGGCCACCATCCTTGCATCCACCATTCTTGCGGCAATGGTCGGCGTGGTGGGGGCGGCGATCGTCACCATGGGCATCATCGCCCTGCCGGCGATGCTCAAGCGCCACTACGACGAGCAGATCGCGCTTGGCTCGATCATGGCGGGGGGCGCCCTCGGGGTGCTTATTCCGCCGTCCATCCTCGCCATTCTGTACGCGGTGGTGGCACAACAGTCGGTCGGTGAACTGTATGCGGGCAGCGTGTTGCCGGGTCTGATGCTTGCGGGCCTGTATGTCGCCTACGTGCTGATCCGTTCCTTGCTGAACCCCGCAGTTGGTCCGGCCGTTCCGGTTGAGGAACGCCTGAGTCTGGGCGCCAAGCTGATCCTGTTGCGCGGCCTGATTGCCCCCATCCTGCTCGTCGTCATCGTGCTGGGACTGCTGTTTACCGGCGTCGCTACGCCGGTGGAGGCGGCGGGCCTCGGCTCCTTCGGTGCCATGATCGTGGCGCTGATTCATGGCCGTCTCACGCTTGATGGCCTGTTCGGTGCCAGTCTCGCGACCGCCAAGGCAACCGTGATGGTGTTGTGGATCATCTTCGGCGCGTCGATCTTTGTCGGGCTCTACATCCTCAAGGGCGGGCAATCCTTCATTACCGACAGTCTGCTCGGTACAGGGCTTTCGCCCTACGGCATCCTGTTCCTGATGATGTTCCTGCTGGTTGTTCTCGGCATGTTCCTCGACTGGGTCGGCATCCTGCTGCTGGCGGTGCCCATCTTCGTGCCGATCGTGAAGAGTCTGGCCTTTGACGGTTTGTTCGGCATGCCCGGACCGACGCCTGACCAGGTCCTCGTCTGGTTCGGGGTGCTTTACCTGGTCAACATGCAGATGAGTTTTCTCAGTCCGCCATTCGGCTATGCGCTGTTCTACATCCGCGGCGTGGCGCCGGCCACGATCAGCATGGCCACGATCTTCAAGTCGTCGCTGGTGTTCCTCGCCATCCAGGTGCTGGCGTTGATGCTGGTGGTGGTGTTCCCTGCACTGGCAACCTGGCTGCCCGGGGTGCTCTATGGCTCCTGAACGCGGCAGGGCCTGGTCGGTGGAAACCGGCGCGGCGTAAACGATGAAAAGGGCCCGGCAGATCGCCGGGCCCTTTGTACATGGGGTCAGTCACCTTTTCGCGGGGCCGATAACTGGCGCCGGCTTCCCGGCGCTTCAGCGTTCGGTATCGTCCAGCCGGCTCGCGATGTGTGCGGACAGGGTGGGGAGCAGTGTGGCGCGCAGGTGGGCGAGGGTCTCGATGCGCAGTCGCTCATTGAGCTTGTCGAGCTCGCGGGAGAGCAATTGCGGGAGCTCGTTGCTCAGCCAGGTTTCCACTTCGTGCGCGATCAGGGTGTCGATTTCGACCAGGTGCTCGACGAGCAGGGCGCGGTCCTGGATGCTCAGGCCGGTCTGACTTGCGGCCGCTGCTGGCGCGGGCGCCAGGGTGTTCTGCTGCAGTTGCGCCACTTCGCTGAGCAGCGGGATGCTTTCGTCGAAGTCGAGCACGACATCGGTGAGGATGGGCAGTTCGTCACTGTCGTCATTCGGTTCGTTGGCCGCTGCCGAAGCGGGCGGGGTGTTCGTGCCGTGGTGGCGACGCAGCAGCGCATCGGCTTTGCCGATCAGGCTGTCGGCCAGCTCGAGTTCGGCGTCGGCGCTTTCGTCCCGGGGTGACCACTCATTCATAGGGCTGACCTGCTTTCGGCGTCGAAGGCTTTGAGTGGAACCTGGCTGGACTTGTACTGCTGCCAGCGTGTTCGCGCGGGCAGTTTGTCCGCCTCGCTCTGGCCGACGATTTCGACCACGGTGCGGAACTGTTCGAAACCCGGCGGGATGTCGTCGGCAAGGTTGAACAGCAGGTCGGCATGGGGCCAGGGGCGGGTGCTGTCGGCGGTGCCGATCACGATCGGCGTCTCTGCCGCCAGCGGGGACTCGAGCAGCACATGGGGAATGAAGGAGAGCGGCACGGCTGTCCACAGGTGCTGGTCAAGCCGGCGTGCGTGGGCGAAGTCTGCAACGCGGATGGCGACCTGCCTGCCACCCGCATGTGCGTTTGCGGCCAGCTCGCAGGTGAGCGCGAGCCGGTCCGGCGTGTTGTGATAGAACTGTACCCGCGTCACCGCGTTCAGTCCGCCGTGCCCTCGGCACGCCTCACCAGAAACTCGGTCAGCAAGGGCACGGGCCGTCCGGTCGCGCCCTTTGCATCACCCGACACCCAGGCCGTACCGGCGATGTCCAGGTGGGCCCACTTGTAGGCCTTGGTGAAGCGCGACAGGAAGCAGGCTGCGGTGATGGTGCCGCCGTAACGGCCGCCGATATTGCCCATGTCTGCAAAGTTGCTCTTGAGCAGATCCTGGTATTCCTCCCACAGCGGCATCTGCCACGCGCGGTCGCCAGAGTCGTTGCTGCACTTGATCAGTTCGGCGGCAAGATCGTCGTCGTTGGCGAGCAATCCGGAGGGGATCTTGCCCAGCGCAACAACGCAGGCGCCGGTCAGCGTGGCGACGTCGATGACGCAGTCCGGTTTGAAGCGCTCGGCGTAGGTGAGGGCGTCGCACAGGATGAGCCGGCCTTCGGCGTCCGTGTTCAGGATCTCGATGGTCTGGCCCGACATCGAAGTGACCACATCGCCCGGGCGGGTTGCGGTGCCGCTGGGCATGTTCTCGGTGGCCGGTACGATCGCAACAACGTTGATCGGCAGGGCCATGCGTGCGATGGCCTTGATGCTGCCGATCACGCTGGCGGCACCGCACATGTCGTATTTCATTTCGTCCATTTCGGCGCCGGGCTTGAGCGAGATGCCGCCCGAGTCGAAGGTGACGCCCTTGCCGACCAGCACCACGGGCTTGGCCTTGGCCTTGCCGCCCTTGTAGTGCATGACGATGAGCTTGGGTGGCAGTTCGGAACCCTTCGCAACCGAGAGCAGCGAGCCCATGCCGAGCTTTTCCATATCGGCGCGGTCGAGCACGTCGACGTCGAGCTTGAACTGCTTGCCGAGTGCCTTCGCGGTGTCCGCGAGATAGGCCGGTGTGCACACGTTGCCCGGGAGATTGCCGAGGTCCTTGGCCAGCGCCATACCCTCCGCCACGGCCTGCCCACGGCGCACGGCTGCTTCGAGCCCAGCGTTGACCTTGCCGCTGATCGTGAGGGTGATCTTGCGAGCGCCACGTTCTTTCTTGCTGTCCTTGGCGGCTGCTTTCGGAGCGTCGAAGCGATAAGCGCCATCGGCGATGATGCGGCTGGCCTGCTGCAGGCACCATGCCTGCGAGCGCTGTCCCGGTGCCGTGTCGGCAAGGGTGACGGTGGCGTCCTTGGCAGGGCTGGACGACAGCGTCTTTGCGACGCTACCGAGTGCATCGCGATAGGCTTTGTCGCTGAAGTCCTCGGCCTTGCCGAGGCTCACGAGGAGTACTCGGTCGGCTGTCGTGCCCGGCAGGTCGTGAAGCGTCATGGAGGCGCCGGCCTTGTCTTCGAGGTCGCCGCGCTTGATCAGTTGTGACAGCTTGCCTTTGCTGGCCTTGTCGAGGGTCTGGGCAGAGGCGGTCAGGGTGCCGCCGGCGAACACGCCGACAACGAGCACGCCGGTCCGGACTTTCTCCGGGCTGACGGTCTTTATGGTAAATTCCACGAGCTTACTCCTGTGTACGACGCGTCCTTGGGTCTGTTGCCGATTATGGCCCGTTCCCGACAAGCCCGTCAAAAGCAGCTGAACACCCTCCCCAAAAACGCTTACTGGTCCAGACTTGGTGCGATGATCTTCCGCCGCGCCCTTCAGCGGGAATTTTCCTACGCCGCAGCGGCTGTGTTTGTCGCCCTGTTCGCGATTCTCATCACCACCGTGCTGATCCGGCTTCTCGGTCAGGCTGCGGGTGGCAGCGTGCCCGCGGACGCCGTGGCGGCACTGATCGGCTTCGGCGCATTGAGCGAGCTTCCGGTCGTGCTCACGCTCACGCTCTTCATTGCCGTGCTGCTCTCGCTGTCGCGAGGCTATCGTGATTCCGAAATGGTGGTGTGGTTTGCATCCGGCGTGCCGCTGACGGCCTGGATCTCGCCTGTGCTGCGCTTTGCGGTGCCGCTGGTGCTGGTCATTGCCGGGGTGACGCTCTTTCTCGGGCCATGGGCGCAGCTCAAGAACGCCGAGTACCGCGATCGTCTGGACAGTCGCGACGATACGACCCGTGTGGCGCCGGGCGTGTTCCGTGAATCGTCGGGCGCCCGCCGGGTGTTTTTCGTCGAGGTGGGTGCCGGAGAGGACGGCCGGGTGCGCAATGTCTTCGTCAGTGAGGAAGACAAGGGCAAGCTGACGGTCATCGCCGCTGCCGAAGGTTTCATGCACAACGATGCCGACGGCAACCGCTACGTGATTCTCGAAAAGGGGCGGCGCTACGATGGCACGCCGGGCACGCCCGAGTACCGGGTCATGACCTTCGAGCGCTATCAGGTACAGATCGAATCCAAACAGATGGCGGCGGCGCCGGCCAAGACCCGGACCCGCCCCACCCTGCAGCTGCTGCAGAATCCGGATGATCGTAACCTTGCCGAGCTGGCGGGGCGCATCGGCATTCCGCTGGCTGCCCTGTTGCTGGCGCTGCTCGCGATCCCCCTGTCTTTCGTTAACCCGCGTGCCGGTCGGACGAACAACCTGCTGCTGGCCCTGTTTACCTATCTGATCTACAGCAATGCGATCACCGTCTGCCAGGCCTGGGTGTCGCAGGGTCGTCTGCGTTTCGAGCTCGCCTTGCTGTTGCCGCACCTCGCTGTTCTGGCGCTGGTGGCATTCATGTTCTACCGCCGGATGGTGGTGACTCCTTTCTGGCGGTCGCGCTCATGAGCAGGATTCTGACCCGATACCTGGCGCGCGAGATCTATGGCGCCACGGCGATGGTGCTGGTTGCCTTTCTCGGCCTGTTCGCCTTTTTCGATTTCGTAAACGAGCTCGATAGCGTCGGCAAGGACGGCTACATGCTCCATCACGCCATGATCTATGTGGCGATGATTCTTCCCGGGCGGGTGTATGAGCTGCTCCCGGTGGCGGTGCTGATCGGGTCTCTCTATGCGCTGACCACGCTTGCCCGCCATTCGGAAATCACGGTGATGCGTGCGTCGGGCTTGTCGACCTGGCGGATGCTGCGGGTGCTGGGGCTGATCGGAAGCGTATTCGTCGTGCTGACCTTCGTTTTCGGAGAGTACATTGCGCCGCCCGCCGAGAGTGCCGCCCAGCAGTGGCGGCTGACGGCGACCAACTCGACGGTGTCGCAGCAACTGCGCTCGGGCTTGTGGGTCAAGGATGGGCGGCTCGTGGTCAATGTACGCACGCTGCAGCCCGATCGCACGATGGAGAAGGTGCGCATCTATACCTTCGACGACAATACCGCGCTGGCTTCGATCAGCGAGGCGGAGCGGGGTGAGTACACTCAGGACGGATTCTGGCGCCTCACCGGCGTGGTGCAGACCAACTTTCATGCTGACCGTACCGATGTTGAAACCCTGCCCGAATTCATCTGGCACTCGGAGCTGACGCCGGAGGTGCTCAGTGTGCTGATGGTGGTCCCGGAGCGCATGTCGGTCGGCAACCTGTGGGCCTTCATCCGTCACCTGCGCGATAACCAGCAAAGTGCCGAGCGTTACGAAATCGCGCTGTGGAAGAAACTGATCTATCCGTTTGCGGCGCTGGTGATGATTGCGCTGGCGCTGCCTTTCGCCTTCACCCATGACCGTATGGGCGGCGTCAGCGTCAAGGTGTTCCTCGGCGTGATGCTCGGTGTCGGCTTTCATCTTCTCAACGGGCTGTTCTCCAATCTCGGCGTTATCAACGCCTGGTCGCCGGCGATGGCCGCACTGACTCCGAGCATGCTGTTCCTGCTTGCTGCGGCAGTGATGCTCTATATGGTCGAGCGCCGCTGACGCCTTCGGGTTCTCGTCGGGGCTCGGTGGCAAGGAGTTGCGCACAAGCGGGCGGTGTGCGCCGGCTTGCGGAGTTGAAAAGACCCGCCGGACGCGCTGCACAGACATAAAAAAACGGACCCGAGGGTCCGTTTTTTGCGATTCCGAGACTGGTAATCAGCCTTGCTGCTTCTTTGCTGCCGCCGACTTGTAGTCCAGCTTTTCCTTGATCCGTGCCGACTTGCCCGAGCGCTGGCGCAGGTAGTACAGCTTGGCACGACGTACGTCACCGCGGCGCTTCACCTCGATAGAGGCGACCAGCGGGGAGTAGGTCTGGAACGTACGCTCGACACCCTCGCCGGAGGAGATCTTGCGGACGATGAAGGCAGAGTTGAGGCCGCGGTTACGCTTTGCGATCACGACGCCTTCATAAGCCTGAAGGCGCTCGCGCGTACCTTCCTTGACCTTTACCTGCACGACCACGGTGTCACCCGGGGCAAATGAGGGGAAAGTCTTGCCTTCGGAAAGGCGGGCGACTTCTTCCTGTTCGAGTTGCTGAATCAGGTTCATGTGTTTGACTCCATCTCGTCTAATGGCCTTTGGCCTGACATGCAGAGCAGGTCGCCACCTGATGCATGCGGTTTGTCATCGAAGCGTCAGTCGGCGGTGCCGTCCTTCGCTTCAGCTTGCTCCCGCTTGAATTCCTCAAGCAGGCGCAATTCTTCCTTGTTCATCACCCTGTCGGCGAGCAGTTCCGGGCGACGCAACCAGGTGCGTCCGAGTGACTGCTTCAAGCGCCAGCGGCGGATCAAGGCATGGTTGCCGGACAACAGTACGTCCGGCACCCGTTCATTCTCATATACTTCCGGCCGCGTATAGTGCGGACAGTCCAGCAAGCCATCGGCGAAGGAGTCCTCCACCGCCGAATCGGCATCGTTCAGTGCGCCGGGCAGTTGTCGCACGATGGCATCGAGCAGCACCATCGCAGGCAGTTCGCCGCCCGAGAGGACGAAGTCGCCAAGCGAGACTTCTTCATCCACGCAACGGTCGATCACACGCTGATCGACTCCTTCATAGCGCCCGCACAGCAGGATCAGGCCTGGCGCCTGAGCCAGTTCCATCACCCGTTCGTGCTGCAGCGTGCGGCCTTGCGGTGAAAGATAGATCACCGGTCCGGCACTGCCCACCGCGTCCCGCTGCTGTTGCCGGGCCCGTGCGATGCTCTGCTCCAGAGGAGAGGGCATCATGACCATTCCCGGGCCGCCGCCATAAGGCCTGTCGTCCACCGTGCGATGTGCGTCGGTGGCGAAATCGCGCGGGCTGTGAAAGGCGATCCGGTAGAGATCGCGGTCCAGTGCCCGACGGGTAATGCCGCTGCCGGTGAGGGCTGCGAACATTTCCGGGAACAGGGTGATCACGTCATAGCGGCGCGGATCGCCGTATGCCTGAATCACCAATCTTTTTCCCAGGCAACCCGGATTGTCCGGCCTGCCAGGTCTACATCAAGGACATAGGCGGCAACAAAGGGCACGAGCCGTTCGGTGTCTCCGTCCTGAATCTGCAGCACGTCGTGTGCGCCGGTAGAGATCAGTCCGCTGACGGTGCCCAGGGCCTCGCCGGCTTCATTGCTCACTTCCAGACCGACCAGGTCGCCCCAGTAGTATTCATCGGCGGCAGGCTTCGGCAGGGCCTCGCGGGGCGCGCCGATGTACCAGCCTTCGATGGCTTCTGCAGCGTTGCGGTCGGGTACGCCTTCGAGCGTCGCAACCAGCCCCTTGCCATGGGCACGGCAGCCGCGCAATTCGCGCTGCGACCATGCTTCTGCAGGGGCGTCGGGATCGTTCGAAACCCACCAGTTCGGCATGTTCCGCCACGTAAGCGGATCATCACCGAAAGGGTGGATCTTGAGCCAGCCCTGAACGCCGAAAGGGGCGACAATGCGCCCCAGTACGATCATGCTTTAAGCTTCCTGAAAATCAGGCAGCCTTGGCGGACTGCTTCACCAGACGGGCAACCGTCGGGGAAAGCTGGGCGCCGTTTTGCTCCCAGTAGGCCAGGCGCTCGGTATTGATGACCAGCGCGTTTTCGGCGCCGGAGGCAACCGGATTGTAGAAACCGACGCGCTCGATAAAGCGACCGTCACGACGGTTACGCGAATCGGCAGCAACGATGTTGTAGAACGGGCGCTTTTTGGCGCCACCACGGGCAAGGCGAATGACGACCATCTGAGTATCCTGAGATCGGTAGAGACGAAAAGCGCACGATTGTAGGGCAGATAGCGTTATTCGGCAAGGTGCTTGTATGTTTTTCAGGCTTTCCCGGATTCGGTTGCGGGCGCGATGTGCTCGTCCTCTGTGTACAGGGCGGTGCACTGTTCCAAAGTTGAATAGAATGGTAGGCCACATAACCCATAGCGACAGTCGATGTCAGAGCCCGATCAACCCTCCGCAATCCATGAAGCCGCGCTGGCCTGGCTGAACGGCGAGCCGGATGACGACCCGGTTGCCGACCTCGCCGCACTGCGTCATCACGAACCCGTGGCGGGCGACAGTACGCTCACGGTGGCGCAGCGCGAGGAATTGCTCGCGCTGCTGCGGACACGCGCAAAAGACATCTGCGGACGTTTCCGGCCGCGCCTGCTGACCGCAAGCCTGCCACTGAGCCGGGATGTTCATCGTCCCGCAATGGCGCTGATCGATAGTCTGATTGCCATTTCCGATCACTACCGCGTGCTGGCGGCGGAGTTGCAGCGGCGCTGGCTGTGGGCACGCAGGCAGGAACTGGTGGATCTGAGTACGCAGGCGCTCGAACTCATCGGCGAGGCCTGCATTCTTGGCAGCATGGCTGGTGCGGTGGTCCCGTTTGGCTTGTGGCAGCATGCACATGTTCTGTGGCTTGCGGCCGGCATGCGCGAACAGCTGGCGGGTGGCGCAGGCGCTGACGCGGGGGTGGCTGCACTGTGTGTGCAGTACCGGCGTGTGATGACCATTGCCGTGAGCCAGCCCGAGAGCCTCACTGCGCGTGAATTGCAATGGCTCTTCGATTATCTCGATACGGCAGCGTGCGACGCAGACCTGTCGACCGAGCCGCTGCAGCCGGAAACCACGTCCTACTGGATCGACCTGGCGCAGGACAATCCGCCAATTCCGGTGTCGCGGCACAAGCCGCAGGCAGGGCGCGACATCATCTATTTCAGTCCGCAAGGGATTTGCCGGCGTATCAGTGAGCAGATCACGTGGCTGGAGGAGCGGGTTCTTGAGGCCGAGGTCGTCGGGCTTGAGCGCGACGGCGAGTTGCTCGATCCGGAAACGTCCGGTCTCCCCGAAGGGCTGACGCCGGTCGAGGTGCTTTCGCTGCTGCGTCGTCTGCGCGACCGCTGGGCCGCACCGCCGCAGCGGGCGCAGCCTCGGCGCAAGCATCAGTACTCGGTGCAGGTCTGTGCCGGTCTGAAGGCGATCTGGGATATCGGTCGTGGCACCGGCACCGAGGTGGCGGAGTGGATGGTCTTCAACGAGAGCCCCGGGGGGTATGCCATCCTGTGCGTGGGGGGCGTTGATTCCGCGCTGTCGGCAGGCATGCTGCTGGCGCTGCGTCGTGAGTCCTCTCTGGGCTGGTCAGTCTGCGTGGTGCGCTGGATTCGCAGCGACAACCCGGATCAGGTCGAGCTCGGTCTGCAGGTGGTCTCCCAGGGCTTCAGCGCGGTCCAGGTGGGCTTTCGTGGCAGCGATGTGCGCAAGATGACACCCGCGCTGATGCTGCCCCCCCTGGCGGCCGTCAGGCAGCACCAGGCACTGGTGGCGCCGGCCGGGACCTATGTGTCGCGACGTTTTGCGCTGGTCAACGACGGTGAGCACCTTTACGTTGCACAGGGGCGGGTACTCGGGCTGGATATGCAGACGGCCAGCATCGAGCTCTTCCGCTACGAAATCGATCCCTATCCGATCTGATCTGTGCGCTGGCCGGGCGGTACTTGGTCCGGTGCGCCGGTTTCCTGTGCCGAGATCAGGCTGGCGATCGTTTCTCCTTCCATCCGGAGGCTGTGCCCGAGGCGCTGCGCAAGGGCCGAGATGCTCCCCTCCGACGCGGCTTGCCACGCGACATCGTCGAGAGCGAAGCGGCGAATGACCTCGCTCAACGGAATACGCTCCGGCGCCTGGGTCAGCACCCATTCGCCACTTTCGGCGCGTGTCGTCCATCCGGTTTCGCCAAGTTTTCCCAGCAGCGTTTCAGCCTCGGGTTCGGAGAGCCCGGTGTGGTCACGGAGTTGGCTGAACGGTGTGGTTCTGCCGGCCTGCTGGGCCCGTGCGAGTTCGAGCAGCACGCTGACCGCAGCCCAGGCGTCGCTGCCGGGAAAGCATGGCGCGTGCAGACGTCGCTCCAGAAAGGCGGGCAGGGTGGCTGTCACCAGGGCGCCAAGCAGGATCACGATCCACGACAGATAGAGCCACACCAGAAAGATCGGCAGCACGGCGAAGGTCCCGTAGATCAGCGTGTAGGTGGGGAACTGGGCGAGGAACATGCCGAAGGCCCGCTGCATCAGGAAGAACACGACCGCAGCCGAAAGCCCACCGGTAATTGCGTGCAGCGGGCGGATCGGGTGATTGGGTACGGCGTAGTAGAGAAAACTGAACAGGGCCCCCAGTAGCAGCGGTGGCAGTGTGCGTGCCGAAAGCTCGCTGATCCAGGGCAGATGGGCGGACCACTCCATTGAGGAGCTGACCAGGTAGCCGGTGGCGAAGACGCTGCCGCCCAGGATGACAGGGCCGAGAGTGAGCATGAACCAGTAGACAGTGATCCGCAGCAGCATCGGCCGGGGTTTGCGCACGCCCCAGATGTGATTGAACACGCGTTCGATCGTGGCCAGCAGCATCAGCGCCGTCACCGCGAGCAGGCCGGTGCCGATCAGGGTCATGCGGGCCGCTTTCTGCGAAAACTGGATCGCGTAGGTGGTGATGATCTTGCCCGCGCGGTCTGGAAGCAGGTTCTCGAGCAGGAAGATCTTGAGCGAGATGCCCAGCTGATCCATGCCCGGCAGGTTGCTGAACACCGAAAGTGTGACCGTGATCAGCGGCACCAGGGCAAGCAGGGTGGTGAAAGCCAGGCTGCTTGCAACCTGCGGGCAGCGGGTCGCATTGAAGCGCGCCGAGAAGAGCTCGGCGAAATCGCGGAGTGACTGCAGCGACATGTGGATTGAGCGGTCGGGGCCGGCAGGGAGGGCAGGTATAATCCGCGCATTCTATCCACTTCGGTTCGTCATGCAGGAAATCCTCGTGCTGTATTACAGCCACCGCGGCTCGGTTCGCGCGCTGGCCGAGCAAATCGTCCGTGGTATCCATCAGGTTCCGGGCGTTGCAGCGCGTGTGCGCACGGTGCCCAAGGTGTCGGCCGTGTGTGAGGCGGTAGAGGCGGACATTCCGGCCGACGGCCCGCCCTATGTAGAGGCGCGCGATCTCGAAGAGTGCATCGGGCTGGCACTCGGCAGTCCGACCCGCTTCGGCAATATGGCGGCGCCGGTAAAGTATTTCGTGGATGGCCTTGCGGGCGCATGGGTCAATGGCACGCTCGCAGGCAAGCCTGCCTGCGTGTTCTCATCGAGCGCGAGCCAGCACGGCGGCCAGGAGTCGACGCTGCTGTCCATGATGCTGCCGCTGATGCATCACGGCATGGTGCTGGTGGGGCTGCCTTACACTGAACCCGCGCTCAATGCGACGCGTAGCGGTGGTACGCCCTACGGGGTCACCCATGTCGCCGGTGCGGACGGGTTTTCGCAGCTGAGTGAAGAGGAAATCGTGCTGGCGCAGGCTCAGGGGCGTCGCCTTGCGGAGATTGCATTGAAGCTGGGAGGTGCGCGATGAGCCCACGTCTACTGTCGTTGATATCGAGCGTCACGCTCCTGTCGCTGATCGCGCTGTGCGTGCTGTGGGAGGTGTGGCTCGCGCCCCTGCGTCCGGGCGGTTCGTGGATGATGCTCAAGGTCCTGCCGCTGATGCTTGCCGTATTCGGCATCCTGCGTGGCAAGCGTTATACCTACCAGTGGATGTCGATGCTGGTGTTGCTCTACCTCACCGAGGGCGTGCTGCGCACGAACGATGCCGGGCTCAGCGGCACGCTGGCCTATATCGAGGTGGCGCTGTCCATCGTGCTGTTCCTCAGCACCATGTTCTACGCACGCAATACGGCGCCGTCGCGCCAACCGCAGGACTGAAGACTGAACCTGCAGCTGGCGCGGGCCTGGCTTACACCTGCGGATTGAGCTTCTCGCTGCCGGCGTGCAGTTTGTTCAGCGCGTTCAGATAGGCTTTCGCCGAGGCGACGATGATGTCGGTGTCTGAGCCCTGTCCATTGACGATGCGCCCGTCGCGCGCGAGACGCACGGTCACTTCGCCCTGGGCATCGGTGCCGGTGGTGATGGCGTTCACCGAGTACAGCAGCAGTTCGGTGCCGCTGGCTGCGACTGATTCGATGGCCTTGAAGGCGGCGTCGACCGGGCCCGAGCCGCTCGACTTGCTGTGGGTTTCACGGCCACCCGCGGTCAGAGTGATCTCGGCCAGCGGCGTCTCGCCCGTCTCGGAGTGGAAGCGGGTGGATACCAGACGGTAGTGCTCGAACTCGGGGGTGATTGCTTCGTCGCTGGCGAGTGCGTGCAGGTCCTGGTCGAAGATTTCATGCTTCTTGTCCGCCAGTTCCTTGAAGCGGGCAAAGGCGAGGTTGAGCTGTTCTTCGGAACCGATCTCGATGCCGAGTTCCAGCAGGCGTGCGCGGAAGGCGTTGCGCCCAGAGTGCTTGCCGAGCACGAGCTTGTTTGCGCCCCAGCCCACATCCTCGGCACGCATGATCTCGTAGGTTTCGCGATGCTTGAGCACGCCGTCCTGGTGAATGCCGGATTCGTGCGCGAAGGCGTTTGCGCCGACGATGGCCTTGTTCGGCTGCACCGGGTAGCCGGTGATCTGCGACACCAGGCGCGACGCAGGCACGATCTGGGTGGTGTCGATGCGGGACTCGACCGGAAACACGTCGGCCCGGGTGCGCACGGCCATGACGATCTCTTCGAGCGAGGCGTTGCCTGCACGCTCGCCGAGGCCGTTGATGGTGCATTCCACCTGACGCGCACCGGCCATGACTGCAGCCAGCGAGTTGGAGACCGCAAGGCCGAGGTCGTTGTGGCAGTGCACCGACCAGATCACCTTGTCCGAGTTCGGCACGCGCTCGATCAGCGTGCGGATGGTGGCGGCATATTGTTCCGGGACGTTGTAGCCGACGGTGTCGGGTACGTTGATGGTCTTCGCGCCGGCCTTGATCACCTCGTCGAAAATCCGCACCAGGAAATCGATTTCCGAGCGGCCGGCATCTTCAGCGGAGAACTCGACGTCGTCGGTGTATTCGCGGGCCCAGCCGATGGCCTTCACTGCCTGCTCCACCACCTGATCCGGCGTCATGCGCAGCTTCTTCTCCATGTGGATCGGGCTGGTCGCGATGAAGGTGTGGATGCGGCCGCGGGCGGCGGGGCGGATGGCTTCGCCAGAGCGCCGGATATCGTTCTCGTTGGCGCGTGCGAGCGAGCACACGGTGGATTCCTTGATCGCCTCGGCAATGGTTCGAACGGCTTCGAAGTCACCGTTCGAGGCCGCCGCAAAGCCGGCCTCGATCACGTCAACACGCATGCGCTCGAGTTGGCGGGCAATGCGCAGCTTTTCGTCACGGGTCATCGAAGCGCCCGGGCTTTGTTCGCCATCGCGCAAGGTGGTATCGAAAATGATCAAGGCGTCTTTCATGGTCGGCTCCGGCTAAGGTCTGATTGCGTATACGGCTCGACTGCCTGCATGGGTGCGCGGGCAGTGGGGTGTGGCACGAAGGGAGGGGGGAATGTATTCAGCGCGCGGGGCGCAGCAGTCGGGCGTGCAGCAGCACACCCGCCGGCAGGAGGCGAAGCGACGGAGAGGGGCGGTCGCGTTCGGGTTTCATGTGCCGCACTATAAGGCAGCGATTTGCGTCATGGCAAGTCGCAACGCATGGACGGCCGCGATCATCGCCTTCGATCACGCTCGCCCATGCGGTTTCGGCGTCGTTACCGCATCTCGAATGCTTCCTGGTGAAAGCGTACGCCTCGCATCCCGAGGCGGATGACGCCCGTGCGCAGAGCTTCTCCGAATGCGCGCGGACCGCAGAACCAGAGCTCGGTGCGCTTTGCCGAGCCGTGCTGCCGCTGCAGCAACTCGGCGTTCAGCACCGGGTCGCGGTCGGTGCTGACGACATGCAGCCTGACCGACGCGAGGCCCGCGCACAGCGATTCCAGGCGGCTGACGAAGGGATCGTCGTCGCGGCACCGGGTGCTGTAGTAGAGATCGACCTCGGGCGCACTGCCGGGCGCGTCCTGCAGCGATTCGAGCCAGGCGATGAAAGGCGTGACGCCAATGCCACCGGCAATCCAGATCTGCGCTGCCTTGCGTGACGCGCGGCGGAAGTCGAAGCGGCCGTAAGGGCCTTCGACCTGAACCGGCTGTCCGGCTCGCAGCTTTCGCTCCAGACCACGGGTGTAGTCGCCCAGCGCCTTGATCTTGAAATGGACATGATGATCGCCACGGTCGGCGCTGGCGATGGTGAAGGGGTGGGCGCCTTCGATGGCATCGAAGGTCACGAATGCAAACTGTCCGGCGCGATGACCTTTCCATTGCGGGTCCAGCAGACAGTCGAGTTCGCAGATGCCATCGGCCGTGGCATGCACCGACTCGATCGTACCGGCGACGCGGCGGCGTCTGCCGATGCGCCCTGTCAGCGACACCACGCTTGCCGCAACGCCCACCGTGATGAGCACTGCGAGCATCCACCCGACCGGTTGCGACCACCACACCGTGGGTGCAAGAAAGGCGACATGGATTGCCAGCATCAGGTAGAGCACAGGCATCACATGATGCAGATAGCGCCAGAGATGGTAGGGGAATTTGCGCCACAGGGTGATGAGCAGCATGGCCAGCAAGGCATAGATTGCCCATTCGCCAAGATCCTCGCCGACATCCTGCATCAAGGCGACAAAGCCGCCGTCGTGGTTCCCTGGTATGCGGCCTTCGCGGCCGAAGAGGGCCTTGATCACGTCGTCCGCCATCTCGATCAGCCAGTGCGCGGCGGCGAAGAGCACGGCGAGGATGCCTGCCCATTTATGGATGCGATAGATGCGGTCCATGCCGCCCAGTGGCGCTTCAAGCCAGGTGGGCCGTGTTGCCAGCACCATGATCAGCGACATCAGCGTGAAGGACCACAGGCCCGTGAGATAAAGCGCCTGCTGCCGGAACGCCCAGGGCAGCGCGGTACCGGCTGGCGCCGTTTCGACGAGCAAGGCGCCAAACCAGGCGAGTGTGACGGCGCAGAGGAAGGGGAGCAGAACGCGTTTCATGGGTATTGTCCTGGAGAATGAAACGTCACGACCGGAGGCGATCAGTCGTCATCAAAGTAGCCTTGGGTAGCGCCCTCGTGGCAGGCGGCGCAGTTGGCTTTCGATTTCACCTTCGGGTCGGCCCACTCGGCCGCGCGGATCTTGCGGTGCTCGCGCTTCCAGCGTGGGAGATCGGTGATGCGCAGCGGGGCAGCGCCGGGGGGGAGGTCGCGCAGCAGTTTGCCGCTGAAGCGCAGCCCGCTGCTGTCGCCCGCGTTGGAGGTCAGATAGCGGGTGATGATGTCGACGCTTGCGGCGTCGATGCTTGCATCGTCGCCGAAATGCTGGTCGAGTTGTCCCATCATCTTGCGCCACGATGCTGCAGGCAGCATGGAGGGCGGGAAAGCGAGATGGCAGCTGCCGCATTCGTCCGCAGTGGTCTTGTCTGCGACCGGCGGGAAGTAATGCCCGCCGTCGGCAACCGCACCCGCGAGGACGAAAGCGCTGACGGCAAGAATGAGTGAGGCGGATACGAGGGGGCGGACGGGGACGTTCATGGTGGTCTCCTGCAGATTATTGGCTGATCATCCAGGTGAGCCAGTCACCCTTTTCGAGCGGGGTGCATTGGCGGCCGAGGACTTCGTTGCAATTGCGCCTGAACCATTTCTCCACCTTTGCCGGGTCGGTATACCGATCCGGACTGGCCGATAACGCGACAGGGTCGATGGCCTTTCCGGTCGGGGTCTGGCCGGGCGTGCGTGGGTCCTTGGCATGGCACGATGTGCACGCAGGGGTGTCCGGTTTGCCGCCGGCATGGCGGTCGCGATAGAGCGCCTCGCCACGCGCAGCGGAAAACCCGCTGAAACTGGCATCGGCAGTGCGCGCCTCGGCCTTGTAGCGGCTGAGAAGTTCATCGCGCGGGCCTGCCACGGCAAGTGCGGGAAGGGCGAGTGCAAGAAGAAGGGCAGAGATGAAACGATGGCCTGACATGTTTGCTCCCGATGAGCGTGACAAGGAAGATGGCGTCATGGTGGGCTTGGCTGGCTGAACGCATGCTGAAGCCCCCGTTCATGGAGGGTTCAGGCGGTCGCGGCTATAAGTGAGCGAGCTTCCCTCCGGGCAGTCGCCTGCTCGGTCGGTATCATTCGAGCCTTGCCCTGAAAGGAGACCTTCGCAATGAGATCCTTTGCTGCACGCCTTGTCGCCATCCTGCTCGTAGCCGGTGCACTTTTGCCGGCTTCCGGCGGCGCGCCTGCGCTGGCTTCCGACGCGCATGACCACGACCGCGCGCGGCGCGCGCTGGAGGCCGGAGAGGTGATGCCGCTGCGCGACATCATCGACAGTGTGGAACAGTCGCATCCCGGCCAGATCATCGAGATCGAGCTTGAGCGGGACGACGGACGCTGGCTGTACGAGCTGAAGCTTCTGCGTGCCGACGGCAGCATGGCCAAGTTGCTCGTCGATGCGAGAGACGGTCGCGTGCTGTCTGTGACCGGTCGCAGGACCGACGACGAGCGACGTATGGAAGGACGACGCTGATGCGTATTCTTGTGGTGGAAGACGAGCCGACGCTCGCCCGGCAGCTGAAGCAGGCGCTCGATGCGGCGGGCTATGCGGTTGTCACCGCTGACAACGGTGAGGATGGGCACTATCTGGGGGCCGTGGAAACCTTCGATGCGGTCGTGCTCGATCTCGGCTTGCCGCGTATGGACGGGCTCACGGTGCTGGGAAAATGGCGCGCTGACAAGATGACCGTGCCGGTGCTGATCCTGACCGCACGTGACGGCTGGCACGAGAAGGTGGCAGGCATCGATGCGGGTGCTGACGATTACCTGACCAAACCATTTCACATGGAAGAGCTGCTCGCCCGGGTGCGGGCGCTGATTCGGCGCGCGGGCGGGCATGCGAGTGCAAGCCTTGTGTGCGGTCCGATCGTACTCGACACGCGTGCTGGCAGGGTCAGTCTGAATGGTCAGCCGGTGAGTCTGACGAGCCACGAGTTCAGGGTGCTTGCCTATCTGATGCATCACCAGGGCGAGGTCGTGTCGCGCACCGACCTGAACGAACACATCTATGCGCAGGACTACGACCGCGACTCCAACACCATCGAAGTGTTCATCGGGCGGCTGCGGAAGAAGTTGCCGGCGGGCCTGATCGAGACGGTTCGCGGACTGGGCTATCGGCTCGTGACGCCAGAATGAGATCGGTGCTGTCGCGTGTCGGCTCGCTCCGGTTTCGGCTCCTTGCCGGCAGTCTCGTATGGATTCTCGCAGCGCTTACGCTGTCGGGTTTCTTTCTCGCCGACCTTTTCCGGGAGCATGTCGCCGCCCGTGTGCATGCAGAGTTGCGGGTACAGCTCGACCAGCTCACGGCCAATGTGGAGGTTGGGGATGAGCTGCGTCCCAAACTCCTGTCTGCGTTGAGCGATCCGCGCCTGCAGAAGCCGTACTCGGGACTCTACTGGCAGGTCGATGGCGAAGGCGCTAACGGTGTCGGACTGCTGCGCTCGCGCTCGCTGTGGGACACGGTGCTGACCGTGCCGGCTGACCACCTTGATGACGGGCAACTGCACAGACACCTTATCGGCGGTCCGGGTGGCGCCATGCTGGTCATGATGGAGCGCGTGGTCAGGCCGGCCGATCACCCGGATCTGCCCTTGCGCCTCATCGTGGCGGTGGATGAGCAGACGATGGAAGGCCCCGTGCGCGAATTCGTCGGCTTGCTCGTGCTGGCTTTGTGCATTCTTGCCGCCGGCCTGGCCGCCGCGGTCTTCATTCAGGTGTGGGCAGGCCTGGCTCCGTTGCGCCGTTTGCGCAGCGCTCTCGCCGACGTGCGGGACGGTCGTGCCCGCGCGCTGGAGGGGCGCTTTCCGGATGAGGTCCATCCGCTGGTCGACGAATTCAATGCGGTGCTGGGGCGCGACGCCGAGGTCGTCATGCGGGCGCGCACCCAGGCGGGAAACCTGGCGCATGCGGTCAAGACCCCGCTGGCCATCCTTGCCAATGCGGCCGCAGCGGAGGACAGCGCCCTTGCACGCCTCGTCGCTGAACAGGTCGGTGCCGCACGTCGTCAGGTGGATTACCACCTCGCCCGCGCGCGCGCCGCTGCGGCGGTGCAAGTGCCAGGGGTGCGCACCCCCTTGCGACCGGCGCTCGAGGCGCTGCTCAGGGTCATGCGGCGCCTGCATCCGGATCAGGCGCTGTCGGTCGAGTGGCGCGGTGCGGCGGGCGACGCGGTGTTCCGCGGAGAGGAGCAGGATCTGCAGGAAATGCTCGGCAACCTGCTCGATAACGCCTGCAAGTGGGCCGCTTCACGGGTTGACGTCAAGGTGTCGGTAATCGGGCAGGGGCTTGTCGTGAGTATCGATGACGATGGTCCCGGCCTGGCGCCGGAGGCGAGGCAGGCCGTATTCGAGCGTGGGGTGCGCACCGACGAACTGGTGCCGGGATCCGGTCTCGGCCTGGGTATCGTGGATGATCTCGCCCGGCTGTACGGTGGGGCCGTTGTGCTCGAAGCATCGCCCGGTGGCGGGCTGCGCGCGGTCCTGAGCCTGCCAGCCGGATGAGTATTGCGCCCCGGGTCGCGATTTCCGCACGGGGCGCAAGCGGTTCAGGCTTCGATACGCTCGAACAGCGCGAGATGCAGGGTGTGAATGAAGGGGCTGCGGGCGAAGTCCTTTACCAGACGGAAGCCTGCGCGTGCAAAGTAGGTTTCTACCTCACGCAGCGAGGTCGCATGTTTCTCCGAGGCGCGTCCGCCACGAAGCACGCGGATCCGGCGCTTGATTGAAGTAACTGAGTACGGGCTGAAATAGGACATCGCCACATACCTGCCCGAAATCCGGCACAGCTCGCTGACCGCACGCTGGCGAATGTCGGCGTTGGGGAAGTGATGGAAGAGGCGGAAGGAGAACACCGTGTCGAAGGCCCGGTCGGCGTAGGTGGTGTGCTCGATGTCCTGCTTGTCGACATCTTGCGTCAGGCCGTGTGCGTGCAGCGTGCTGCCCGCGATGGCGATCATGGCATCCGACAGGTCCGCCGCGGTGACCTGGTAGCCACGCTGGCTCACATGAAGGCTCAGGCGGCCGCCACCGCAAGGCAGATCCAGCACGCGGTGGGCGGGCGGCACCATCGACAGGGCCTTGTCCACCAGGCGCATTTCAGCCTGATGCTTGTCCGGATCCACCTGCTGGTAAGCAGTCGCGGTGCGGCTGTCGTACTTGAAGCGTCCGCGGTAACCGGCGGTGAGGCTGTGCATGGTGCTGTTCCCTGAGTGGTGAAGGTGTCAGGGAGTCTGAGCTGGCGATCGTCAGCGAAGTGTGTCGCCGCTGTGAAGAAAAGCTCAAATGCCGGTGTTTTCGACCAGGGCCTGCCGATGCGACGCAAGCATCATTTCCCACTGAGCAGGGGTCAGAATTGACTGGTGGCGTTGCAACTGGTCAAGGTCGCGCTTTGCCGCGGCATCCGCACTGAAGCGGCGGCGCATTTTCTCCAGGTCGAGCAGGGCCACGTCGGGTTGCTCGCCCTGCCAGCGGACCATGACGTGCTTGTCATAGAGGCAGCCGTGCTGAAGGCGCGCGCGATGAAGCACGCCGAGCACGCGGCCGAGCTCGGTTGCCAGCGTCTCGCGTTGCGCTTCGCTCAATCCTGTGTGCTCGGACAGCGCGGTAAAACCATCAAGCGCACGGGTGGCGAGAACGGCTTCGGTTCCGCGTGAATACTTGCGCACCCCGTGGTAAACCGTTTCCGGCACTCTCAAGCCGAGGTTGCGCACCGCGTCGAGAAAGTGCGCTTCCCTGCTCGCCGTCGGCCAGCCCAGCGGGTGGCTCAGCGTGCGGCACAGGTGGTTGCGCTGGCGCTTGACGTAACACAGGGTGTGATCGGTGAGGGCGCGAATCACGCCGCTCCAGCCGTCACGCCTTTCATTGGGTGTTTCCACCCATTCGCCCGGCAGTGTCCACCAGTGCTCGAAGTCGTCCTGCTTTCCGGTTGTGGCAGACAGTGAGGGTGCGAGTCTGTTCATCTATCGATCCTGCGCAGTACATAGGTCCGCCACATAGCATACAGCGGCAGAAAGTCGTAGTGGCCAAGAATCTCGAAACCGTTACTGCGAAACTCGCTTTCGATCTGTTTTGCCGGGATCACGAAACGGTTCTGGGGGCCGCGCTCTTCCCTGCGATCGCGCTTGTGCTCGAGCCGTGCGCGCTTCCATGCCTTGTAGTTGCCGTCCACCCACAGGGACAGAATGACGGTGTCGCGGGTGACACGATGGAACTCTCTCAGCATCTCCAGACGGTGCTCGGCTTCGCCGATGTGGTGCATCAGGCGCATGCAGAAGATGCTGTCCACAGCGCGATCCGGGAGATCGATGTCGAATGCCGAGGTCTGGAAAGTCTTTACCCGCTTGACGATCTCCGGTGCCTGAGACTGAGTTGCGATAGTGAGCATGTCCGGCGAGTTGTCTGCGGCAAGAATCACCCGGTTTGGCTGTTCCGCCAGCAGTGGCCAGAATCGTCCGGCACCGCAGGGCAGATCCAGCACCAGGGTCGGATCGCCTGCGAGGTGCAGGGCCTGACGGGCGACCTGGATGTCACGATTGTGCGAAAGGCGGCGTGCAAGGCCGTCCTGATGCTTCTCGAAGTAGGCCGCTGCGTGGCGGAGGTCGTACTTTTCCGAGAAGGGCAACTGGGTCGGTGACTGGTTTGACGTATGCACGGGCGGGCTCCGCAGTGATTCAAAATGCGGAGTCTGGCGGCGCGGCTGTGACCCCGCCGTCGTTCATGCGTCAAATTTTCGTGAAGTTCGCCAGGTCGACTTCAAATACGCAACCGCCACCGGCAGCGTCAGAGAGTTCGATCTTCCAGCCCTGTTGGGTGCAGATGCGCTGAACGAGCGAGAGGCCGATGCCGATGCCGTCTCCGCGCGTGCGCCCCCCGCGCACGAAGGGGCGGAAAACGCTCAGCCGCTCCGAGACCGGAATGCCGGCTCCACTGTCGATGACCCGGAAGCGCTTGCCCTGCAGCACGAGCTGAACGCCGCCCTTGTCGGTGTAGTGCAGGGCGTTGCGCAGCAGGTTGGCAATGACTGCGCGCAGCATCGGGGTTGGGTAGGGCGTTTCGTCGGGTACTTCCACCGTCAGCTGCAAGGTGAGGTTGCGCTGCACGGCTTCGGGGCGCCAGCGCCGGAACTGCTCCTCGGCGATGTGCTGCAGTGTGTTCATCGACGCGGGTTGTCGCGTGGCCTGTTCGCCACGGGCGAGCCACATGAAGGTTTCGACGAGCTCCCGCATCTCCTCGCTGGCATGCTGGATGCGTTTGATCTGCTTTCTTTCGCGGGCTTCTGCCGGCAGGGTTTCGAGCAGTAGTTCGCAGGAGCTGGCGATGACCATCAGTGGCGTGCGCAGTTCGTGGCTGACGTCGCTGGTGAACAGGCGTTCGCGGTCGAGCGCTTCGCGCAACTGGTTCAGGGTGTCGTCGAAGGCCGCCGCCAGTTGTCCCACCTCGTCCGCCGGATAGTCGGCTGCAAGTGGTGGCGCCAGCGACAGCAACTGGTCGCGATGTCGCACCTGGCCAGACAGGCGGATGACCGGGGCGATGACCTTGCCTGCGGTCAGCGTGCCGATGATGAATGCGGCCAGCAGGCTCAGCGCGAAGCCGGAGACGGCCGCAATGTAAAGGCGGTTTTCACGCTCTTCGAACTCAACCTGGTCGAGAACCAGGATGAACCGCTTCCCGGCCTCGTCGCGGGCCAGCACATGCCAGTCGACGTCGTCGTGTTCGATCTCGCTGAAACCGGGCGTCAGGCTGCGCAGCCAGTCGGGCAGGGTCGCGTCGTCTGCCGAGGGCGCGCGGTACAGCGTCAGCTCCGGCCCCAGATAGGGTTTCTCTCCTTCGCTGACGGTGGAGATGATGACATCGAGCTGGCGGTTCAGGCCTTCTGCTACCAGCTGTACCTCAGCCTGGTTGATGAAGATCACGATGGCCAGCGCGAACAGGCCGGCGACGACCGTCGTCATCAGCGTAAACGCCGTGACGATGCGCCCGGAAAGGCTTCTCTCAGCCATCGCCTGCAAGTGCAGCGAGACGGAAGCCCACACCATGAACAGTCTGCAGCAGGGGGGAGGGGAAGGGTTTGTCGAGTTGCTGGCGCAGGGCGTGAATGTGGCTGCGCAGGCTGTCGCTGTCGGGGGGCTCATCTCCCCAGAGCGCGGTTTCGAGCACTTCGCGGCGCACCACTGCAGGGCTCTTCTGCATCAGCACGGCGAGCAGCTTGAGGCCGATCGGCCCCAGATGGAGCATCTGGCCGCCACGGGTGACTTCGAGTGTGTCGAGGTCGTAGCTGAGGTCGGCGACCTTCAGCATTCGCCTGCCGCCGCCGCGGCTGCGCTTGAGCACCGCCTCAATGCGGGCGGCAAGTTCGGACAGTGCAAAGGGCTTGGTCAGGTAATCGTCGGCTCCGGCGCGAAAGCCGGTCAGGCGGTCGTCGAGTGCGTCGCGTGCGGTGAGCATGATGACTGGCGTGTCACTGCGCTCGCTTTCGCGCAGGCGCTGGCACAGGGTAAAGCCATCCATCCCGGGCAGCATCACGTCGAGCACGATGAGTTCGTAGTGATTGACTGCGGCAAGGTGCAGGCCTGTCAGCCCGTCCTGGGCGCAGTCTACCTCGTAGCCCTTGAGCGTGAGGTAGTCGGCAAGGTTTGCGAGGATGTCACGGTTGTCCTCGATCAGTAGCAGCCGCATGGTCATGCCTTCATTGCCGCGCTTCAGCCCGGCGCACGTGTGAAACGTGTGAGTGTATCCATGATTTCGACCATCGGCTTGCGGATCGCCATTCGTGCGACATCGCCGTCGGCGAGCGGGTTGTCGTCACCGTCGGTGATCTCATTGCGCGCAGCGCCTACGGCATTGATCGGGAAGGTGACCTTGTAGTTGTTTCCGATATAGGCGATCCGGTTCCAGTCTGCGGCTACGGCGTAGTCGCGGTGAAAGTCGCTCGAAAGGAGGTTGTGGCCGTTGGAGTAGTCCTCGGGCGGGTTGCTCACGCCGAGCAGCGGCAGCAGCGTGGCAGGAATGTCGAGGTGGCTGCTGATGCCGGTGATCACGCGCGGTGCCGCGCCGGGCACGTAAATGACCCCGGGCGTGCTGGTCTGGAAGCGGTTGAACTCGGCACTGTGGCCCCAGCGCTTGCGCTCCATGAACTCCTCGCCGTGATCACCGAGTACGATCACCACGGTGTGCTCGAGCAGGCCCTTGTCCTTCAGGTGCTTGATTACGCGACCGACCTGCGAGTCGACGTGATGTGCGGCGTTGATGTAGCGGTTCTTGATGGAGCCGATCTGCTCCGACAGATTGGTGGTGATGTAGTTGAAGTCCTCGAGATATGGACTCGCGATCACCGCCTCTTCCGGGAAGTCGTAGTTGGCATGCGTCGATTCGAAGAACATGTAGGTCATGAAGGGCCGGGCCGTATCCCGTCCGTCAATGAAGCCGAGCATGTTGTCGATGTTCTGCACGTCGCGCTGCCAGGGCGGCGCGCCGTTTTCGATGGGGTGGAGGTCTTCGGCGCGCATGTTGGCGAAGACGGTCTTGTCGAAGGCGGGATAGGTGAAGCGCTGGCTGGTGTGAAGGCTGAACTGGTAGTTCTGCTGCTGCATCACGTCCATCAGCACCGGTGCGCGGCGGGCGGCGAGCATCGGGAACCAGTTGTTTCCGTACAGCCCGTAGAACATTGAAAACACGCCCATCTGGGTCATGTTGCCGCCGCTGAAATGCTTCTCCAGACGTAGCGCCTCGTTCGAGAACTGCCACGTTTCAGGCATGATCTTCGGGTCGAGCATGTCGAAGCGCAGCGACTCCGCAACCAGCCACACGATATTGAGCGGTGCGGCAGGCGCAACCGTTTCGAGCGGCTTGCGCGGGTAACTCAGCGAGCCACTGCGGATGCGGACGCCGTTGCTCTCGGCCGCTTCCGCTTCGATTCCCATCTTGCGGGCGAACTTGTCGAAGGTCATGGGCTGGTAGAGCGGGTAGCGTTCGCTGGCGAAGAGCACCGGTTCGTAATGCATCACGGCGCTGAAACCGTAGGCAATCCGTTCGCCGAGCGTGAGGGCGAGAAATGCCGCGAGCACCCAGCGCCAGCGTCCGCTGCGCGCAGGCGTGCTGCCGGTGTTTGCACGCAGGGCAAGCAGATAGGCGCCTGCCTGGGCGAGGAGGAGGGCGACAACGATGGCGGTGGCCGTGAGTTCGGTGCTGCGACTGGCCCCGAGCGATGCAATCCCGCCCGGCGTGGACACCAGGTCGATGACGAAGCCGTTGATATGGAAGCCGTACATGCCGTAGATCATGCGGTCGGCAAACAGCAGCACCTGGGTGAGCCCGGCCAGGCCGACAGCAAGCATCGCCATCAATACCGGTGCCGACTTCAGACCCGGCATCATTCTCAGCGCCCGCAGGCCGAGATGGCCGAGCAGCAAGGTGGGCAGAAGGTAGAACGCAGCGTAGCTCAGCGTTGTGGCCAGACTCCAGCTGGCCACGGCGGGTTCGGAGAACTCACGCGCGGTCTGGAACAGCAGCACCTGGGCAAAGCAGATCAGCCATGACAGCAGAAGGAAGCGGTTGAACTGGGCAGTGCTGGGGAGGCGGGACCGCGCTGGCTGCATTCGGAACTCCGGAGACATGGACCGCGGATAATGCGGTCCGCGGTGTCGTGCGAAGTTCAAAAGAATGTGAAAAATTTGTGAAAGCCCCCGGTTTACGGGGGCTTGGCAGCGCTCAGTCCTGCGGCGTATCGACCGACTGAGTCTCCGTTGTGGCCGCGGCACTCCTTGCGTCGGAGCGCTGCCGGCGCTTGCGCCAGCGCAACACGTACATGACGTAGCCCGAGAGTGCATAAACGACAAACAGGCCAAAGAGCACGCCCGGCGGATAGCTTGAGACCAGCGCGAACGCGAGCACCAGCGCGATCAGGACAATGAAGGGCACGCTCTTGCGCAGGTTGATGCTCTTGCCGCTCCAGAACAGCACGTTGCTGACCATGGAGATGCCGGCGAACATCGTCAGGATGCACGCGTACCAGCGCACGTCGTGACCGGCAATGCCGTTGTCGATGACCACCCATACCAGTCCGGCAACCAGCGCCGCTGCAGCCGGGCTCGGCAATCCCTGGAAGTAGCGCTTGTCGACGACTTCGATATTGGTATTGAAGCGCGCCAGGCGCAGCGCGGCACCGGCACAGTAGATGAAGGCTGCGATCCAGCCGAGTTTTCCCATGTCCTTGAGGGCCCACTCATACACCACGAGGGCAGGGGCTGCGCCGAAGGAGACCATGTCTGACAGCGAATCGTATTCGGCACCGAACTCGCTCTGAGTATGGGTTAGGCGAGCAATGCGGCCATCGAGTCCATCGAGCACCATGGCAATGAAGATTGCAACGGCGGCAACCTCGAAGCGCTGGTTCATCGCCTGCACAATGGCGAAAAATCCGGCAAACAGCGCCGCAGTGGTAAACAGGTTGGGCAGGATGTAAATGCCGCGGCGGCGCTTCTCGGGTGTGATCAGAGGCATGCGGTCAGTGTGGTCCAGGTGGACAATCGACTTGAGAGAAGCCCCGATTCTAGCCCATCGGACCGCTGTCGCCGGATATCCATTCGATTCGTCGTGTATCGGAAAGTAGCTGAGGCAGGGGCGTTCGCCCGGTGTGGGCATGAAGGTCCGGTTTCATGCTCGCCCTGTTCCCTTTTTGATCTGCGTTCACGAACAATTCACCGATGGTGTGTTAGAAACCCGCTTTGTCATTCTGAGAGCCGGGTTCACCCAATGCGTTTTTTCGAGAACATGGAAGCGCGTCATTATTTCTGGATGTCGACCGCGGCGGCTGTCGTCACCATCGTACTCAAGACGCTCGCCTGGTGGATGACCGACTCGATCAGTCTGCTGTCGGATGCGATGGAGTCCTTCGTCAATCTGGCTGGCGCCAGTTTTGCACTGTGGATGATCACCATTGCCAAGTGCCCGCCCGATGACGAGCACCCCCTCGGGCACGGCAAGGCCGAGTATTTCTCGGCCGGTTTCGAGGGGGTCCTGATTTTCGGTGCTGCGGGTGCAATCATCTGGTCTGCGGTCGGGCGGTTGTTTGCGCCGGTTCCGCTTGAGTCGATCGGGATTGGCCTGGCCTTCTCGGTGGGCAGCAGCCTCATCAACCTCGGGGTCGCGGTGTCGCTCGGGCGTGCTGCAGTTCGTCTGCGCTCGATTGCCCTGGAGGGTAGTTCCAGGCATCTGATGACCGATGTCTGGACCTCGGCAGGGGTGGTGGTCGGCCTGATCCTTGCCGGGTTCACCGGCTGGCTCTGGCTGGATGCGGTGGTCGCCATTCTGGTGGGTTTGCACATCCTGACTGAGGGTTGGGGCCTGATTCGCAGCTCCGCCCACGGCCTGATGGATGCGGCCCTGCCCGAGGAGAGCATCGCCGCGATCGAGACGACGCTTCGCGGCTTTTCCGAGCGTGGCATCGCATATGCGGACCTGCGCACGCGCCGCGCCGGGGCGGAAAGCTTCGTCTACGTCGATGTACTGGTGCCGCCGGACTGGAGCATCGTACGCACGCATGACGCGCTCGATGAAATCGAGTCGGCGATCCGGAAAGCGTTGCCGGGTGCCAGGGTATTCACGCACCCGGAGCCGCTTCCCGACGCCGTTTGACGCGAACGCAGGCGAAAGCCTGCAGGCACGCGTTGGCGCCGTTGACGGGCCCTGCTGCGCAGGTCAGGCCGGCTGAGCCACGCTGGTGGCTTGCGGCAGGTGCAACTCCACCGTACATCCCGGGGCTGCATCGCACAGCTTCAGCTCCCCGCCGTGTGCGCGTGCGACCATGTCTGCCAGCATCAGGCCGAGGCCGGTCTGTCCCGAATAGGTCTGGGCCGAGAGTGCGGACTGCAGGTTCACGCGCTTTGCTTCGGGGATGCCGCTGCCGTTGTCGCTGACGCTGAGCACGATCCCGTGGCCCTTGCGAACCGTGACGCGCACCTGGCTGGCGTGATGACGTGCGGCGTTGTCGAGCAGGTTCATCAGGGCGGCGGCGATGAGGTCGGCGTCAGCATGAATCCACTCGACCCCCTCGACGCTGATTGACAGCCCCTCGAAGGTCAGGTGAGCCACCAGGTCCTTCATGTTCAGGTCCTGCAGTTCGGGTTCAGTCCCGCTGCGAAACAGGGCGAGCAGTGCGGTGACCACTCTTTGCAGCCGGTTTGCCGCCGAGCGCGCCCGTAGCAGCCTTTTACGAAGGTCGGGGGGGCTCTCCCGCAGTGCGACCGCAAGTTGCGCGTCGAGGCCCGCCAGCGGCGTGCGCAAGGCGTGCGCGGCGTGTGCGGAAAAGGCGCGCTCGTTGGAGATGTGCTGAATCAGCCGGCTGCTGAGCGCGGAGATGGCGTGATGCATCGGCTCCAGTTCGGCGCGTGTGACAGGTGGCAGTCGCGAGCGCGTATCGAGCGGGTCGAAATCGCGGACCGCGTCCGACAGTTGTGCGACCGGGCGGAGTTCGTGCTTGAGCCGGCGGCGCAGCCAGAATACGCAGAACAGCCCGATTGCCAGGGCCACTGCGGCGGTGTATTGCGCCGCTTCGATGCTCGCTTCGCGGCGCTCTTCCGCATCCTGGGCAACGTGAAGAATCCAGCCATGCTCGCCCGGAAGCAGCATGGTGATGATCCGCCACTCGTCGCCGACGTCGCCGAATCCGGCGCTGCGCGTACTCAGCAGCGCGGTCTCGGGGGCATTGTGAGAGCGCAGGACGACCTTGTTGTCCGCGTCCGCGAGTTGCCAGATCAGGCGCTCGACATGCTTGGGCGCGGGCATGGAAGCAGGGGCCTCTCCATCAACCGGCCAGTGCTCAAGCCGGTACGAAATCAGCGCGAAGATGATCTGCGCCGATTCCTGCAGGGTGTTGTCGAGGAGTTCGTCGATTTCATGGCGAATGACCGTCCACACCGCTACGGTGACGGCAATGCTCCAGGCGAGCGCAATCACGATCACGCTTCGCGACAGGCGACTGCGAATGGAGGGCGGACCTTTCATGCCCGGATGCGGTAACCCATGCCGCGCACCGTTTCGATCAGATCCTTGCCCAGCTTGCGCCGGAGGTGGCTGATATGGACTTCCAGCGCATTGCTCATCGTTTCGCCGTCGAAGCCGCTCACCAGGGCCTCAAGGTCTGTCCTCGAAACGATGCGTCCGGCCCGCAGCACAAGCGCTTCGAGGAGCGCCCATTCGCGTGCGGTCATGACCACGGGCGTCGAATCGACGCGTGCGCTGCGTGCCGTGAGGTCGACGTCGACGTTGCCGAACCTTCGCAGATGACTGGAAACGCCACTCAGCCGGCGACCCATCGCGCGCACCCGCGCGGCGAGTTCTTCGGGGGCAAAAGGCTTCACAAGGTAATCGTCGGCACCGCTGTCGAGGCCGCGGACTCGATCGCCGAGACGGTCGCGTGCGGTAAGGATCAGTGCCGGCGTCACGTTGCCCCGTCTGCGCAGCGCGGAGATCCAGTCGGTGCCTTCGCCGTCGGGCAGGTTCCAGTCGACCAGCAACAGGTCGAAGGCCTCCTGGGAGAGTCCCCTGGTTTCGGCGAGCGAAGTGAACCAGTCGACCACATGGCCCTCACTGCGCAGAAAGTCGCTGAGCCCCTCGCCGAGGGTTACATCGTCTTCGAGCAGCAGCAGGCGCATGCAGGCCTCCATTGGATGTGGGTCTTGTCAGGATCTGGCAGCTTTCCCGGTACGGGTCTTTACGCCGGAAATCATCGCGCCGATCAGGTTGGTGCCGTCGATGCGGCTCATGATAATCGCTGCCGCAGCATGCAGCACGGCGAGGCCGATCAGTATCGAGCCAAATGCTTCATGCAGCTCCTGCAACCACTCTTCGCCCCAGAATGCGTCCAGGGTCTGCATGAATCCGCTCAACCCGAGCGCGAGCACGAGTGCGATCAAGGTCAGCATCATCAGGGCGCCCATCGGGTTGTGGCCCGGATGAGGGTCCGGCTGGCCCGAAATGACATGACTTATGTGCTGGCGCAGACGGGTGGGCGTCGGGAAAAAGTCCGAAAATCTTGCGTATCGCGTGCCGATGAATCCCCACACGATACGGGCAAGTACGAGCGCGCTGGCGAGGTAGCCTATCCACTGATGGAGGGTCTCGCCGTCATCGATCACAAAGTAGTTGGTGATCACGCACAGCACGAGGCTCCAGTGAAACAGGCGCACGAAGCGGTCCCATACGCGGATGGAGGTGTTTGATTCGCTGCGGGTCATGGTCGTGTGTCCTTGAAGCTCACCGGGTCGGTACGAATTGCAGCCGACCCGTCAAGGTCGATTCAGAGGGTCAGGATTTGGACTCGAGCGGCTCGGCCGTGATCGGGTCGAAATAGATTTCGACCTTCTTGCCGGCCTTGTCGTAGCCGTAGATCTCGTAGCACTTGCCTTTGGAGACCTTGAAGGTCTTGATCTTGTATCCCTGGGCTTCGATCTTCGCCTTGAAGTCGGCCTCATTCATCCACTTGTCTTCGGGGGCGTTGCAGGCGGGGCCGGCGAAGGCGCTGGTCGCAGTAGCGGCGATGATGGCGGCGGCAAAGAGTTTTTTCATGCTGGCTTCCTTTCTCGGTAGAAGTGCCCCGGGTGGGGCGACGGAGTGCATTTAAGCCCGCCAACATGAAGCCAGCCTTAAGCTGGATATTCCAGATGTATCGATTCGTTTCGGCGGCACACAAAGAAAAAGGCCGGAAGCGCATTGCGCTTCCGGCCTTCTGAACCGTGACGAAGACGTCTTAGTTCTTCGACTTGTCGACCAGCGCCTTGGCCTTGATCCACGGCATCATGTCGCGCAGCTGACCACCGACCTGCTCGATCGCGTGCTCTGCATTGAGGCGACGACGCGCGGTCATGCTCGGGTAGTTGGTCTTGCCTTCCTGGATGAACATCTTGGCGTATTCACCGGTCTGGATACGCTTCAGCGCGTTGCGCATGGCGGCGCGCGACTGCTCGTTGATCACTTCGGGGCCGGTCACGTACTCGCCATACTCCGCGTTGTTGGAGATGGAGTAGTTCATGTTGGCGATGCCGCCTTCGTACATCAGGTCGACGATCAGCTTGAGCTCGTGCAGGCACTCGAAGTAGGCCATTTCGGGGGCGTAGCCGGCTTCGGTCAGGGTCTCGAAACCCATCTTGACCAGCTCGACAGCACCGCCGCACAGCACGGCCTGTTCGCCGAAGAGGTCGGTCTCGGTCTCTTCCTTGAAGTTGGTCTCGATCACGCCGCCCTTGGTGCCGCCGTTGGCAGCAGCGTACGACAGCGCGATGTCCTTGGCCTTGCCCGACTTGTCCTGATACACGGCGATCAGCGACGGCACGCCGCCTCCGCGCAGGTACTCGGAACGCACGGTGTGGCCGGGGCCCTTGGGGGCGACCATGATCACGTCGAGGTCGTCACGCGGCACGACCTGGTTGTAATGCACATTGAAGCCGTGGGCAAAAGCCAGCACGCCGCCCTTCTTGATGTTGGGCTCGACTTCTTCCTTGTACACGGTCGGGATGTTCTCGTCCGGCAACAGGATCATGACGACGTCAGCGGCCTTGACCGCCTTGCCGATTTCTTCGACCTTGAGGCCGGCGGCCTTGGCCTTGTCCCACGACGGGCCGCCCTTGCGTACTGCAACGGTGACCTTGACGCCGGAGTCGTTCAGGTTCTGGGCGTGGGCGTGGCCCTGCGAGCCGTAGCCGACGATGGTGACCTTCTTGCCCTTGATGAGGGAGAGGTCGGCGTCCTTGTCGTAATAAACTTTCATGGTTTTCCTTTCAGATATCAAGGGCAGTAATCGCCTGCGGCCGACATCATAAGGGCAGGTCGGCCGGACGCAAAACAGATGGGAGGGGTCAGAGCTTCAAAACACGGTCGCCGCGCCCGATACCGCAGACGCCTGAGCGCACGGTTTCGAGGATCAGCGCCGGATCGATGGCCTTGGTAAAGGCATCGAGCTTGGACTGGTTGCCCGTGAGCTCGATCACGTATGAGGCATCGGTGACATCGATGATGCGAGCGCGGAAGATGTCAGCGGTGCGCTTCATCTCCTCTCGGTCCTTGCCGGTAGCACGGACCTTGATCAGCATCAGCTCGCGCTCGATATGCGCGGCTTCAGAGATGTCCACCACCTTGACCACTTCGACCAGCTTGTTGAGCTGCTTGGTGATCTGCTCGATGATTTCTTCCGAGCCGATGGTGACGATGGTCATGCGCGACATCGACGCATCTTCCGTGGGAGCCACGGTCAGGGATTCGATGTTGTAGCCGCGCGCGGAGAAAAGGCCGG
Source organism: Parazoarcus communis (assembly GCF_003111665.1). Classification (NCBI taxonomy): domain Bacteria; kingdom Pseudomonadati; phylum Pseudomonadota; class Betaproteobacteria; order Rhodocyclales; family Zoogloeaceae; genus Parazoarcus; species Parazoarcus communis. The sequence continues at coordinate 4,773,867 of NZ_CP022188.1, read as the reverse complement.
ACACGCGTGACAGCGCGCCGGATTCGTTTTCGATCAGCAGGGAAATAACGTGACGCATGATGATTTCGGTCCTGAATTCAGATGATTGACTGGACAGTGGCGCGGATCACAGATCTTCGGCAGACAGGATCATCTCGGTGAGACCCTTGCCGCCCTGAACCATCGGATACACGTTTTCCGTCTGATCGACCTGGAAGTCGAGGAACACGAGATCTTTCTTGTGCGTGGTGAAAGCTTCACGCAGCGCGCCTTCGACGTCGGAGGGCTTGTCGATGCGGAAACCCACATGACCATAGGACTCTGCCAGCTTGGCGAAATCGGGCAGCGAGTCCATGTACGACTCGGAGTAGCGCTGACCGTGGAACAGCTGCTGCCATTGGCGAACCATGCCGAGATAGCGGTTGTTCAGGTTGCAGATCTTGATCGGCAGCCGGAACTGCTTGCAGGTCGACAGCTCCTGGATGTTCATCTGGATGGAGGCCTCACCCGTGATGCAGGCAACCTGCGCATCGGGGTGGGCAAGCTGGGCACCCATGGCATAGGGCATGCCGACGCCCATCGTGCCCAGGCCACCGGAGTTGAGCCAGCGGCGCGGCTTGTCGAAGCGGTAATACTGTGCCGCCCACATCTGGTGCTGGCCGACGTCGGAGGTGACGAAGGCGTCGCCGCCGGTCACTTCCCACAGCTTCTGCACCACGAACTGCGGCTTGATGATGGTGTCCGAATTCTTGTACACCATGCAGTTGCGGCTGCGCCATTCCTCGACCTGCTTCCACCACGCGCTGATATCGGGGCGGGCGGGGCCGGCTTCGAGCTGGCGGATCATTTCGTCGAGCACTTCGCGGACGTCGCCCACGATCGGCACATCCACGCGCACGCGCTTCGAGATCGACGACGGGTCGATGTCGATATGGATGATCTTGCGCGGCTCTTCGGCGAAGTTGGCCGGGTCGCCGATCACGCGGTCGTCGAAACGCGAACCGACTGCCAGCAGCACATCGGAGTAGTGCATCGACATGTTGGCTTCGTAGGTGCCGTGCATGCCTGGCATGCCGAGGTACTGGCGATCGCTCGCGGGGTAGCCGCCCAGACCCATCAGGGTGGTGGTGATCGGATAGCCCAGCAGGCGGGTAAGCTTGGTCAGCTGCTCGGCTGCATCGGACAGCACTACGCCACCGCCGGCGTAGATCATCGGGCGCTTGGCTTCGAGCAGCAACTGCACCGCTTTCTTGATCTGACCCTGATGGCCCTTGACCACCGGGTTGTAGGAGCGCATCGAGATTTCCTTTGGATAATCGAACTCGCACTTGGCGATCGTGATGTCCTTGGGAATGTCGACCAGCACCGGGCCGGGACGGCCGCTCTTTGCCAGATAGAAGGCTTTCTTGATGGTGGTGGCGATGTCTTTGACGTCGCGCACCAGGAAGTTGTGCTTCACACAGGGGCGGGTGATGCCCACGGTGTCGACTTCCTGGAAGGCATCCTGGCCGATCGCGGCCGTCGGCACCTGCCCGGAAATGATCACCATCGGAATCGAATCGCAGAATGCGGTGGCGATGCCGGTAACGGCATTGGTCGCGCCCGGGCCCGAGGTGACCAGTGCAACGCCTACGTTCTGCGTGCTGCGCGCAAAACCATCGGCTGCATGGACAGCGGCCTGTTCGTGGCGTACCAGAATGTGGCGAACCTCTTCCTGCTGGAAAAGTGCGTCATAGATGTACAGCACGGCGCCGCCTGGATAGCCGAATACGTATTCGACCTTTTCTTCCTGCAGGCACCTGATTACAATTTCCGCTCCAGTCAGCACCATCGCAAAGTCGCCCTGTAATTCGTTTGAAGAAACGGATAACAGTACCCGCTCCGAGGGAGTTTGGTCAAGGCTGTAAATGCCGGTCCAATAGGCGCTTCTTTCAAGGATTCCCAGCTGGCCACCCGCACCGAACTCTCCGCGTTTCTTGAAAGCGTTGAAAAACGTGCGTTCAAGCAGGCTGTCTGGTCCCTGCGCGATGACGATGCCGCGCTCGATGCGGTGCAGGACGCGATGCTCAAACTGTCGCTGCGCTACGGTGAGCGTCCAGCCGACGAGTTTCCGATGCTGTTTCAGCGCATCCTGCAGAACGTCATTCTCGATGCGCACAGGCGACTCAAGGTGCGCCGGTTCTGGGTGTCGCCCCTGTCCGTACTCAAGGGCGGAAACGAAGACGAAGGCGACCCGCTCGAGAGCGTGGTCGACGAGCGCGACGGGGCAGAACACGAAACGCCGCACGGGCTGTTCGAGCGTCGCCATGTGCTCGCGCAGATCGAGCGCGAGATCGCCCGTCTGCCAAATCGTCAACGGGAGGCGTTCCTGATGCGTTACTGGGAGGAAATGAATATCGCCGAAACGGCCGAGGCCATGGGATGTTCCGAGGGCAGTGTGAAGACGCACTGCTCGCGTGCCACCCAGACGCTTGCCGCGGCCCTCAGAGCAAAGGGACTCATGCCATGACCGATCAGCATCAGCGCCCACGGGGCGATACGTTGGGCGACGCAGCGGTCGCACGGCGCATTGTCGGCAGTCTTTCGGTTGCTGCCCATCACACCGACGAGCGGGTTGCCGAGCGTCTCAGAGCGGCGCGTCTGCGTGCGCTCGAGGCGCATCGCCCGCGGCGCGGAATGGCTGCCAGGTTCCTTGCGACAATGCGGGCCGCCTGGTCATTGCGTCCGGTGCTGCGTCAGTCGGTGGCAATGGCGGCGGTTGTCGTGCTCGTGTTTGCGGGTGATCACTGGACGACGTCGTCCCTGCTGCTCGAACTCGAAGAGGTCGACGCGGCGCTGCTGACGGACGAACTCCCCATCGATGCTTATCTTGATTCGGATTTTCCGACATGGCTGCAGCAAGATTCCTCGTCCTGATCGTGTGCCTGTTGTGCAGCCCGCTGGCGTCGGCGCGCGTTCTGCCGCTGGCCGCACCGGCTTGGGCCGAGCTCGATGCGCGACAGCATGAGGTGCTGGCGCCCCTTGAGGCAGACTGGAACGGGATGACCCCGGTCAGCCGGCGCAAATGGCTGGGAATCTGCGATCGTTACGATCGTCTGTCGGCGGACGAGCAGGCGCGTATTCAGGTGCGGATGCGGGACTGGGCGCGACTCAATCCGGACGAGCGCAGCCGCGCGCGGATGCAGTACCGTGCAATGCAGAAACTGCCGCCTGATCGACGCAGTAATTTGCATGCGGAGTGGGAACGCTATCAGAATCTGCCCCCTGAAGGACGTCGCCCCGAAGCGGTGACGCCTGCGCCACGCCGGCCCGGTGCGGCGCTTCAAGGACAGGTAGATATATTTCGATGAGTCGTAAAGGCAACAAGACACCGGCGGCCGGAGCTCAGGCGGCAGCACCCGGGCGCTCGCCCACCGTGGTTGAACTTGCCGGTCTGCGCCGCCGGCTGGCGAGCATGCTGTACGAAACGATGCTGCTGCTCGGGGTGCTGGCGCTGACCTTCATGGTGCCCAACCTGTTGATCGGCATGATCTTCGAGGTCGCGCCGCCGGGCTGGCTGGCGTGGATTCACGTGTTCCTGGTGCTGGGCTTCTATTTCGTCTGGTACTGGCACCGACAGGGGCAGACCCTGGCCATGCAGACCTGGCGGCTCAAGGTGGTGGATTCGGTCAGCGGCCAGCCGCTCAGCGCAGCGCGCAGCTGGCTGCGCTATGCACTGGCGTGGCCATCGGTGCTGATCGGTGGCGTCGGTCTGATCTGGGCCATCTTCGATCGCGATCGCCAGTTCCTGCACGATCGCCTTGGTGGCAGCTGCGTGGTCCTGCTGCCGGGTCAGCCGAAGAGGTAGGGGAACAGCCGCTTCCGCTCGTCCTCGCTTAGCTGCTCCATGCGCAGCACATTGCGCTCGGGAATGCCTTCCGGGTCGGGAAAGTGCGCCAGCGCGTGCTCCAGGCTTTCTTCGCGGATCATGTGCAGCAGCGGCCACGGCGAGCGGTTGGTGAGGTTGCCTGCGTCGTCCGCTTCGGTGTCGGCAAACTGGTAGTCGGGGTGAAAGCTCGCGACCTGGAGTTCGCCTTCCCAGCCGAACTGCTGCAGCCACAGATCGACCAGATCCAGAAACTGGTTGTAATCCTCGAAATCGGACAGCATGTCCGGGATCGCAAGAACCGTCGTCTCGAGTTCGCTGGCGGGGGTGTCCGAGAGGCGCTCGAGTTCGGCCTGCATGTCGTCGAGCAGGGCCTCATCGGTCGTGGCGTGGCTCACGCAGATGCGCACCCGGTCTTCGGCACGGGGTTTTGCTGCAAAAGGGCAGAGGTTGAGTCCGATGACGACGTCGTCGAGCCACTGGCGTACGTCGCTGATGATTTGTTGGTCCATTGTGTCCGGTTTCCAGGTGTGTTTCAGGTTTCGAGGCGTTTGAGCGCGGTGTCGCGCACCGCAGTGGCGAGGTCGGGGCGCAGGCAGTCGAGTTCGACCAGCTCCGGCCAGGTATCGCGGAACTGGCGCTGCCAGGTGAGTTGTCGCTTGGCGAGCTGACGGGTTGCGGCAACGCCCTTGAAGCGAAGCGTCTCAAGGTCGTCCTCGCCATCGAGATAGGCCCACGCCTGGCGGTAGCCCACGCAGCGCATCGAGGGCATGGACGTATCCAGCGTGTAGCGCTGGCGCAGCTGCGCGACCTCGTCGATGAGTCCGCCGTCCAGCATCTGCGAAAAGCGATCCGCAATGCGGTCATGCAGCACCTTGCGATCCGAGGGCGCAAGCGCGATTGGAAGCAGGCGAAAGGGCGGGGGCGCCATTTCGCGGCGGGCGTAGCTTTCGGCCAGCGGTCGTCCGGTGACACGAACGATCTCGAGTGCGCGCTGGACGCGCTGCGAGTCGCCGGGTTCGAGTCGGGCTGCGGCCTCTGGGTCGAGGCGGGCAAGTTCCGCATGCATCGCAGGCCAGCCAAGGCGCATGGCGTCATCGTCGATCTGGCGGCGAAGGTCGGCGTCGGCCTGCGGAAGTGCCGACAAGCCGTCGCGCAATGCCTTGAAGTACAGCATGGTGCCACCGGCAAGGACCGGAATTCGTTCACGAGCGGTGATCTCCGCCATCAGGCGCAGCGCATCGTCGCGAAAGCTCGCGGCCGAGTAGGCATCTTCCGGCGAGATGATGTCGATCAGATGGTGCGGACAAACGCCCTGTTCTGCGGCCGTCGGCTTGGCTGTCCCGATGTCCATGTCGCGATACACCAGGGCCGAGTCCACGCTGATGATCTCGACCGGCAGCGCGTGTGCCAGCGCCAGCGCGCTGGCGGTCTTCCCGCTTGCGGTCGGGCCGAGCAGAAGCAGCGCGGGTGGGAGGTTGGAATGCGGCATCGGGACAACGACTGGGAGATGGCCTCGCATTATCCTCGTGCCGCGCCGCTTTGGGGTATCCGGATCGGGGTGAGTCACGCAAGTCCATCTGGAGGCGGGCTCCCGAAGATGCGCCTGGGAAATGATAAGGGCATAATTGTGGGCCTTGTCGGAGGTTCCCAGCGATGCGAACGAAGAAGTGCCCCTTGCCCGGCGGGCAGGCGATTGCCCGTGTTCTGACCCTCGCGCTGCTTGCGCTGTCCTGTTCCGCATGGGCGCAATTGCCCCCGCTGATGCTCGCAGGGCGTTATCACGCGGATGTCGATCCGGCCGCGTACTGGGTCAGCGAGAAGCTGGACGGGGTGCGTGCGCTGTGGAATGGGCAGCAGTTGCTGTTTCGCAGTGGAAAACCGGTGGGCGCACCGGCGTGGTTTGTTGCCGGCTTGCCGCCGGAGCCGCTTGATGGCGAGCTCTGGATCGGCCGTGGCCGCTTCGAGCAACTCGTGGGTGCGGTGCGCACTCACGAGCCCGACGATGCGGCATGGCGGCAGGTGAAGTACATGATCTTCGATCTGCCCGCTCATGGAGGCGCCTTCACCGAGCGCATTTCCGCCATGGAGCGCATCGTAAGCAATGCGGGCCTGCCCTGGCTGCAGTTGGTCGGACAGCACCGCGTCGCCGATCGTGAAGCCTTGAAGCGCGAGTTCGAGCGGATCGTGCGGGCGGGTGGCGAGGGTTTGATGCTGCACCGGGCCGATGCGCTGCGGGTGGCCGGGCGTACCGATGCCATCCTGAAATACGTGCCCTGGCTGGACGACGAGGCCAGGGTGGTCGCCCACGTTCAGGGCAAGGGGAAATACGCAGGCATGCTGGGTGCGCTGCTGGTCGAGGCCCCGGATGGTCGCCGGTTCCGGATCGGAACCGGTTTCACCGATGCCCAGCGCCGCGTGCCACCTGCGCCGGGCTCGCTGGTGACCTACCGCTACCGTGAGCTGACGGGCAAGGGGCTGCCCCGTTTTCCGTCGTTTCTCAGGGTCAGGGACTTGCCCTGACCCGTATCGCTCAGGCGCCGATGAGCAGCATGCCGGCGCCGGCGATTGCCATGCCGATTGCACGTTGTGCGTATTTGCCAAAGCGCGATTCGGGCAGGTGGTGGGCTGCGAGATAGCCGACGCCATGCAGGGCTGCCGTGGCCAGCGCAAAGCCGACCGTGTAGGTCACGAGCGCGTTGCTGCCCATCTCGGCATGGTGCGCATGACCGTGAAACAGGGCGAACACGGAGATCAGCGGCATGGCCGCCGCCAGTGGCAGTCGTGCCGCAAAAGCGATCAGCAGGCCGAAGACGAGCACTGACGTCGCGATGCCAGCCTCGACAGCCGGAAGTTCGACTCCGCCAGTGCTCAGCGCAGCGCCACCCAGCATGGCGGCGACGAATCCCGCAGGCAGCGCCCAGCGCGCGACGCCCTTCTGGCGTGCGGCGAAAAGACCGACTGCCAGCATCGCCAGAAGGTGGTCGAACCCGCCGAGCGGGTGACTGAGCCCACTGGCAAAGCTCATGGCTTCGTGGCCGGGGTGTGCAACGGCAGCGCCGGCTGTGAGCAACAGTGTGAGGGCAACAAGGGCGCGCGGCTTGGACATGTATTTCTCCGGTGAGCGGTCATTCGGGTATTGGATGGCGGCCGGATAAAGTCCGGCCACCTCGCCGTTGAGGTCAGTAACGGATGTGGGGCGCCGGAATCGACTTCATCGTCAGGCGCGGCCACTGCGCGTGGCCCCAACGGCGTGCTTTGCGGGAGGATAGCAAATTGCATGCCGCGCGTTGCACTGAGCTTTCCGGGGGCGCTCAGCGCCGTTCATGCCCGGCATTCTTGGCGATCCGGGGGCGTCGGGGCGCCAGGATGGGCAATTGACACCTGGATATCCGCATCCGGATGCGCCTGTGTGGTGCATTGCACCGCTCTGGTGCGCCCGGATGCGCAGCAAGGATCGTGCAGGCAGTGGGGCCATCGGCAAACAGCCTGGCGGGTGCCCGTTCGTCACTTGCCCGATTTCGCAGCAGCGTGGATTTGAGCTTACCGGTCAGTCACTTGAGGTGCTTATCCACAGCTTGTCACGCATCTTGTCTACGTCCGGTGGGGATAAGACGGGACCTCAGCCCGGCGCGTCTCCCCGTTCTGCGCGGCCGGCGAACTTGTGCACGTACATGGCCCGGTCCGCGCTCTTGAGCAGGCTTTGCGCATCCAGGCCGTCATCCGGATACAGGGCTTCTCCGATCGCGCCGCCGACACTGATCTCGACCGTGCTCTCGGCTTCGATGCAGCACAGGGGCTGACGCAGGACTTCCTCGATCTGGCGGCGGATATGACCCACAGCTTCGCGGCTGGCAACCTGGTCGAGCAGGATGACAAACTCGTCACCGGCGTAACGTGCGACGAGGTCGCCTCCGCGGACGTTGGTCCGCAGGCGCTCGGCGATCTCCTGCAGTGCCAGATCACCGGCGTCGTGTCCGTAGTGGTCGTTGATCTGCTTGAAACGGTTCAGGTCGATGAACAGAACGCCCAGCTTCGCAGAGCGGCGATCGCTGCGAGCCAGTTCAACCCGCTTGTTGAGCTTTTGCATGAAGGCGTCGCGGTTGGCCAGTCCGGTGAGCTTGTCCGTGCGCAAGCGGGTCTGCATGGCCTCGAAGCTGCGTGCCAGTGCGCCGATCTCATCATTGCGCTCCACGCCGACCGGTGCATCGAGTTCGCCTTCGCCCACCTTGCGCACGGCCTCGCCAATTCGCCTCAGATCACCCGCAACCCAGCCGAGGATACGCAGTCCGATAACGATGGCGATCACGACCGCCGCGGCAGCGAGCATGACCGTGCGGCTCGCGTTCTCGGTCACCCCGGACATGAAGTCGCTGGTCGGCATGGCGACGACAGTAATCCAGTTCAGGCCGGCTTCGTCCTGGATGCGGTCGAAGGCGACATGGATCTCCTCGCCTTCTTCGGTGACGAAGGTCAATACCCTTGGCAGTGAGGTGGCATCGGGCGTGGCCAGGCGTTCCTGCACCAGACGGTAGGCGGCCCTGAGCAGTGGATGCGAGCTCTCGCGCGCCTTCAGGCGGGCGCTGCTGCCATCGGGCAGTTGCCGGATGTTGGGGCTGGCCGAGGACGCAATCAGGTTGCCGTCCTGCTCGATGATGAAGGCGATGCCGTTGGGAGAAACCTTGAGCCGGCCAACGAAGTCGTTCAGTGCGCGCAGGGAAATGTCGGTCGCGACCACGCCTTCGAAAGCGCCTGCGCTCGACAGCACTCTGCGCGCCCGTGTGGCGAGCAACTCCCGCGTGCCGAAATCAATGTACACCGAGGTCCAGGTATGGCCTGTGACCCGTTTGCCGTCCTGATACCAGGGGCGGGTGCGGGGGTCGAAAAGCTTCGTTTCGCGCCGTTCGAAATTCAAAGGGCCGTCGATGCCGGTGAAGCGATAGATTGCCCGGTGTTCGTCGGCATTGATCTTCATCCGCAGTTCGGCGTCCTGCAGGGAGTGCCGGTACAGGCCCAGGCCCTGCCCGGACTCGTTGCCGTAATAGACGTAGTTGTTGGGGTCGATATGCAGTGAGGTCGCAATCCAGAAGCGCGTCCGGAGCTCATGGAAATCCGATTCGATCTTCTCCGGCGCTGCCATGCCGTCCGGGAAGGCTGACTCGAGCACCGCGCCCGATCCGACGATGTGACGGTCCACTGCCTGCGCAATGCGTCCCACGGTTTCGAGCAGCAGGTGCTCCGAGACCGTCGACACAGCCCGGTTCCCGGCCGAATACGACAGTGAGCCCACCGCGACCGCAAGCGCAATCACCAGCACGACGTAGGGAACAATCAGGACCAGCTTGAGCGAGAGGGGGGCAGACGGCTTCGACATGATCTGAACTGCCCAGCCGGTTATGGCAAGACACGAAATGTGGAAGGGCTTGATTCTCTACAGGAAAGCCACATTGTGCAATGCCGCGTGATTTTTTGATGATCCTGAAGTGCTGCTGCAATCCCTTGTTGCGCTTTGTGCGCCGGCGCGGACGCCTGCTGCAGTAAGCTGGAGGCTCCTGCTGTGTAGGAAAGGGCAGGCATGGCGCGGAGAGGGTAATGAACCGCAATTGGCTGGCGCTCGGTACGGGAATTCTGATGGCATTTTCGGCGTGCGCGGACGACGCCGAGGTGTTTCGCTGGAAGGACCGCGAAGGTCGCATCAACTACGGCAACATGCCGCCGCCGGGCGTGGACGCGGAGCCGGTCGGAGGCCGGGGCCGGCTGACGGTGGTGCCAGCCCCGGTTCTGCCGCCTGCACCGCCCCCGCCGCCACCGGAATCGCGTCTGGATCGGCTGGAGCGCGAACTCGAAGCCGAACGCCAGCTGCGTCTCGACGCGGAGGCGGCGGAGCAGGCGCGCGAAATTGAACGCGCGCAACTGAAAGCCGAGTGCGAGGCGCGCTACCGGGAGCCCTGCAGCGACGACGGCGAACCGGCCGGAAAGCGATACATTGTGGTGCCGCCGCGCCCGTTTCCGCATCTGCCCGGGATGCCGACCGTCCGACCCTTGCACCGGGATGCGGCACGGGATGCTGGCAGCGCTCGGCGCGATCAGGCGTCCGAGCGGGCATCGCGTCGTGATCAGGGGGGCGGCCGGGAGGCGCAGGAGGGCGAGCGCCGGCGTGGCGCCGAGAGCGATGCCGCGCGCAAACGGGACGAAGTCGGGGAAGGTCGCAGGGAAGCCGGCAATGCCTCCCGCCGCGAAGAGCGGCCGGAGCGCCGGCCCTGATTGCTGCGCCGCGGCATCCAGTGCAATAAGTTTCTTGCCAACCAGCTATCATGGCGGCCGTTTACGGCCCGTGCTGCGTCGCCGGATTTCGAGGATTTTTCGTGAAAATATTTTCGCCGCTCTATCAGCGCGCCATGCAATGGGCGCGCCACCGCCGTGCGCCGTGGTTTCTGGGCGGGCTCAGTTTTGCGGAGTCGTCGTTCTTTCCCATTCCGCCCGACGTGATGCTGGCGCCGATGAGTCTCGCCAATCCCCGGCGGGCACTGTGGTTTGCGCTCATCACCACGCTCGCATCGGTGGCCGGCGGGCTGCTGGGCTACGTGATCGGCAGCTACGCCTTCGAAATGATTGAGCCCTGGTTGCGCACCAGCCGCTACTGGTCGAGCTATTCGACCGCAGTCGAGTGGTTCCACGAATGGGGCTTCTGGGCGGTCTTCGTGGCAGGCTTTTCGCCGATTCCTTACAAGGTGTTCACGATTGCCGCCGGCGCGCTTTCCATGGCTCTGATTCCCTTCACCCTGGCCTCGCTGGTCGGGCGTGGCATGCGCTTCTTCATGGTGGCCGGGCTGATGGCCTGGGGCGGGCAGCGCATGGAGGCCATGCTCCAGCGCTACATCGACCGCCTCGGCTGGGCAACGGTCATTGCGGTCGTGGCGGGCATCGTCCTGTATCGCGCCTGACAGCGGGGTAGCGGGCCGCAGCGTAGTAGCGTGACCTCACTGTCCGCGCATGAAGAAGCGGTCGAGGTCGGACATCGTCAGCTGGGTCCAGGTCGGGCGGCCGTGGTTGCACTGATCGGCGCGCTCGGTTGCCTCCATGTCGCGCAGCAGGGCGTTCATTTCCGGTAGCGTCAGGTGGCGGTTGGCGCGCACCGCCCCGTGGCAGGCCATGGTGGCGAGCAACTCGTTGCGCCGCGCCGTGACCACGTCGGATGCGGGGAATTCGCGCAGTTCTTCCAGCAGCTTTCTCAGGAGTTCGGCCACCGGCGCGTTTGCCAGCAGCGCCGGCACGCTGCGAACCGCGAGCTCCTGCGGCCCCGCGGGGGCGATCTCGAATCCCATGCGCGACAGGACTTCAGCGCACTCGTCGGCTGCGGCCATGTCCTTCGCGCTGACGGAAAATACGGCGGGAATGAGCAGGCGCTGTACCGCAGGCGTGCCATCGAGCACGGTCTTGAGCTTTTCGTACAGGATGCGTTCGTGGGCGGCGTGCATGTCGACCAGGATCAGGCCGTTTGCGTTCTGGGCCAGGATATAGACCCCGTGCAGCTGCGCCAGCGCATAGCCCAAGGGCGCGCCATTGTCGCCCGGTGGCAGGGGCGGCGGCGCGACGGGCGCGGACGATGACCGGGGCGCATCTGCGCCCGCGCCCGCAGGTGCGGGCCGTGCGCTCGCTGCAAAGTCGAAGTAGGCCCGGCTGGCCGAGTCCATCGCCAGTTGCCCCTGCACCGGGGGGCGGTTCCAGGCGCTTTCCGGCGGCCGGCCGTAGGGGCTTGGTGTCTGCGCGGTCGAGTGCGCCGCGGGTTGCACCGATTGCGCAGGGACGGAGGTTTCGGCGGAAAGCGGTTCGTCGAGCGCCCGTCCGGCGCCGGATTCGGCCAGCGCCCGGCTGACGGCATGAAACACGAACTGGTGCACCGCCCGCGAATCGCGAAAACGGACCTCGATCTTGGCCGGGTGGACGTTGACATCCACGCCCGCAGGGTCGAGTTCGAGGAACAGCACATAGGCCGGATGGCGGCTGCCGTGCAGGATGTCGGTGTAGGCCTGACGCACGGCGTGGGTGAGCAGCTTGTCCCGCACGTAGCGGCCATTGACGAAAAAGTACTGGGCGTCGCGGCTGCTGCGCGAATAGGCCGGCAGGGAGGCAAAGCCTCCCAGTGAGAGGATGCTGCCCTCGGCGCGCACTTCACGAGCGTGTTCGAGAAAGTCGTCCCCCATCAGGGTGCCGACACGACGAATGGGCTCGCCTGGCGGCAGGCGGTGCACTACCCGTCCGTTGTGCGAGAGCTGCAGACCGACGTCCGGGCGGGCGAGGGCGACGCGACGGAACATCTCGTCGCAATGCGCGTACTCGGTGCCTTCGCTCTTGAGAAACTTGCGCCGCGCCGGGGTGTTGTAATACAGGTCGGCGACCTCGACCACCGTGCCCTGGTTGAGTGCCGCAGGCGAGAGCTCACCGCTGTCGCCGTCGATGCGCCACGCATGTCCGGCGCCCTCGGCGCGGCTGGTGATGGTGGTGCGCGCCACGGCCGAAATCGCCGCCAGCGCTTCACCACGGAAACCCATGGTGCCGACCCGCTCGAGATCGTCGAGGCTGGCGATCTTGCTGGTGGCGTGACGCTCCAGCGCGAGCGCGAGTTCGTCCTGCTCGATGCCACAGCCGTCATCGCTGACCCGGATGCGGCGCACGCCGCCCTGCTCGAGCTGCACCTCGATGGCACGCGAGCCTGCATCGACCGCGTTCTCAAGAACCTCCTTGAGCACGGAGGCCGGGCGGTCGACCACCTCGCCGGCGGCGATCTGGTTGACGAGGAGGTCTGAAAGGCGGTGTATTGAGGGCATGTGCGGGCAGGGTGGGTGCAACGAACGGTGTTGGACGGAGGATTATACGGGGCAGGCGGCCATGAGCCAGCAAGGGGGTTTGGCGTGCGACCACGCCCGATCCGGTATGATTTGCCCCCAAACTATTCGATATGACCCGGGGCGCGGTCCCCCGCTGGAGGGTGAATGGCTGCTGAGCGCAAGCGCTGGCGTTGTCTGCTGCTGGTCATGGTTGCCGCCGGCCTGACGGCCTGTTCGTCGCCCGGTACCGGGCCAAAACCCGGGCGCTTGCCGGGCTTTGCGGCGCAGCACCTGGTGAAAACGGATTTCAATCGCTTCGCCGAAGCGCATCAGCAGCGGATCTTCATCAGTCTGCGGCGCCTGGCGGAGAAACTTTACAAGCGCAACCCGCGCGAATGGCGAAAGTCCGATGCCCGCAGCGTCGACGCCGCGGTTTCGCGCATCTTCGACGAGCCGCACGGATGGCGTCTGGAGTCGCTCGGTTACCGGCGCGATCTCGATGCGCTGACCGTTGCCCTGCATCCCGCTTATCGCGGCGACCGGGTTCAGGCGTACATTGTCGGACTGGCCAGCATGGTGCAGTCGGCCTTCGGCGATCGTGAGGAGTTTTATCTTCTGGATGATCTTGACGCCCAGCACCTCTACAATGCGGCCCGCAATGTCGAGATTGCCGCCTGGAAACTGGGTAACGCGACTGGCGCGGACGGTCATCTGCTGCTGCTGTCGAATGAGATGGGGGACGTAACCAATCTCAGTTTCGAGCGCGATTTCGGCCGTGTGATCGGTCTGCTCGAAGCGCTTTCGGACGTGGTCGAGGAAAAGACCGAACGTACTGTCACCCGAGTGGTCCAGAACCTTGCAACTGCAGTATTCCTGCCGGTGTATTGAATACACCGCCATCCCTTTCGAGGATCATGAAGTCCATCGTTATTCTAGTTTCCGGTCGCGGCAGCAACATGGAAGCCATCGTGCGGGCCGCCATACCGGGTGCCCGCATTGCAGCGGTGATCAGCAATCGGCCCGACGCGGCGGGGCTCGCCTTCGCCTCCGCGCATGGCATTGCCACCGAGGCCATCGACCACAAGGCCTACGCCGACCGTGCTGCGTTCGATACCGCGCTGGCTGCCGCCATCGACGCGCATCAGCCCGATCTGGTCGTGCTGGCAGGATTCATGCGGGTGCTCACGGATGACTTCGTGCGTCATTACGAGGGGCGCCTGATCAACATTCATCCGTCACTGCTGCCGTCCTTTCCGGGGCTGCACACACACCGCCGGGCGCTCGAAGCAGGGGTGAGGGTGCATGGTGCTACCGTTCACTTCGTGACGGCGACGCTCGACTGTGGACCGATCGTGGTGCAGGCCGTGGTGCCAGTGCATGTCGGCGACGACGAGGCTGCGCTTTCTGCCCGCGTACTCGAGCAGGAACATCGCATCTATCCGCAGGCCGTGCGCTGGTTCGTCGAGGGCAGGATCTCGCTTGGTGCCGATGCCCGCGTCTGCGTTGCCGATGCGGACTTCGCAGTGGCGCCGAGCGCAGTGCCCGCCATCGAGCAGGTGGCAGGCTGAGGACGGGCCGCAAATGATCGATCGAGGCCTGATTGCGGCGCTTGGTCTGTCGGTGCTGGCCCATGGTGCATTGCTCACCGGCGAGGGCTGGCGCTGGGCCGAGCCTGCGGGCGAAGCCGTACATACGCTCAGCGCGGTGTTGCATCCGGTGGCCGTGCCTCCAGTCCCGGTCGCCGCGGTCGCGGCGCAGTCGGCTCCGAAACCTCAGGCCGCACCCGCACCCAAGCAGATGCCGGTCGCGTCCGCGCCGCTTGCCGCGCTAGCACCGCCGAGTGAGGTGATCAGCGATGCGGTGCCCGGGCCGCTGTTTGAGCAGGCAGTAGCGCCCGCGGCGCTGGCGCCTCCGCTCGAACTCGCCGAAGCCGAAGCTGCACCTGAAGCCGATTCCGCTGCGCCCGACCTGGGTGAGTCGTTCGCGCTCGACGGTTGGCCTGCCCACGGAGCCATCGTATATCGCGTCTATCTGGGCTCGGCCGGTCTGCAGGTGGGCGAAGCGCGTCATGACTGGTTTCATGACGATACGAGTTACCGCATGCAGGTCACGCTGGAAACGACCGGGCTGGCGGCCTTGCTCCACGGTTTTCACTACGTGCAGAAGAGCGAGGGCGAACTGGGGCCGGAGGGGCTCAGGCCAAAGCAGTTCACCGTTGCGCAGAAGGGCAAGAAACTGGAAACTGCCCTGTTCGACTGGGACAATGCGAAGGTGAGCATCCGGCGCGGCGAGCGCGAGCGTCGCAATGCCCCATTGCAGACCGGCGACCAGGACGTGCTCAGTCTGTGGCACCAGATCGGTATCGTCGGTACCGCAGGGCTGCCGCGTGAGATCATGGTGGTCAGCAACAAGGAAGCCACACCTGCACTGCTCGAAGCAGTCGGGGATGAAGGACTGAGCCTGCCCATCGGGCGGCTCGAAACCTTGCGGGTCAGGGCGCAGGCGCAGACCGGCGTATTGACCATAGACATCTGGCTGGCGCGCAATTACGGCATGTTGCCGGTGCGCATCAGGATGGTGGACGACAAGGGCGAAGTGCTCGACCAGCAAGCCGTGCAGCTCAGGCTTGCACCGCCGGACGGAAAGGCGAGCGAGACCGCAAGTGCGGTCGACAGTATTGAACTCAAGGAAGAAGCGCCGACAGAACCGTTGGCCAATCTTTATACGAACTGAACGGATATCATGCAGAAAACAGTCAAGGCAGCCGAGGCCATCTCGCGCGGTCTCATCATTCAGACCACACAGGTGCTCGGCACCGTGCTGTCTTTCGAACACCCCGCCGATGCGGTCCTGTCGCGGCATTTTCGTGAGAATCGCGATCTCGGTCACCGCGACCGCGGCTTCATTGCCGAGACCGTCTATGGCATCGTGCGCCGCCTGCGCTGGCTGCGTCGTATTGCCGGCGCCACTGCGACACCGCGTCAGCTGCTGCTGGCCTGGCTGGCTCGTGGCGAAGGCTGGCCGATGCGTCAGTTCGAAGGTCTCGCGTCGGCCACCGAACGCGACTGGATCGAGTCCATCAAGTCGGCCACGCTGGACGAGGGTACGGTTGCCGAGCGCGCCGACCTCCCCGACTGGCTGACCGAGCGCCTGCTCGCCAGCCACGACGAAGCAGCGGTGCTGCAGCTTGCCTACAGCCTGAACAGGCCGGCGCCGCTCGATTTGCGGGTGAACGTGCTCAAGGCCGACCGCGATGCCGTGCTCGCGAAGCTGAACGAGGATGGCTTCGCCGCGGAAGCCTGCACGATGTCGCCGCAAGGTATCCGGCTTGCGGGCAAGCCCGCGCTGCAGAAGTACCCGCTGTTTCTGGAAGGTGGCTTCGAGGTTCAGGACGAAGGCAGCCAGCTCCTTGGTTTGCTGGTGCAGCCCAAGCGCAGCGAGCTGGTGGTGGATTTCTGCGCCGGCGCTGGCGGCAAGACCCTGCAACTGGGCGCGATGATGCGTTCGACCGGGCGCCTGTATGCCTTCGACGTGTCCGAGAAGCGTCTGGCCAAGCTCAAGCCGAGGATGGCGCGTTCGGGGCTTTCCAACGTCCATCCGGTGCTCATCGCGCACGAGAACGATGCCAAGGTAAAGCGCCTGGCAGGCAAGGCCGACCGCGTGCTGGTGGATGCACCCTGCAGCGGGCTGGGCACCCTGCGCCGCAATCCCGACCTGAAGTGGCGCCAGACGCCCGAGTCGGTGGATGAAATGGTCGTCAAGCAGGGCTCGATCCTTGCCGCTGCGGCCCGGCTCGTGCGCCCCGGCGGACGCCTGGTCTATGCAACCTGCAGCCTGCTCACCGAAGAAAACGATGCAGTGGTCGACGCTTTTCTGGCTGCGAACCCGGCGTTCAAGGCCGTGTCCGCCCAGGAAGTGCTTGAGCGTCAGGGTGTGACCCTGGCCACCGGCGAGCGTCTGCGCCTGTCGCCGCACGAGCACAATACCGACGGCTTCTTTGCCGCGGTGCTTGAACGCCAGTCTTCAGTACCCGAAGCTGCCGATGCCTGATGGCTGGCGGCGCGTGGCGCTGGCGGTGTCGCAGGTGTTTCTGCTCGTGGCGCTGGCAGGCAGCGCATCCGCTTCGCAGACCTTTCGTGCGCAGGGCGAGATCGAACTCGCCTTCTCGCCCTGGGACGATCCGGAGAAGCTGTTGCTCGACGTGGTGAGAAAGGCGCGCCACAGCGTGCTGGTGCAGGCCTATGCCTTTACCAGCCGCACGTTTGCCGATGCGCTGGTGGCCGCCCATAAGCGCGGTGTTCGCGTTGAGGTGCTCGCCGACGCCGGCATGAACCGGCGCGAGCGCGGCAACGCGGTGCCACGCCTGCTCGCGGGCGGGGTGCCGGTCGCCTTTGAGACCCGCTATCGCGCAGCGCATAACAAGGTCGTAATTGCCGATGCGGAAGGGCCGGGCTGCACCGTGGTGACCGGTTCATACAATTTCACCTGGTCGGCCAACAACCGGAACGCGGAAAATCTGCTGGTGATGCGTGCGCATTGCCCGCTGGCACGCAGTTACCGCGACAACTGGCGGCGCCATCGCGCCGAAGCGACGCCTGTCAAACGCTTGCCCTGGAAACAGTAAACATGCAGCAAGGTCCAAACCTGATCGCCCTGGCCGACAATATTGCGCGTGCCTGGGCGGGGCTCGGCCAGGCGGCCATGCTGCGCCAGCTCGCCGTCATCGTCTGTGCCCTGGTCGTGGGCTGGTTCATTCAGCAGGCCTGGGATCGCCGTTTGCTGCAACTCGATCCTGAACCGCTCAACTCCGCACGGCGCTTCGGGCAGCATGGCGCCAAGCGCGTGCTGTTTCCCTTGTCTGCCTTGCTGCTGGTGGTTGCGGCGCGGGGTGTGCTGGCGCGCTATCAGCCCGTCCATCTGCTCGACCTGGCCGTGCCCTTGCTGACTTCGCTGGCGGTGATCCGCTTCGTCGTGTTCACCCTGCGGCAGGCGATCGGTCGCACGAGCTGGCTGGGCGCGCTGGAGAGGTTTGTCTCGGCCCTGGCCTGGAGTGTGGTTGCGCTCTATATCCTGGGCTGGCTGCCCGAGGTGATCGAGGGGCTGGACTCGATGTCCGTCACGCTGGGCGGCCAGAAACTGTCGGCCTGGACCCTGATGAAGGGTCTGACAATGGTCTTGCTCACCTTGCTCGTCGCCATGTGGCTGGCCGGTGTGCTCGAACGCCGGATGGCCGGGGCGACGGGGCTCGATGCCAGTGTCCGCCTGGTGCTGACGCGGGTGATGCGCGCGCTGCTGATCCTGGTCGCGTTTCTGGTGGCCTTGCCGATGGTCGGTATCAATCTCACCACGCTGTCGGTGTTCGGCGGCGCGCTTGGCGTCGGCCTCGGTTTCGGCATGCAGAAGATCGCTGCAAACTACGTATCGGGTTTCATCATCCTGATCGATCGCTCATTGCGTATCGGCAACCTGATTTCGGTTGGCGCCGAGCGGGGTGTGGTCAAGGAGATCACCACTCGGTATACCGTGATCAGGGCGCCGAATGGCATCGAATCCATCGTGCCGAACGAAGTGCTGGTGAGCTCGGTGGTGCAGAATGAAACGTTCAGCGATACCCAGGTGGCGCTGCCGCTTGTGTTTCAGGTGAGCTACGATGCGGATCTCGATCGGGCGCTGGCGATTCTCGTTGCTGTGGCGGGGACGCAGCCACGGGTGCTTGCCGACCCGGCACCGAAGGCCTTTCTGACGGGTTTCGGCGACAATGGCATCAACCTGCGGCTGGGGTGCTGGATTGCAGACCCGCAGGAGGGTACGCTAGCCATTACCTCCGAGATCAACATGGAAGTGTGGCGCCGATTCAAGGCTGCGGGCATTGGCATACCGTATCCGCAGCGAGAAGTGCGTCTGCTCCCGCCACTTTCTCCCGCGCCCGCTGTCGAAGGGTTAGCAGAGCCGGTCTGAATGCCGGCAAGGCCACTGTTTGGTGGTTTGCTGTGGCTCGTGTAGTGTCGCGGGCGCACAGGTTTCTCTTGTACAAGGATTTCTAAAGAATGTATTCCGGGCTTTTCGAGCTTCCCTGGTGGGGCTATGTCGTTGTCGCGCTGGTGATGACCCACATCACCATTGCGTCAGTCACCATTTATCTGCATCGCCATCAGGCTCACCGCGCGCTTGAGCTGAGCCCGTTGCCAAGCCATTTCTTTCGCTTCTGGCTGTGGCTGACCACCGGCATGGTGACGGGTGAGTGGGCTGCGGTGCATCGCAAGCACCACGCCAAATGCGAGACGCCCGAAGACCCGCACAGCCCGCAGACACGCGGCATCCGCAAGGTGTTGCTGGAAGGCGCCGAGCTGTACCGGATCGAGGCCGACAACAAGGAAACCCTCGCACGCTACGGCCACGGCACGCCCACTGACTGGCTCGAGCGCAACGTCTATCGTCGCTCCGTGGTCGGGGTGTCGCTGATGCTGATCATCGACGTGGTGGCCTTCGGCGCGATTGGTCTGACGATCTGGGCCGTGCAGATGATGTGGATCCCGATCTGGGCCGCCGGCGTCGTCAATGGCCTGGGTCATTACATCGGCTACCGCAACTTCGATTGCACCGACGCATCGACCAATCTCGTGCCCTGGGGCATCCTGATCGGCGGCGAGGAGCTGCACAACAACCACCACAGCTTCGCCACCTCGGCCAAGCTGTCGGCCAAGTGGTACGAGTTCGATATCGGCTGGATGTACATCCGTATTCTCGAGATCCTCGGTCTGGCCAAGGCGAAGAAGGTCATTCCGCTGCCGAAGTTCGGCGAAGCCAAACATCAGCCCGATCTGGATACCCTGCAGGCCATCATCACCCACCGCTATGACGTGATGACGCGCTACATGCAGTCACTCAAGCACACCTGCAGCGAGGAGATCGAGCGTCTCAAGAAAAGCCATGCAGGCAAGTTCGACGCTCGCGCGCTGCGGCGCTGGGTGCTGTCGGGTGAGGAACGGCATCTGTGTGCCGAGCAGAAGGCGCAGCTTGCGGTGGTAATCGGTGACAGCAAGGCCCTGGTCACCGTGGTGTCCATGCGTGAGGAGCTGGCGGCCATCTGGGCGCGCTCCACCGCGACGCACGAGCAGCTGCTCAAGCAATTGCATGAATGGATCGAGCGCGCCGAGCAGAGCGGCATCCAGCAACTGCAGGACTTCTCCATGCGGCTGCGACGCTACGCAGTCTGAGGCGACATAATGCAAACGGGCGGAAATTATCCGCCCGTTTTTTTTCTGCTGTTGAATGCTGCGATCCCGCAGTGTCGGTCGTGCTTCGGCTCAGCGCTCTCCGCGCACCGCGTCCGCCCAGCAGTTCGGCGTTTCGTAAAGCCTCACCCGTTCGAGCTGGAGCTGGTTCCCGTACACATCCTGATAGGCACCGTCCAGAACGCGGAAGGCCTCGGCCGCCAGGTTCTCGGCGGTCGGCACCACATCGAGGGTGACGGTCTTGTGCCCTGGCATCGAGGCGAGGAACGCGGCCACCTGGGTATCATCGCGGTACACCAGAAACGCATGGTCCCAGCGGTCGACGATCATTTCGTTGGCAACTTTCTTGACGTCGGCGAAGTCCATCACCATGCCGTTGACCGCCTGTCCTGCGGCGTCGATGATGTTGCCTGACAGCGTCACCTCCAGCGCGTAGCGATGGCCGTGCAGATGCCGGCACTGGCTGGCGTGATCCGGAATCCGGTGTCCAGCGTCGAATTCGAGACGACGGGTGATGCGCATGGTTAACCTCGCTTGAAAGGCGGCGGATTATAGCATTTGCCGGAACCCGGTCCTGCTGCCTGTGCGAACGCAACTTACTGAGCCCAAAATGATTTCGACTTCCCAGATCCTGACCATCCACAATCATGACCGTGAGCTCGCCGGACTGACCTATGTCTATCCGGTGCTGTCCCGGCGTGCGGGCGGGGTTTCAATCGGGATCAACCTGAATCCCAACAACGCCTGTAACTGGCACTGTGCCTACTGTCAGGTGCCTAACCTGGTGCGTGGCAAGGCGCCGGACATCAATCTCGCGCAACTCGAGTCGGAGTTGCGCGGTTTCCTCAACGTACTGGTGCACGGCGACTGGCTTGAGCACAATGCGCCTGAGGGGCTGCGCGAGATCCGCGACATCGCATTTTCGGGAAACGGCGAGCCGACCAGCGCGGCGGTGTTCCCCGAGGCGGTCGCGCTGGTCGCACGTCTGCATGACGAGTTCGGACTGGGGGCTGGCGTTCCTGTGCGTCTGATCACCAACGGCAGCCTCATGGCGCAGGCGCGGGTGCAGGAGGGAGTGAGCCTGCTCGCAGCGGCGAACGGTGAGGTCTGGTTCAAGGTCGATGGGGGCGATGCGGACGCAATCGAGCGTATCAATGGCGTGCGTCTCGAGCCCGAGGCCATTGCCCGTCACCTGGCGCTGTGTGCTGCACGCTGTCCGACCTGGGTTCAGACCTGCATGTTCCGCTGGGATGGCGAGTTGCCATCACGGCATGACATCGACGCCTATCTCGAGGTGCTGATGGCGGCAGGTATCGAAAACCTGCAGGGAGTGCTTCTGTACGGCATCGCGCGCGAGTCAAGGCAGCCCGAGGCATCGCACCTTTCGGCGCTGACGCTCGATGAGCTCGAAGAGATCGCTGCTCGCATCAAGGAAAAAGGGCTGACGGTTCGCGTCAGCCCCTGATTCATGCATGCGCCCGGCTTGCGGGCGGCACTCCCGACCATTAGCCAGCCTTGCGCTTGGCCTTGGCTTCCTTCTTTAGGGTCTTGTACAGCTCCGGGTTGCTGGCCTTCAGGTACTCGGCCACATCCACGTCGTCGCGCTTGACCTTGTTGATGTCGATCTGTTCGACGTGAACCAGGCGCAGCAGGGCCTGAACCGGGCGCGGAATGTTGCGGCCACTCTCGTAGCGGGAACCACCACTCTGGGTGACACCGATCTTGGACCAGAACTGGGACTGGTTGAGGCCGAGCTTGCGGCGGATTTCGCGTACATCAAGGGTATCGGAGTTTTTCATGACTTTGTCCTTTGTCGAGTTGCCAGACATATATTGAGACTGAATTTGCCTGTAAGTGGTTCCTACAACTTAAGTTGTAGGATGTTCAGAGTATAGATCAAGCCCAACCAAATATACAACGGTGATAAATCACGAATCGGGGTTAACCACAATCCATAAGCGCACAAACCCCCGGGTTTGTTGCAGTTCTGCAAAACGACCGCCATCGAATAGAATCAAGCCCTTTCCCGACAGGTACTTGGGTACAAAGATGGCCCTGATAGTCCAGAAGTATGGCGGCACGTCGATGGGTACGCCTGAGCGCATTGGAAGTGTTGCCCGCAGGGTGGCGAAGTTCCGTAAACAGGGGCATCAAGTGGTGGTTACCGTGTCGGCGATGAGCGGTGAAACCAACCGGCTGATCGCGTTGTCCAGGGCGGTTTCGTCGAATCCGGGTCCGCGTGAACTCGACGTGGTCATTTCGACCGGCGAGCAGGTCACGATCGGCCTTTTGTGCATGGCGCTGCAGCAGATCGGCATCAGGGCGAAGAGTTACACCGGCGGCCAGGTAAAGATCCTGACCGACAGCGCCCACACCCGCGCGCGCATCCTGAGCATCGATGAAGCGTCCATTCGCAAGGATCTTGCGCAAGGCATGGTCGTGGTCGTGGCGGGCTTCCAGGGTGTGGATGCGGAAGGCAACATCACCACGCTCGGGCGCGGTGGCTCGGATACCACCGGGGTTGCACTGGCCGCTGCACTCAAGGCCGAGGAGTGCCAGATCTATACCGACGTCGATGGCGTCTATACGACTGATCCGCGCATCGTTCCCGAAGCCCGCAAGCTCGACACCATCACCTTCGAGGAAATGCTGGAGATGGCCAGTCTTGGCTCCAAGGTGCTGCAGATCCGCTCGGTCGAGTTCGCCGGCAAGTACAAGGTCAGGCTGCGTGTCCTGTCGAGCTTCGAGGAAGAAGGCGAGGGCACGCTCATTACCGTTGAGGAAGACAGCACCATGGAAAGGCCCGTCATTTCCGGCATCGCCTTCAATCGCGATGAAGCCAAGCTCACCGTTGTGGGCGTGCCCGACAAGCCGGGCATTGCGTACCAGCTACTCGGTCCGGTCGCCGAGGCCAACATCGACGTGGACATGATCATCCAGAACGTCGGCAAGGACGGCTGCACCGACCTCTCCTTCACGGTCGGTCGCGCCGACCTCGACAAGGCAGTGGCACTGCTCGAAGGCGTGAGAGCGCATATCGGCGCGGCTGCCATCTCGGCCGACAGAACCATGTGCAAGGTCTCCGTTGTCGGCGTGGGCATGCGCTCGCATCCGGGCGTGGCATCGAAGATGTTCCGTGCGCTGGCCGAGGAGGGCATCAATATCCAGATGATCACGACTTCCGAAATCAGAATCTCGGTCGCGATCGAAGAGAAGTACCTCGAACTGGCTGTGCGCGTGCTGCACAAGGCCTTCGAACTCGACTCCGTAGCGTGATCGAAAAATATCGTGAACTGAAATTGACCGCGAGGCAGGGAGTCTATATAGTCCCGCCTTCGTGATGGAGACGTGGCCGAGAGGTCGAAGGCACTCCCCTGCTAAGGGAGCAGACGGGCAAAACCTGTCTCAAGGGTTCGAATCCCTTCGTCTCCGCCATCACGGAAATATTGTGGAAAAACCGCCTCTTAGGCGGTTTTTTTACGCCTGCGTCTTTTTGGGGCCATACCGCGACATATCCTGAGATACCGGCTTATCTATAAGCTCGCTGTCCCATTTGTGTCCCACGGGACACTTCACTTCCTGTGACGGAGGTGATTTTTCTTCGTGCGGGTCGATGGAGCCCACAGTTTTCTGCATAGGTGTGTAAACCCACCAGGTTGTTCGTAATCGGCAGTCGGCTGATCGGCGGTAGATATTTCAATCCGGCGTGCGGTCTGTGCCAGTTGTAGTGATGCAACCAGAAGGGCAAATGGGCTGCGCGCTGGTCTGAGGATTCGTGGGATCGGGCGTAGGCCCACTCGCGCAGGGCGGTCTGAATTAAGCGCTCCGCTTTCCCGTTGGTGCGCGGCGTGTATGGCTTGGTGCGCAGGTGCCTGAGTCGCAGGCGCCGGCATAATCGCTTGAACATTCGGGACTTGTAGCACGCACCGTTGTCGGTCAGTACGCGCTGGAAGCGAACGCCAAGGCTGGCGCAATAGCGCACCGCCAGAAGCAGAGCGATGCAGGCGCTGCGCCCGCTCTCGTCTGAGCAGATGGTGCTGAAGGCGATACGCGAATGATCGTCGATCGCACATGGACGTACTCCCAACCGGCCCCGGGTGAGTCTTGCCGACGATCGCCGGTTACCCGGTGCCCAAGGCGACGAAAGCGCCCAAGTTTCTTGATGTCCAGGTGCAACAGGCCGCCAGGGGCCGGGTACTCATAGCGCAGCACCGGCTTGGCCGGCTCAAGGTTCGCCAGGCGGTTGAGCCCTGCGCGGCACAGGATACGCCCCACCGTGCTGTGCCCGACGCCCAGATCCTGACTAAATTTGATGGTATGGCTGTCGGCTCTTGCGTCGCTCGATGATCATCCGCTGGCGTTCGGTACTCAGTGCATGCGGGCAGCGGTGCGGGCGTGAAGAGCGGTTGTGCAAACCGCCCGGCCGTTCTTCTCAATCGCGCAGGCCATTGATGCAAGCGTCGTTGCCGAAGGCGTGGAGCTGGCAAACCAGGCGCGTTTCGTGGAAACGCTCGAAAACGCCAGCTTGCAAGGCTGGTACGTCGCCCGGCCGATGCCGGTTGCCGAGTTCGAGAAGTGGATGGATGCGCCGCCGCAGCCGAAGGTGAGCAGCCAGTAAGCTGCTCATCCCTTCTGGCCAGGCGTCTGAGCTGGCCTAGTTGACCCGTGCGCCGGTTGCGGGCGGATTGCGCGCGGCCAGCCCGGTTTCCGATTGCAGCAGCTCGACCATGTCACCCAGGATGGCGCTGGCCTCGTCGAGCAGGACGTCGCGCCGGTTCTTGCCCGACTTTTCGGCGTCCAGTTCGGCGCGCAGGCTGCGTTCGCCGGCGATCAGGCCGTCGTCGCGAAGTGCCGCAATGGCGGCCGGGGCGGCTTCAGCGCTGTCGCCGACTGCCGCGGCACGTGCCAGCTCCCTGGCCTTGAGGCGCGCCTCCTGCATGCTTCGTTCGCGACGACGCTCGACTTCGTTGAGCGAGATCTCGTTGCGCTTGCGCAGGGTGTTCAGCTCGGCGACGTCTTCCTCAAGATTGCGGTAACCGATGTCGCTCGTCACCCGGGCTGCGTGACGCAGCGTCAGCGCCGGCAGCAATTCCGCGAACTGGCCTTCGGGGGTGAAGGCGGCCGGCTGCACCTGCGTCCATGGCAAGGCGTTGTCGTAGCTCGACTCGCCAAAGTTCTCCTTGTCTGCCAGCGAGGGCAGGGCGATATCGGGGGTAACGCCCTTCAGCTGCGTGGTGCCGCCAGAGACGCGGAAAAACTGCGCGACCGTCATCTTCAGCTCGCCATACGTGGGCGTCCTGCTGGCGGCCATTTCGTCGAGATCGAGCAGGGTCTGCACCGTGCCCTTGCCGAAGCTCTGCTCGCCGATGATCAGGCCGCGGCCATAATCCTGCACCGCAGCGGCGAAGATCTCGGAGGCCGACGCAGACGCGCGGTTGATGAGCACGCCAAGCGGGCCATCCCAGGCCTGGCCGGGGATCATGTCGCTCTCGACGCGGATCTGCCCCTGCGCGTTGCGCTGCTGAACCACCGGGCCGGTGTGGATGAAGAGACCGGTCAGGGCGATGGCTTCGTCGAGCGAGCCGCCACCGTTGTTGCGCAGGTCAAGCAGCACCGCATCGACCGATTCGGCTTTTAGTTCGGACAGCAGCCGTGCCACGTCGCGGCTCGCGCTGCGGTAGTTGTCGTCGCCGTTGCGCCGCGCGCCGACGTCCTGGTAGAAGGTCGGCAGCGTGATCACGCCGACGCGCTTCCTGGCATCTGCGTTGCCGACGTCGAGGATGGTCTTGCTTGCCGCCTGCTTCTCAAGGGTGATGGTGTCGCGCACCATGACCACCCGCTTGTGTTCGGCGTCCGGGCCGGCGTCGGCGGGGAGGATGTCGAGCACGACCGTCGTGCCCTTTTCGCCGCGGATCATGCCCACCACATCGTCCACTCGCCAGCCCACCACGTCCACAAAGGGGGTGTTCTCGCCCTGGGCGACGCCGGCGATGCGGTCGCCGACCGCAAGGCGCTCTGAGCGGCTGGCCGGCCCGCCTGCCACCAGTTCGCGGATGGTGACGTAGTCGTCGCGCTCCTGCAGCACCGCGCCGATACCCACCAGCGACAGCTTCATCGAGATGGCGAAGTCCTCGGAAGCGCGCGGTCCGAGGTAACTGGTATGCGGTTCGATCGACGCGGCGTAGGCGTTCATGAAGACCTGAAAGACGTCGCTGCTCTTCGCGCGCAAGGAGCGGGCGAGGGCGGTTTCGTAACGCCTGTCGAGCGTGGCGCGGATCTCTTTCTCGTCCTTGCCGGCGAGCTTCAGGCGCAGCCAGTCGTTCTTCACCCGTTTGCGCCAGATGTCGTCGATCTCGGCCTGGGTAGCGGCCCAGGGCAGATCGGTACGCACGTAGCGGTATTGTTCATCGAGCTCGAAGTCGAAACCCTTCTCCAGCAGCCTGCGCGCCAGGCCCAGCCTTTCCTGCACGCGCT
The DNA here is from genome assembly GCF_003111665.1 of Parazoarcus communis. Classification (NCBI taxonomy): domain Bacteria; kingdom Pseudomonadati; phylum Pseudomonadota; class Betaproteobacteria; order Rhodocyclales; family Zoogloeaceae; genus Parazoarcus; species Parazoarcus communis. The sequence goes on along the minus strand of NZ_CP022188.1, from coordinate 4,747,486 downwards.
CCACATAGCGCGTGTAGATGGTGAAGGGCATGTCGAGCTGCTGCCCGGCGATGGCATCGTCGAGCAGGGTGCGGGCGACAGAGAACTGATCGATGTCAGCCTGCAGGAAAAACACGCGCTCGGGGTCGAGCGACTTCAGGTAGCGGTCGAAGATCTTCTCCGACATGCGGTCGTCGAGCGGTACTGCCTCGTAATGGTAGCGGCTGAGCAGTCTCGCGCTGACCGCAGCTGCCTCCGCCTGTGTCTGGTCCGGCTGCAGCGTGATGGGCGCAGGTGCCGGCGTGGCCGCCTGCACCGCGGTGGCCAGTGCCAGCAGAATCCAGGGGATGTTTCGCTTCATGTCGGGTGCTCCAGTGCAGTGTGCGTGATGCGTACAGCGGCCTTGCGTAAGCCCCTGCCTCGGGTGGCGGGGCGACAGACAAACGGCCAGCGCGTCGAATTCCGCAAGCTTACCAGCCGGGACTGACGCGAATAAGACTCACGAAGGCTGAATCAGTTCGTGGCGGGGACTTTGTTCACGCTGCCGCTCCAGCCCGACGGCAGCCATTCCAGATCCTGTGCTTCGTCAATGTCGTGCTGTTCCGGGAGCCGCGCGACGCGCCAGCCGATGCGGCCGATGCGCTCGAGGGTTTCGTCGGCGACCGTGGGCACACTCCAGCGCATGTTGTCGAACAGCGAAGCGTGAAAGCGGTTCAGCCCGAGCAGCGCATAGCCGCCGTCGGCGGTCGGGGTGATGGCCGCGTCATGATCGGTCAGCGCTTGCGCTGCAGTGCGAAGCACATCACTGTCGAGCGCCGGACAGTCGGTGCCGATCAGCAGCACCGGCAGGCCGGTGTCGAGCCCGCGCGACGCCGCACGTGCCATTCTGGCCCCAAGATCGCCGTCGCCCTGCCCGGACCATTGCAACTCGGGTGGCAGGTTCAGTTCGCGCCAGGCCGGGTCTGCGGCCGAGGGGGCCGCACACAGTTCCACCGGTCCGAGTCCGGCGCGCAGCGCGTTGCTGACGGTGTGCACCAGCATGCGCTGCGCAAGCCGCGATGCCCCGTCGGCGCCGAGCGCGGGAATGAGCCGGGTCTTGGCGTAGCCTGCGACGGGCGCCTTGGCAAAGATGATGATGCGGGTCGGTTTCATCGTCTTCATGTCACCTTCAGCCGTGACGCCAGGCCTGGTAACGTCCCACCCACCCGAGCGCCGCCCGGGCAAGCAACGGGAATACCCCAAGCAGGGCGAACGAGGCCAGCAGGCCGGGCGAGACAATGCCGCCAAGACCGTCGATGCGGGCAAGCTGGGTGCCGGCGTTCACATACACCAGCGTGCCCGCGAGCATGCCGAGCTGGCTCACCCAGTAGAAGGTGGCGGCGCGGATCGGTGTCAGCCCCATCAGCAGGTTGATCAGGAAGAACGGGAACACCGGCACCAGACGCAAGGTGAACAGGTAGAAGGCGCCATCCTTGCGCACCCCCTCGTTGAGCGCCTTGAGGCGGTCGCCGAAGCGTGCCTGCACGGTCTCGCGCAACACGTAGCGCGAGGCAAGAAACGCCAGCGTGGCGCCGATGGTCGATGCAAAGGACACCAGCACCATGCCCCACAGCAATCCGAAGAGCGCCCCGCCGGCCAGCGTCATGATGACCGCACCAGGCAGCGACAGCGCGGTGACCACGATGTAGATGCCCAGATACGCCAGCCCGAGCAGGATCGGCGACGCGTCGCGCAGCGCGGTCAGGCGGTCCATGCCGGCCTTGAGCCCGTCCAGCGTGAGCAGCTGCTGCAGGTCGAAAACGAAGAACAGCACGACCAGCAGTGCCGCGGCGAGGACGAGAGCGATCTTCTTCATTGTCATCAGGCCTGAAGTGCGCCGCCACAACTGCTGCCCTGGCCGGCGGTGCAGCCATAGCAGTGGTCCGCCACCCGTACCGGATCGCCGGCGGGGTTGGTCTTGAGCAGGTCGCGCAGATGCGGACGCGCGGGCATCGAGGCGCCGGGCAGGGCGAGCCCCAGTTGCTGATTGAAATCGCAGTCGTACAGATAGCCCTGCCAGTCGACACTGACCAGGCTGCGGCACATCACGCCGGCAAGGTTGTCCTCCTTGTAGTTCGTCTTCAGCAGCTTCATGTAGGTGTTGAACTGCCCCTTCGAGATCAGCATCGAGCCGAAGCGCTGAATCGGCATGTTGGCCAGCGCATAGAGTTCATTGAAGACGATGCCGAAATGGTTGAACAGCTCGCGCTTGTAGTCGGCCTGCAGCCTGACCTGGTCGGGGGGCAGCGACGGGCCCTGGGGGTTGTAGACAAGGTTCAGCACCAGCCCGGTGCCGGGTTTGCCGTAACCCAGCGCATTGAGCGTTTGCAGGGCGGCGATGCTCTTGTCGAAGGTACCCTTGCCGCGCTGCTTGTCGACATTCTCCAGCGAATAACAGGGCAGGGAGGCAACCACCTCCACCTGCTGCTCGGCGAGGAACTGGCCGAGATCTTCGTGGCCGGGTTCAAACAGGATGGTCAGGTTGCAGCGATCGATCACCTTCACGCCCTGTGCCCGCGCCGAACGGACCACTTCGCGGAAGGCCGGATGCAGTTCGGGTGCGCCGCCGGTGAGGTCGATGGTCTCGATGCGGCGTGCCTCGATGACCTGGGTGACGAGCGCGAGATTTGCGGCGTCCATCATCTCGGTACGGTTGGGGCCGGCATTGACATGGCAGTGCAGACAGGTCTGGTTGCAGCGATAGCCCAGATTGACCTGCAGCGTGGTCAGCCGGTCGCGGCGCAGAGCGGGGAAGGCGGTGGCCTGGAGCAGGGGCAGGGTGGCGTGCATGGATGTCCTTGTGTCGTGAATTGCGGCGACCGTTCGCGTGATCGCCCTGTGCACGCTTGGTCGAATGTGGCGGGTGAGACCTTACATCGGCGCAACAGTTTCAGCGCGCTCCGTGCGCATCCGATTGCACGCCGGCCGGTTTGTCAGGGCGCCCGGAGCGTGACGCCAAGCGGAGCGTTTGCGGAATTCCCGAGAAGACGCCTGTAAGAAAGCTGCCGTTGGTCGCGACGAAGGCTGCAACACGTCGGACGATCTGTTTCGTGTGTTCCTGCTTCACTCATGACCCGCATTTTCTCCAAAGGAGATTCACCATGTCGCAATCCACCACCGCCCGCTACGCCACCGCCGCCGCCATGGCGCTTGCCCTGAGTGCCGCCCTCTCGATTGCCGCCACCCCGGCTGCGGCGCAATCGATGGACAAGGAGAAGTGCTTTGGCGTCTCCCTCAAGGGCAAGAATGATTGTGCGGCCGGGCCGGGCACAACCTGCGCCGGCACCTCCAGGATCGACTACCAGGGCAACGCCTGGTCGCTGGTCCCCAAGGGCACCTGCGACAAGACCGCCTCGCCGACCTCGCCGACAGGTTTCGGTCAGCTCGAAGCCTTCAAGGAAAAGAAGGCCTGATCGGGCCGGATTGAATCGGAGGCGCACATGACATTCACGCTCAACCCTGCCCTGCAGTCCGCAGCTTGCGCCTCCGCATCCAGCCTGCCCGCGCGGGCAGGGCTGGGGCTCAAGCCGGCTCATTTCGAACACGTGCTGAGGACGCAACCGGACGTCGGCTTCTTCGAAGTTCATGCCGAGAACTTCATGGTGCCCGGTGGCCCGCTGCATCATTACCTGGGACGCATCCGCGAGCACTATCCGCTGTCGCTGCACGGTGTGGGGCTCTCGATCGGTGCCGGGTCGGCGCTCGATGCCGGCCATCTCGACGCACTGGCCGGGCTGATCACACGCTACCAACCGCAGTCCTTCTCCGAACACCTGGCGTGGTCCAGCCACGGCGACGCCTTCCTCAACGATCTGCTGCCCCTGCCGTACACCGCTGCCACGCTCGACCGCGTGTGCGCGCATGTCGATCAGGTGCAGGCACGCCTCGGCTTGCGCATGCTGCTCGAAAACCCGGCAACCTATGTCGAGTTCGAAGCCTCGAGCATGAGCGAGACCGAATTCATCTCCGAAGTGGTTCGCCGTACCGGTTGCGGTCTCCTGCTCGACGTAAACAACATCCACGTGTCCTGCATCAACCATGGACGTGATTCACGGACCTACCTGCGTGCCCTGCCGCTCGATCAGGTGGGCGAGATTCACCTTGCGGGTTTCGCAACGCAGATGGACGGTGCCGGCGACCCCCTGCTCATAGACAGTCATGGTGCGCCGGTGGCCGAGGCCGTCTGGGCGCTTTACGCCGATGCGCTTGCGCTGACCGGCGCGGTTGCCACGCTGCTCGAGCGCGACAACGATCTGCCGGCATTCGAAGTCCTGCTTGCCGAGGCAGCGCGCGCCGGGCGGATGCTTGCAAGCCTGCCGCAGCCGGCGGCGACCCGTGTCGCTGAAGGGGCGCAGGCATGAGCGCCGCGATCAGTTCGGTACAGACCGATTCGATGCAGGCCGATTTCGCCTGCGCGCTGCTCGATCCGGCGCAGGACTTGCCGGGCGGGCTGTGCACCTGGAACGGCTCCGATCCGGCGCGGCGGTTCGCCGTCTATCGCAACAATGTCGTGGTGTCGCTGGTCGATGCGCTGGCCGAAACCTTTCCGGTATGCAGCGCACTGGTGGGCGAGGTCTTCTTCCGCGCAATGGCACGGGCCTTCGTTGCCGAGCGGCCACCGCAGTCACGCGTGCTGGCCTTTTACGGTCGTGATTTTCCGGCCTTTGTCGAAGACTTTCCGCCAGCCGCATCCGTGCCCTATCTCGCCGATGTGGCCCGGCTCGAGATGTTGCGCCTCGAAGCCTGCCATGCGGCCGATGTCGAAGCGCTGCCTGCAGAAGCGATTGCCGGGGTGCTCGCTGCCCCCGAACAGTTACCCGTGCTGCGGATTCATGCGCACCCCTCGGTTGCCGTACTGAATTCGCGCTATGCGGTGCATTCCCTGTGGGCGGCACATCAGGGCGAGGGCGAGCTTGAAGCAGTGGACCCGATGCTGGCGCAGGCGGTCATGGTGCTGCGTGTCGGGCTCGATGTGCACAGTATTGCGCTGACGACTGGCGTTGGCGTCTTCATCGAACACTTCGTACAGGGGGCCGAACTGGCTGTCGCGCAACAGGCGGCAGCGGCGTGCGACCCCGATTTCGATCTCGTCGCTGCGCTGGGCACCTTGCTGCACTGGCAGATCATCACTGCACTCCGCACAGGAGATGACGACCATGAACACACATACTGACTCCGTAACGCACCTGCCCGCCGCCGGTGAACCGGCCCTGCTGCAACTCGTCCGGCGCAGTATCGGACTGATGGGGCGGATTCCGCCCTCGCTGATTGCCTTTGTCGGGCGCTTCTCGATCGCCGCGGTGTTCTGGAAATCCGGCCAGACCAAGGTCGAAGGCATGGCCATCGACCTGATCAACGGCGACTTCAGTCTTGGTGTGCCGACGCTGTCCGATACCGCGCTCTACCTGTTCCAGGAGGAGTACCGTCTGCCGCTGATTCCGCCCGAGCTGGCCGCGCCGATGGCCGCCTTCGCCGAGCACCTGTTCCCGATCCTGATCCTGTTCGGGCTGATGACGAGGTTCTCGGCGCTCGCGCTGCTGATCATGACGCTGACCATCCAGATCTTCGTCTATCCCGACGCCTATCCGACCCATGGCGTGTGGGCCGCCGTATTGCTGTACCTGATCGCGAAAGGTCCGGGCAGGATCTCCATCGATCACTGGATCGCACGCCGCTACCGTGCAGACTGAGCGCCCGCTGCGCCGGCCGGGCGTACCCGGCCTTACGCGGCCAGCACGATTTCCGGCAACGCAGAGAGATCCCCGATCATGCCGTCGGGCATCGATGGCAGGCACTCGGGGGGCTGCCTGAAACGGTTGCACCACATCACCCGATAACCGAAAGCCTTCGCCGAAAACGCATCCCAGCTGTTGGACGAGATGAAGCAGCTGCGCTCCGCTGCAACGCCGAGATGCTTTTCGGGCAAGGCGTAGACGCTCGGATGCGGCTTGAAAACGCCGACTTCCTCGACCGATATGACCGCATCGAAGAATGCGCTCAGGCCGGCGTGTTCGACGGCTGCCGACAACATCGCGGGTGAGCCGTTGGACAGGATGGCGAGGCGCATGCCGCTGGTCTTGAGCCGTTGCAGGGTTTCGCTCACTTCCGGGTAGGCCGGAATGCTCATGTAGCAGGCCATGAGCTGGACCTTGAGGTCGGCGCGATCCAGGTTGAAGCTCGACAACGCAAAGTTGAGTGCTTCCCCGGTGACCTGCCAGAAATCCGCGTGGTGACCGGCGAGACTGCGCAGCCAGGTGTACTGGAGCTGCTTTGCACGCCACAGATCGAGCACGTCCTTTGCCTTGTCGCCCAGTGCGGTTTCAGCGCCACGGGCGACGCTGGAGACGTCGAACAGGGTTCCATAAGCATCGAAGATGCAGGCTTCGACGCCATCCAGTCTGATTGTTCTCATGGTCTCTCTTCTCCGTGCCTGGGGTTGGCAAGTGCTGTTCTGGCGATGCTCAGGGGCTTGCGGCCATCATTTCCTCGACGGGTGCGCGTGCGGCAGCGCTTTGAATCACGCGTGAGATGAGGTCGGTGTCGGCCTCGGGTTCAAGCGCGGCAGGATTGCCCTTGCGCCCGGTCGGCACCGCGTGGGGACGACCGTCGTCGCCTTTCTCGAGGTGGTACTCACCACCGCAGGAGCGGCAGTACACGTCTTCTCCCGCTTGTGCTTCGCGCCTCACCACGAGGGTGGGACCGCACATCATGCAGTTCTGCAGCGGAATGCCCTCGTCGCTGTGTCCGGCGATGTGGTCGAGCAGGCCGCCTTCGCCGAGGGTGATGAACTGCTCGCCCAGTTCGCGATCGAACTGGGTGCCGAGGCGGCCGCGGATGATGTCGAGCGCCTGCGCAATCGGCATGCCCTTGCGATACGGGCGGCTGCTGGTCATGGCATCGAACGCGTCGCACACGCCTACGAGACGGCCGTCGAGCGGGATCGCATCGCCCGCCAGACCATGCGGATAGCCACGGCCGTCCGGTGTCTCGTGGTGATGCAGCACCGCGGGGCGCACCAGGGCTGCCAGCGGATGGCCTGCGAGCATGCGCGCGCCGACATCGGGATGGGTCTTGATGATGGCGTATTCGTCGTCCGTGAGCTTGTCCGCCTTGCGCAGGATGGCGTCCGGAATGCCGATCTTTCCCAGGTCGTGCAGGAAGCCGCCAATCTCGATGCGGGCCAGCGCGCCACCGCTGATGCCCGCTGCTTCAGCCAGCAGGGCCGAGTAGCGCGATACGCGCCAGAGATGGCCGCCGGTGTAGGGGTCACGTGCCTCGACAACCCAGGCCATGACCAGCAGGCTGGCCAGAATCTGCGCCGACTTGTCGTCCGCAGCCTTGCGTCGAGGATTGAAATAGTCGAACAGACTCATGCGCGCTACTCCCTGATGTGCTTCCCCAGCCACTGTAACATCGGCGGAGAGGCCCGCGCTGTGGTCCGCATGCGTGCGGGTTTGCGTACCCTGGTGGCGTTGAAGCCGGCGTCGCGGAGCTGTTTCGCGAGCGCCGCCAGTGCCTGCGATGCGTCGGGTGGAATTCCGCCCACGGCCATGAAGGCCTTGCGACTGACAAACAGCGGTGCTGCGGCCTCGCGTTCGGCGTGCCGGCCGGTGATGGCATCCGGCAGGCTGGCCAGCAGGCGTCGCCACGGTGTGCCGCTCAGGCGCAGGTCGATGCGGCCCCACTCGCAGCCGTCGTCTTGCATGGCCTGGTCGATCAGCTGGTCGGCGAAGGCGGGCAGCACGATGCCGGCTCCGGCCAGCAGCAGGACTTCGGCGCTGGCGAATGCGGCGGCGACGTTGAACTGCCGGGCAGGCGGCCCCGGCACCGTGATTGCCCGCCCGGCGTGACGGCGGGCGACCGCCAGGGTGTCGTCGGTGCTGCCGCCGTCGACTGCAATCACCTCCACCCCGCAGCGGCGCAAGGGCGCGAGCAGGCGCAGCTGCGCATAGGCTCGCATCGCCTCGTTCAGCACCGGGACGATGATCGACAGCCGTGGTACGGCGCTGTCGTTTGCGCTTGGCGGGGCAGGCGTATCCGGCATGCTGGTGTGGCGCCTCAGGCCGCGCCTTCGTAGCCGCGCGCCGGGCGACGGCTGAAGGCCAGCGGCAGCAGGAAGCCGGTCATGCACAAGCCCAGACCATAGAGGTTGGTACCCAGCAGCAGCGCGTACTTGCCGTCGCCAATCGCCCAGCCCGGCGGGATTGCGCCGACCGCCAGCAAGGTGCCCAGGATCATGCCGGTCCAGAAGCTGAGGTGGAAGGACAGCGGCGAATAGCCCACCCAGCGCGAAAACAGGAACACCGGCGCCAGACCGATGACCATGGTGCCGCTGATCGTGGTGGCTTTCAGGATGTCTGTGCCGGCGATCATCGGCAGGTTGCCGATCAGCGCAAACACCACCATCGCAATCGCGCCCGCCAGCACCGGTCGCAGCAGCTTCGAGCGTCCGGCCAGCAGCGGCAGGTCATGCGCGACCGAGCGTGCGAGCGAGGTGAAGGTCGAGTCCAGCGTCGATGCCGCCGAGGAGATCATCACCACCGCCATGGCAAAGAAGCCCGCCACGCCGAGTACCCGCGCCACATCGGCCGGCACGTTGCCGCTCACGGGCATGCCTTCGAGGCGCGCATGCACGCCCACCAGGCTGAAGGCCACGATGGCGAGAAAGCCGAGCACGCCGGCCACGATGAAGGCGCGCAGCATGGTCTTCTCGCGGGTGACAAAGGCGCGGTCGGTCAGCACCGGGTCATGGAAGGGGTAGGACAGCACCTGCAGCACCGCCACCAGCAGCAGGTCGACGCCCGACCCGAGCGCAAACTCGCCTTCGGTGAGCAGGGCCACTGGCCCGTGGGTCGGCACGACCCACAGCAGGGTCAGGCCGAGAAAGAGCACGAACACCACCGCCTGGATGACGTCGGTGAAGATCGAGCTGCGCAACCCGCCCTTCAGACTGTAGAACAGCACCGACGCAGTGAACAGCAGCGCTGCCGCAATGAAGGCGCCCGAGCCCGCGTCGCCGTAATAGCCGCCGACCACTGCGGTATTGCTCCACACTTCGTTGAACAGCCGCACCAGAATGGCCGCCGAAAACGCCAGCCCCGCGCCGCGGCCGTATTTCGCGATCAGGAAGGACACCATGCCGGTCGCCCCTTCGCGGGTGCGCAGACGATAGATGATCCAGCCGGCCACCGGGATCGACAGCCAGTAAGCGGCATAGGCCAGCCCGCCGACAATGCCGTAGGCCGCGCCCAGGTTGGCTGCATTGGTGACCGATTTGGCAAAAACCCAGCTGATGAACACGCTCATCATCAGCGCCCATTCCGAAGCCGGCCTGCCGGCATCGTCCGCACCGTGAAAGAAGCCGGCCTCGTCCCGTGCGCGCGGCGAGATCCAGTACATCACCAGCCCGAAGACGACCAGGAAGGACCAGAAGAAGACACCCTGAAGCTCGGTCATGGTGCTCATGCGTCGCCCCTCTGCGAGGTGGCAGTCGCGTTGGCGCGATGTGGCGGATTGTCGGCAAGCAGGGCGCAGGTGCGCTTGCGCGGCGGGGTCGAGTCGGGATGCTGCATGAGGGGCTCCACAAACGGATCGTTTGCGTTTGGTCGCGCGAGCCGGGCAAATCCTTACGGGGTGCCCAATGGACAAAATCAAAGGCCATCTAAGAGGCAATCAAAGGGGTCAGACAAAATCAAAGGGGTCAGAGTCGTTTGAAATTTTCAAACGACTCTGACCCCTTTGATTTTTCATTCGTTGCCGGCGGATCAGCCGGCGCGCCTGCGTGCTCGTTCGTGGCTCGCAGCGCTGTAACTGGACACGCAGTAGGGCACCAGATAGTTCAGGAATACATGAAACCAGGAGACGGCTTCCCCTGAGATGAGGGGGGTGCCCTGGTTGATCAGGTTCAGGATGGTGCCCACAACGAGGGCGACGCGCAGCGCGTTGCGCACGATCGCGGGTGAGAGGGCGAGGCGGAGGACTTCGGACATGTTGGGTCTATGGTTCAGGCGGTATGGGGGAATGCTCAGGTCTTGCGCTCGGCGCTGGCCGGCGTGGCAGCGCTGATGGCGCGGCCGGGCAGGGCGAAGCGATTCATGAAGCGGCGGTCGATGCGATCCTTCCAGCGCCACACCCAGGCGCCTTCGGCCGACCAGCGGCCCCAGGATGCGATCGCATGCCGAGGTCCGGTGGCAAGCAGATACAGGGAGCGACGGCGCGGCTGGTAGGTTTGCACTTCGCCGCCTTCGATCGTTGCCAGCAGGTTGCGGGCGAGGACCGGACCCGCGTGCACCGCGTGCACACCCGAGCGCGCCATGCGCACATCCGTGCGTGCGCACGTATCTCCAGCGGCAAAGACGTCGGCATGGGACAGGCTGCGGTGGTGGGCATCCACAAGGATGTAGCCGCGCGCGTCAAGCTTGAGGCCGCAGTGCACCAGCCAACCCAGCGGCCGCGCGCCGGTCGTGGCAATCACTTTGTCTGCCGGTAGTTGCGTGCCATCGGCAAGCACCAGTCCGGCTTCGCTGGCGCGGGCACGCGCGCGATGGATCCCGATGCCTGCCTCGTCGAGACTTTGCTGTGCGCGCTTGACGACGCCCGCCGCATGGCCGGGAAGCAGCCCCGTCTCCGAGATGACCAGGTCGATCCGTGCCGTGCCACCAGCCTCACGCAATCGGTGGCTTGCCGCGAGCGCGATCTCCACCCCCGCTGCGCCGCCACCGATCACGCTCATGCGGAAGCCCGGCGTCTTAAGTGCGGTGGCCATGAGCAGCGGCCACTGCACGAAGAAATCATCCAGCGGCTTCACCGGGAGCAGGCGCTCGCCCAGCGCGGCGAGATCCGAGGTGTCGGTTTCGCTGCCGACGTCGAGCGAGAGCAGGCTGTAGTCCATCGTGCTGCCATCGTCGAGGTGCAGGCGGTGCTGATCTGCGTCCATGCCGGTGACGCGTCCGACGACCAGACGCACACCGGCAGCCTCGGCCAGCGGGCGCAGGTCGATGCGGCACTCATCCAGCGTGTAGTGCCCGGCAATCCAGCCCGGCAGCATGCCGGAATAGTTCTGGAAGGGAGCGGGTGTGATCAGCGTGGTCGCAAGGCCGGCAGGTTTGCGTTGAGCAAGCATCTCCAGCACAGACAGATGTGCATGTCCGCCGCCGGCAAGAACGAGGTGTTTTGCAGCCTGGGTCATGAAGTTTTCAGGGGTCGAGTCATTGGGCTTGGTCGCCGCCGGGCGCGAATTCATTACACCAGACTATGAACCCGCTTTTCAGGTTGCGTTCAGCGATGCTGCAGCGCCTGCTCGATGAAGTTGCGTGGCACGCGGGGCTTGGGCACCTTGTCGTCAAACCACTGGCGTACCCCGGTATCCAGCCCGATGCCGTGCATGTAGTTGTACAGCGCCTTGTTCAGCGCCTTGCCCAGCGCATCGTGGTCCACGCCGGTGGGGTCGATGAAGCCGATGTCATTCTTGGCAAAGTTGCCTGGCGGCAGCGGCTCGAGGCGCACGCCGTATTCCGCCGGGTTCATGCCCACCGGCGAATGCACGGTACAGGCGAAGCGGTGGAAAAAGCCGGACTGGATGCAGCCCGCCTCGAACAGCTGGCGCACGTATTCGAGCGCATCCACCGTGTCGTGCACCGTCTGCGTCGGAAAGCCGTACATCAGGTAGGCATGCACCAGCACACCAGCCTCGGCGAAAGCATGGGTGACGCGCGCCACCTGATCGACCGACACGCCTTTTTTCATCAGCGTGAGCAGGCGGTCGGAGGCCACTTCCAGCCCGCCTGAAATCGCGATGCAGCCGCTGTCGGCCAGCAGCTGGCACAGCTCGGGGGTGAAGGACTTCTCGAAGCGGATATTGCCCCACCACGAGATCGACACGCCACGCCGCAACAGCTCTTCGGCGAGCGCACGCAAGGCCTTGGGCGGCGCGGCTTCGTCGACGAAGTGAAAGCCGGTCTGGCCGGTCTCGGCGATGATGGCTTCGATGCGGTCAACCAGGGTGGCGGCCGACGCACCGTCGTAGCGCGAGATGTAATCCAGGCTGACGTCGCAGAAGCTGCACTTCTTCCAGTAGCAGCCGTGAGCCACGGTGAGCTTGTTCCAGCGTCCGTCCGACCACAGCCTGTGCATCGGGTTGAGCATGTCGAGCAGCGACAGGTAACGGTTGAGCGGCAGTCCGTCCCAGGTCGGCGTGCCGACTTCGGCAAAGGGTACGTCGGGCTCGACCAGGTTGATGTAGCGCACGGCGCCGCTGTCGGCATCGCGCACGAAGGTGCGTACCAGGCGCTGCTGCGAACGCTTGCCGCGCAGGTGGTCGAGCAGCGCCAGCAGCGGGCGTTCGCCGTCGTCCAGGGTGACGTAGTCGAAATAGTCGAACACGCGTGGCTCGCCCAGCTCGCGCAGTTCGGTATTCACATAGCCGCCGCCGAGCACGGTGACGATGGCCGGGTTGTGCGCCTTGACCGACTGCGCGATGCGGAAGGCCGCATACACCGCGCCGGGGAAGGGCACAGACACCAGCACCACCTGCGGCGCGTGGCGCGACAGGGCGTCGAGCGTGAGTGCGTGCAGGGTGTCGTCGACCAGGTTCGGTCTTGCGGCCAGTGCCCGCGCCAGCGGCTCGAAGGTGGGCTGGCTCAGGGCCAGCGACTCGGCGTAGCGGACGAACTCGAAGCGCGGATCGACCGCCTCGCGCAGCACGTCGGCCAGATCGTTGAGATAGAGCGTGGCCAGGTGACGGGCGCGGTCGTGCACGCCGAGTGCGCCGAAAGCCCAGCCCAGCGGGTCGCCGCCGTCCGGGTCGACATAGGCGTCGAGCGTGTCGAAGCGCGGCCCTTCGGGCAGAAACGCACCGCTGCCGATGCGGTGGGCAAGCGTCGAGTCGCGCCCCTGCAGGAAGGCGAGCGTGGGTTCTATGGTTTTCTGGTAGCGCTCGAAGTGCTCAAGGAAGCATTCGACGCTCTCGCTGCGACGCCGCACCGGCAGTGCTTCGGCATGGGCTCGGATCGCGCTCAGCCCATCGCGCGAGAACAGCTTCAGCACCAGTGCCAGGGCAAGGTCTTCCTGTACCGCATCGACGCCGCGCGAGCGCAGAAAGCCGGTGAGGTAGGCGGTGGACGGGTAGGGCGTGTTCAACTGCGTCATTGGCGGAATGACGGAGAGCACGCGCAGCGGGGTATCGGACATCGGGAACGGACTTCTGATCAGGATCAGTTGCTGTTCTACCACGAACCGGACTATTTGGTGCCGAACCGCGCGTGCGCCCAACCCCGTGGGTGGATTGGTGGGAGAATGAAAGAGGCTTTCTCATTACCCTGTGTGTACAAGGTCTCCGGATGGCGCAAGGCGCCCAGCCGGGACCACTGGATATCGTTTCAATGCCTATCAATTACTCGAGGCGTCTAACCGGTCGCAGCCGGTCTGCGAAGAGCAATCGCCATCTCGGCGTCACGCTTGCCTTTGTGGCGGGCGCCACCAACGCGGGTGCATTTCTCGCCGTACAGCAGTACACCTCGCACATGACCGGGATCGTTTCGTCGATGGCCGACAACGTCGCCCTGGGGCGCTTCGATCTGGTGCTGGCCGGCCTGGGCGGCCTGCTGTCCTTCATTGCCGGCGCGGCGTGTACCGCCATCATGATCAATTTCTCGCGTCGGCAGCGACTGCACAGCGTATACGCCATGCCACTGTTGCTGGAGGCGATGCTGCTGCTGTGTTTTGGTCTTCTGGGTGCGCGCCTGTCGGCGATCGAGGGCTTCTTCGTACCGATGACCATCATGCTGCTGTGCTTCATCATGGGGCTGCAGAATGCGGTCGTGACCAAGATGTCCAACTCCGTGATCCGGACTACGCACATTACCGGCATGGTGACCGATATCGGGATCGAACTCGGCAAGCTTGCGTACTGGAACAGCCACAAGCACGATGCGGTTCAGGCGGTCAGGGCTGACCGCGATCGCCTCGTACTGCTGTCGCTGCTGACGCTGTCCTTTTTCGCCGGCGGGCTCTTCGGGGCCTTCGGATTCAAGCATCTTGGGTATTCCCTCACGGTGCCGCTTGCTCTGGCACTGGTATTGCTGGCGAGCATCCCGGCGCTGGACGATCTGCGTGTTTTCGCGCGGCGTTTGCTGCGCCCCTGATGTCGTGTAACGAGCTTTTCCCTTGAGTGCCGGAAGGAACAGTAAGGAGGAACAATGAGCTACTCATATGAATCCATCGATGCACTGTTCGAGTGGGCGCCAGAGGGGGCGCTGGCGCTCGTGAAGCAGGAGATCAGTCAGCTTGTCAGGCGTGACAAGGCAGTGCTCGCAGATGCGTTCTACGACTACATGATGCAGGACCCCAATGCCTCGCCCTTTTTGTCGGTGAAGGCCGTCGAGGCCCGCCTCAAGCCGGGACTGCAGAAATGGCTTGAAAGGCTGCTGTGTCATGACTCGGAGGCCGAACTTCAGGCCGTACTTGCGATGCAGCGCCATGTCGGTGAGGTGCATGCCCGTGCCGAGATTCCGCTGCAGCTGGTTGCTCGAGGCATGCGTTTGCTCAAGCGCGAGATCTGTTCGCGCATCGTGGCCGGCAGGCTCGGTCGCAGCGAAACCCTTCTCGCCATCATGCGGGTCACTCATCTGATCGATGTTGCGTTCGAGGAGATGAGCGCCGCCTTCGAGCATTCGCACGAGCACGAAGTCCGCACTGACGAGGCCTACAGGATGTCGGCTGGCAGCGGCGATCTGCTGCTTGAGCGGGAGAGGCAGACGAGTGCATTGCTCGACTGGGAAAGCCGTCTGTTTCGCGCGATGGCAATGGGTCTGTCACTCGAAGGGGGCACGTCCCTGACCAGTTCGGCGTTCGGACTGTGGCTCAATCACAAGGCCGCCCTGATTTTCGACAATACGCGGGAGCTGCCCCTGATCGCGGAGTGTGTTGCCCGCGTAGACAACGCAATTTTTCCCGAAGCCGTTTTTGCCCGAAAGAAGGCGCCGGTCCCCGATGATGTTCGTGCGCTGATCAAGGCTGTCACGAGCGAAGTCGAGCAGATCCGGTTTCTGCTCGCCTCGATGTTTGAGCGCCTGACCGATCTTGAGGTTGGCCGTGATGTGCTGACGCAGTTGTTCAACCGTCGCTTCCTGCCCACGATCATGAAGCGCGAGATTGAACTCAGCCGACGCAAGGGCACGGCGTTCTGCGTGCTTTTGCTCGACATCGATCTGTTCAAGCAGGTGAATGACCGGTTCGGGCACGAGTCCGGCGACAGGGTGCTGCAGAACGTGGCGGGCGTGCTGGTTGGGCAGGTTCGGGCCAGTGATTTCGTCTTTCGTTATGGTGGCGAGGAGTTTCTGATCCTGCTGGCCGAGGTGGATCACATCAAGGCGTGTTCCGTAGCAGAGAAGATACGACGCCGCATCGAGGCGAGCGTGACGCCGCTGACCGACGACCAGAGCGTCAGCGTTACGGCCAGCATTGGTGTTGCGGCACATGACGGTCACCCCGACTTCCAGCACCTGGTTGATCGCGCCGACAAGGCGCTCTATCAGGCCAAAGCCGCGGGCCGCAATTGCACGGTGCTTGCCGAGTCTTGAAGGCCGATTGCACGCGGCGCCGCGGAGCTCGCGGAGGGGAGGCCGGGAAGAAGGTTTTCTCTGCGCGCTCCGCGGCGCCGCGTGATCCAAAAAACGAGCAGTCGGTCTTGAGCATTGTCGTGGAGCATGCGATATACGGAAGGCTTTTCTGTTTTCGATGATGTCAAATGCATTAATCGGTGGAGGCTGCGTTTGCAAGCTGATCCTGGGTGTGATCGGGGTTTTGCGCTTGAAACGCAGAACTATTCAGTTTTTTAGATGTATGCGAGGATAAATTTTCCGTTCAATTGGGTTTGTTGGAAATTTTGTTCTAGGTCCTTCTGTTTTTTGGCGAAAAGCAGAAATTTCATTCCTTTCCTGAACCGGTACGCTTTGGACTCGCCCACAAGGCGTCCAGGTGGTCTGCGTTTTCGGCCTTCCCCCAACCACGGGGTGGTGTCGATCCTGGCAGGCCGATGAACGAACCGTTCAGGAAATACATATGTCCGGAATCATTGCCCGCTCTGGCTCGGGCTACGCTGCCGGCCCGCAGCTTGCCGCGCTCCCGCTGATACTCATCGCCCCAGCCCTGTTCGCTGCCAACATGGTTGTCGCCCGCTGGGCGGAAAGCGTTGGTATTCCCCCCGTCTTTCTCGCCTTTGGTCGCTGGGTGCTGGCCCTCGCGATCCTGATGCCGTTCATCGCGCCCCGGCTGTGGCGGTCGCGTCAGGTGCTGATTGCCAACGCCCCCCGCGTGCTGCTGCTCGGCGCCCTCGGCATGGGCGTTGCGGTCGGCCCGCAATATATCGGCGCGGTGCACACCAGTGCCACCAACGTGGCGCTCATCATCTCCGCCTGTCCGGCGCTGGTCGCCCTGATCGAGGCCATCGTGTGGCGTGTGCCGGTGGGTACGCAGCGCGCCGTGGGCATGTCGCTGGCGATCTGGGGTGTGCTCCTCGTCCTCTCGCGTGGCGACATCGAGGCGCTCGGCAGCCTCTCCTTCGGTCGCGGCGATCTGTGGGTGGTGCTGGCTGCGTGCGGTTGGGCGGGTTACACCGTGCTGGCCCGCCGTCGCCCCCTCCCGGAACTGCCTGCCGAGGTGCGCCTTGGCGCACTGATGATCGGCGGTATCGTCGCCCTCGCGCCGTTTGCCGCGTTTGAAACGCTTGCTTTGCAGTCCCCCGATTTTGGTCGCTGGGAGCTCTATTTCGCGCTTGTCTTCCTCGCCCTTGTGCCCGGATTGGGTGCCTACCTGTGCTACGACCGCCTGGTTGCGATGAGTGGCCCCGCGGGCGCAAGCATTTCACTCTACCTGGTGCCGATGTACGCCGTGCTTGCCGCCTGGCCGCTGCTGGGTGAAGTGCCGCAGGCCTTCCACATCGGCGGCTTCGCCCTCATCCTGGGTGGGGTGGTGCTGTCGGGGATGCGTCAGCGTATCGGCCGGACCGGCGCAATGAGTCGCTGAAAAGGATCGCTTCAGGCGCGAGATACGCAATAATCCGGGGCTCAGAAGAATTACTCCGGAGACTTGAGTGAAGACCGTCAGCATTTTTGGCACAAATCTGGAATTTGTCCGCCTGCCTTCGGCGCATCCGCGCGACGACGTGCCCGCCATGGTGTTTCTGCACGAAGGCCTCGGCTCCGTGTCGATGTGGCGCGATTTCCCGCAAAAGGTGGCCGACGCGACCGGTTGCGAGGCGATCGTCTACTCGCGCGTCGGTTACGGCCGCTCCGATCCGGCGACGCGGCAGCGCGAAGTGACTTACCTTCACGAAGAGGGGCTGGCCATGCTGCCCGCATTCGTCGACGCACTTGGACTTGAGCAGCCCTTCCTGTTCGGCCATTCGGATGGCGGCTCCATCGCGCTGCTGTGCGCGGGCGGCACCGATGTATCCCCGTCCGGCGTCATCGTGGTGGCGCCGCACGTCTTCGTCGAAGACGTCACCATTGAAGGCATTCGCCAGGCGCGGACCATCTGGGACACCACCGACCTGCCTGCCAAGCTCGCCAAATATCATAACGATGCTGACACGGTATTCCGTAGCTGGCAGGACATCTGGCTGAATCCGGATTTCCGCGACTGGAATATCGAGGACATCCTGCCTGCCATCACCGCGCCCGTCCTCGCGATCCAGGGTGAAGACGACGAGTACGCCACCATGGAGCAGATCGACCGCATTGCGGCAGGCGCGAACGACGTGGACCTGGTCAAGCTGGCCGACTGCCGCCATTCACCGCACAAGGACCAACCGCAAGCCGTCATCGAAGCCGTCGCCGCCTTCGTCGAGCGCGTCCTCGATTGAACAAATCAAAGGGGTCAGAGTCGTTTGAAAATTTCAAACGACTCTGACCCCTTTGGTTTTCCTTTGGTTTTTCTTCTCCTTCCAAAGAGCTATTTTCAAGTGAGCAATAATCTCGTATTGTTGCATCAAAGGAATTTTATGTTCTTATAGATAATTCCTAAGGAATGATGCCGATGCTCGTCAATGTAGGATCACGCCGCGGCCCCAATCGCCCGCCACTCCCTGAATCCGCCCGCGCTGCGGCGCAGGCTGCGCTTGCGGGCGAGACGCCGCAGAGCGAACGGTTGATCGAGTATCTGCACCGTCTGCAGGATGCGCACGGGGCGCTGTTCGCAGACCACCTCGCGGCACTGGCCGAGGCGATGAAGCTGGCGCGCGCCGAGGTGTACGAGGTCGCGACCTTCTATCATCACTTCGACGTTGTGGCCGAGGGCGATTCAGCGCCGGCTGCGCTCACCGTGCGGGTGTGCGATTCGCTGACCTGTGCGATGCACGGCGGCGAAGAACTGGCTGTGAAGCTTGAAGGCCGGGTTGGCGCCGATGTGCGGATACAGCGCGTACCCTGCGTCGGGCGTTGCGACTGCGCGCCGGTGGCGGTCGTGGGGCAGAACCCCGTTCATCAGGCGAGTGCGGACAAGGTGATGGCCGTGGTGGACGCCGATGATCGCGTCGAGCACGCGCCTGACATCATCGATTTCGACGCCTACCGCGCAGCGGGTGGCTACCACCTCTATGAAACGATGCGTAGCGGCGAGCACGACGTCGCCGAAGTCCTCGGCGTACTCGACACCGCCATCCTGCGGGGGCTGGGCGGCGCGGGATTTCCGGCTGCGCGCAAATGGCGCACGGTGATGGCGCAGCCGGCACCGCGCAACATGGCGGTCAATATCGACGAGGGCGAGCCCGGCACCTTCAAGGATCGCCACTACCTCGGGCGCGATCCGCACCGTTTCATCGAAGGCATGCTGATAGCAGCCCGCGTGGTCGGCATCGCCGCGATCTGGATCTACATCCGCGACGAATACCCCGCCTTGCGCAAAATGCTCATCACCGAACTCGACAAGGTGCGCGCAGCCTGGCCTGACCTGCCGCCGATCGAGGTGCGCCGGGGCGCGGGCGCCTACATCTGCGGCGAAGAGTCGGCGATGATCGAATCCATCGAAGGCAAGCGCGGCATGCCGCGGCTGCGCCCGCCCTATGTGGCCGAAGTGGGTCTCTTCGGACGTCCCACGCTGGTGCACAACCCGGAAACCCTGTGGTGGGTGCGCGACATCGTCGACACCAGCCTGGTGCAGGGCTACGACTGGCTGGAAAAGCGCGGTCGCAACGGCCGTCAGGGCCTGCGCAGCTTCTCGGTCAGCGGTCGGGTGGCCAAGCCCGGCGTGATCGTGACTGATGCCGGCATCACCTTGCGCCAGCTCATCGACGAGCACTGCGGTGGCATGGCGCCGGGGCACGAACTCTACGGCTATTTCCCCGGCGGCGCCTCGGGCGGCATGCTGCCGGCGAGCCTGGCCGATGTGCCGCTCGACTTCGACACCCTCGCGCCCTACGGCTGCTTCATCGGCTCGGCTGCCATCGTCGTGTTCTCGCAGCATGACAAGGCGCGTGCGCTGGCCGAGAACGCCATGCACTTCTTCGCCCACGAATCCTGCGGCCAATGCACGCCGTGCCGCGTTGGCACCGCCAAGGCCGCCGGCCTGATGGCCGCGAAGACGTGGGATGCGCCGCTCCTCGACGAACTCGGCAGCGCGATGATGGACGCCTCGATCTGTGGCCTCGGCCAGGCCGCGCCCAACCCGGTGCGCTCGGTGCTGCGCTATTTCCCGCATGAGGTGGGTGCCACGCCAGCCGATGCGCGCGCAGGGGAGGGCGCAGCATGACGACCTTCACCACTGGGACCCTCGCCACCGACACCATCGCCTTCGAGCTCGACGGCCAGACCGTCGAGGCAGCGCCCGGCGAAACCATCCTGCTCGCCGCCCGCCGTGCCGGCGTCGATATCCCGCACCTGTGCTACACCGACGGACTGCGTGCCGACGGCAACTGCCGCGCCTGCGTGGTCGAGATCGACGGCGAGCGCGTGCTCGCCCCGTCGTGCTGCCGCGCACCCAAACCCGGCATGAAGGTCAAGGCCGAGAGCGAGCGCGCCCGCGCCTCGCAACGCATGGTGCTCGAACTGCTGCGTGCCGATGTCGCACCCGAAACCGAGAAAGCCGACTCCGAACTTGCCCACTGGTGCGACCAACTCGGCGTCACCGCCAGCCGCTTTGCCCCGCGCGAACAACCCGCGACCGACACCAGCCACCCCGGCATCGCCGTCAATCTGGCCGCCTGCATCCAGTGCAACCGCTGCGTACGTGCCTGCCGCGAAGAGCAGGTCAACGACGTCATCGGCTACGCCCACCGGGGCGACGCCTCGAAGATCGTGTTCGACCTCGATGTCGCCATGGGCAGCTCCACCTGCGTCGGCTGCGGTGAATGCGTGCAGGCCTGTCCGACCGGGGCGCTGCTACCGGCCACGGTCAGCGCTAGCACAGCGCAGACCGCAGCCGCACCGCAATCGCCGCGCTTCGTCCCCACGCGCAAGGTCGATTCGCTGTGCCCGTTCTGCGGTGTCGGCTGCCAGCTCACCTACCATGTGGCGGGCGAGGGCGCCGCGCAGAAGATCGTCTTTGCCGAAGGTCGCGACGGCCCCGCCAACGCCGGCCGGCTGTGCGTGAAGGGCCGCTACGGTTTCACCTACAGCCGCA
This sequence comes from Parazoarcus communis, assembly GCF_003111665.1. Taxonomy (NCBI): domain Bacteria; kingdom Pseudomonadati; phylum Pseudomonadota; class Betaproteobacteria; order Rhodocyclales; family Zoogloeaceae; genus Parazoarcus; species Parazoarcus communis. The sequence goes on along the minus strand of NZ_CP022188.1, from coordinate 4,726,855 downwards.
ACCGCGAGCGCCTCACCGTACCGCTGATCCGCAAGCCCGGCATCCCCAAGGGCGTGAATCTCGACCCCGCCAACCCGCTCGCCGCCTTCCGCGAAGCCAGTTGGGAAGAAGCGCTCGACTTCGCCGCCGTAGGGCTCGCCCGCATCAAGCGCGCGCACGGCCCGCACGCGCTGGCCGGCTTCGGCTCGGCCAAGGGCAGCAACGAAGAGGCCTACCTGTTCCAGAAGCTGGTGCGTACCGGCTTTGGCACCCACAACGTCGACCACTGCACCCGGCTGTGTCACGCCTCATCGGTGGCGGCGCTGCTCGAAGGCATCGGTTCGGGGGCGGTGTCCAACCCGGTGCGCGACGTCGAGTTTGCCGATCTCATGATCGTCATCGGCGCCAACCCGGCAGCCAATCACCCGGTGGCGGCAAGCTTCATCAAGAACGCCGCAGAGCGCGGATCGAAGCTGGTGATGATGGACCCGCGCCAGACCCCGCTCGCCCGCCACGCCTGGCGCACGCTGCAGTTCCGCCCCGATGCCGATGTGGCGCTGCTGCTGTCGATGGCCTGCGTGATCATCGAGGAAGACCTCACCGATCCGGCCTTCATCGCCGCCCGCACCGAAGGCTTTGATGCCTTCCGCGAAGCCGCACTGCAATACCCACCCGAGCGCATGGCACCGATCACCGGCATCGAGGCCGACACCGTGCGCGAAGTGGCTCGCGCCTACGCACGCGGCCCCAACAGCATCATCTTCTGGGGCATGGGCGTGTCGCAGCACACCCACGGCACGGATAACGTACGTGCCCTGATTGCGCTGGCGCTGATGACTGGCCAGATCGGCCGCCCCGGCACCGGCCTGCATCCGCTTCGTGGGCAGAACAACGTGCAGGGTGCGTCCGACGCCGGCCTCATCCCGATGATGTTCCCCGACTACCAACGCGTGTCCGAGCCCGAAGTGCGCGCCCGCTTCGAATCCCTGTGGGGTGCGAAGCTGGCAGAAGAACCCGGTCTCACCGTGGTCGAGATCATGGACGCCGCCAGCGCCAGGCGCATCCGTGGCATGTATATCGAGGGCGAGAACCCGGCGATGTCCGACCCGGATCTGGAACACGCCCGTGCCGCACTGGCCGGGCTCGAACACCTCGTGGTGCAGGACATCTTTCTCACCGAAACCGCGATGCTCGCCGACGTCGTGCTGCCCGCATCCAGCCTGTACGAAAAATCCGGCAGCTTCACCAACACCGACCGCCTGGTGCAGATGTCGCAACCGGTGCTGCCACTGCCCGGCGAGGCACGGCAGGACTGGTGGATCATCCAGCAGATCGCCCAGCGCATGGGGCTGGCCTGGGATTACGCCGGCCCGGCCGAGATCTTCGCCGAACTCACCCGCGCCATGCCCAGCTACGCCGGCATCACCTGGGCGGCGCTCGAAGGCGAGGGCGCGGTCGTTGCACCGAAGGTGGCCGTGGAGGCGCCCTCACAGCCCGTGCTGTTCCAGACCGACTTCCCCACCCGCAACGGCCTCGGCCGCTTCGTCCCGGTCACGCCGCTGCCCGCAGCCGAACTGCCGGATGCCGATTACCCGATGGTGCTCATCACCGGCCGCGTGCTCGAACACTGGCACACCGGCAGCATGACCCGCCGCGCCGACGTGCTCGACGCGCTCGACCCCGTGCCCTGGTGCGGCATGCACCCGGACGACATGGCGAAAATCAGTGTCGCGCACGGAGAACACGTCATCCTCGAAACCCGCCGAGGCCAGATCGAACTCGAAGTCCGAGCCGACGAAGGCGTGCAGCGCGGCTCGGTGTTCATGGCCTTCTGCTACGTCGAAGCCGCCGCCAACCTGCTCACCCAGCCCGCCCTCGACCCCTTCGGCAAGATCCCCGAATTCAAGTACTGCGCCCTGCGGGTACGTTTCAAAGGGGTCAGAGTCGTTTGATCCGTTTCTGAAAGCTCGGCGATCGTCGGTCACCCCCGCGCCCCACGGGTGTGACCCGACGATTGAGTCGCGAGACAACCGTCTGGGCAAATTCGACACCGCCAAGCACCCATGCGCTGTTGGTCGCCCGGCGAATCTCGTCCGCCGACGCGTCTTCAATCTGCCCATCGAACATGGCCCGATAGGCTCGTTGGCGCGCGGCTGAAACGTTGGCCAGTGACAGATACTGGGCGTGGTGCGTGACCAACTTGTCCAAGGCGCCAAATGCATTGCACCTGAAGCTGGACCACCGATACTCGCCCGGCCGCTTCACCAGCCCGGCACGCACCGGATTGAGTTCGATATAGCGCATGCACGCAAAGAGATACTGCTCGGTGTCGATCAGGGTCGCCCTGTAGCGTCCTTCCCACAAAGTGCCGGTGCGCGCGTTTCGGAGGTTGAAGTACTGCACGTAGCGGCGACCAAGGGACTGCATCATCTTGCCGATCCCATCCCCGGTGCTCGGGGTGGCGAGCAAGTGCACGTGATTGGTCATCAGTACATAGGCGTGAATCTGGCAATCATGCTGGTCCGCGGCGAGCGAGAGCATCTCGATGAACTGGTGATAATTCTCATCGACAATAAAGATGGCCTGTCGATTGTTACCTCGCTGGATGACATGCTGTGGCATCCCGGGGATTGAGAGTCTTGGTTTTCTCGGCATTGTGCAAGGTCTCATTTGGCATATACGGAGAATGCTATCCGGATGTTGGAGAAAAACCAAAGGGGTCAAGAACCAAAGGGGTCAGAGTCGTTTGAAAGTTTCAAACGACTCTGACCCCTTTGGTTCTTGCGTTGCGTGAGGCGGTCGCAAAGAACGATTGGTTATATACAACTGAGCTGAACGTGCTTCTGTTGCGCGTTCGTCTTTCGTAAGATCCATTCATCAAAAACGCGCCACGAAACGCAGGCTGTTTTAGCCTTGCGTCATGGCGCGTTTTCCGTCTGATTTTCATGGATCGATATCGTCATGCTCAAAACCCTTGTTGTTTCTCTCGCCCTTGCCACCGGCAGCGTGCTTGTTGTTGCCCCTGCCGCAGCCAACCCGGTTGCGCCCGCTGCAAACGTCGCTGCGCCGAGCGTGGCTGCGGCGCCTTCGCCGCTGCTGACGCCCGCCGAGCTCAAGGCCCTGGTTGCCCAGCCCGGTGTGCGTGTGCTCGACATCCGTGCTGACAAGGACTACGCCAGCGGTCACATCCCTGGTGCGGTGAACACGCCTTACGGCAAGTACCGTGGCCCGAAGGAAAACCCTGGGCAGTTGCCCACCGAAGCAGCACTCAGCACCCTGCTGCAGAGCGCTGGCGTGAGTGCCGACACCCATGTCGTGGTCGTTCACGGCGGCACCGATCACACCGATTTCGGCGCAGCAGCGCGTGTGTACTGGACGCTGAAAGTCGGCGGCCTGACTCGCCTGTCCATTCTCGACGGTGGCACCAAGGCCTGGAAGGCCGCCGGCGGTGCGCTTGAAACCGCTGCAGCGGCCGTGAGCCCCAGCCAGTTCAGCTATCGCTACGATCAGGATCAGATCGTGACGCGCGAAGAGCTGGCTGCGGCGATCAAGTCGGGCTCCGCACCGCTGCTGGTCGACGCCCGTCCGCAGAAGTTCTTTGGTGGCGAAGCGCGCGCCGATGCGTCCGCTCGCTACGGCACGCTGCCGGGCGCGTCGTCCTTCGACAATGCGCAGTTCTTCCCCAAGGACGGCACCACGCTGAAGTCGGGCAGCGAGCTCAAGGCGCTGGTTCAGCGTTCCGGTGCGGCCGATGCGCCTGCCGTGTCCTTCTGCAACACCGGGCACTGGGCTGCGACCAACTGGTTCGTGATGTCCGAGATCGCCGGCAACAAGCAGGTGAAGCTCTATCCGGAATCGATCGTCGAATGGAGCAAGGCTGAACTGCCGATGGACAACCAGCCCTCGCGCATCTCCGCGCTGGTGCAGGACGTGAAGCGCAGCTTCAGCAACTGATACGGACAGAGCAATGCGCTGGTTTACTCGTTTTGTACTGGTCCTGATCGGGCTCAGCGGTGTGCTGGCGGTGACGCTCGCCACCGGCATCCGTCAGGGTCTGCTCACCCTGCTTGGCATCGGCTTTGGCGCGGTGCTGCAGGGTGCGCGCTTCGGTTTCACTACCGGCTGGCGTGATTTCATCGAGCACCGCAACCCTCAGGGGCTGTGGGCGCAGATGTTGCTGCTGGTGCTGGCGGCCGCGCTGACGCTGCCGCTGATCGCGGGCAGCGGGGGTGAGCTGGTGGGAGCCGTTGCACCGCTCACCATCAGCCTGGTGCTGGGCGCCTTCCTGTTCGGCGCAGCCATGCAGCTGGCTGACGGCTGCGGGTCTGGCACGCTGTACAAGGCTGGCGCCGGTGCGCCGCTGTCCTTTGCCGTGCTCCCCACCTTCGCCATCGGCAGCTTTGTCGGTGCGTCTCATCAGCCGGGCTGGATTGAGCTTGGTGGGCTGCCGGCCATCGACCTGCTGCAATACGGCTGGCCGACTGCGCTCGCGGTCACGGTGATCGGCTGCGGCATGGTTGCGGCGCTGGCCGGGCGGGCTGCCCGTCGTCCCGCGCACGGTAATCCGGCGGCTGAAGTGCAGCAGCTTGCGCGCTCTGCGGTAGCGAGCTTCGTCGCCGCGCCGGCGCCATCGTCCGCAAATGCCGTGGGTGGCTGGGCGCGTCGGTGGTGGATCGGTGCGGTGTTGCTTGCCGCGCTCTACCTCATCCACATGGTGGTGGCCGGTCAACCCTGGGGCATCGTCTACGGCATCGGCATCTGGGGCGCAAAGCTGTTCTCCGTGTTTGGCTGGAGCCCGGTTGGCGATCCCTTCTGGGGTGTCGCACCGCATGCGGCGCGACTGGCCGAGCCGGTGCTGGCCGACGTGACCTCGGTCACCAACCTTGGCCTGATCTTCGGTGCGCTGGCCGCATCGCGCTGGAATGGCCCTGCCAGCTTCAGCATGCCCTCGGGCAAGCGCCTGCTAGCCGCCTGCATCGCCGGTCTGGTGATGGGCTACAGCTCGCGCATGGCCTTCGGCTGCAACGTTGGCGCCTATCTCGGCGGCATCGCCTCGGCCAGCGTGCATGGCTGGGTGTGGTTTGCGCTGGCTTTCGCAGGCTCGATTCTGGGCGTGCGCATCCGCAAGCGCGTCGCGGGCTGAGGAGACGGACATGGACAGCAGAAAACTCTTTCGTGCCGGCACCGCGGTGTTCTGGCTCGCCGTGCTCGCACTTGTGGCGCTGGATACGATGAGCGCTGGCGGCATACGCGTCGAACCGCCACCGATTGCGCTCGGTAGCGGGCAGGCCGCATCGGGCGGGCACTGCTCGGGACGTTAAGCAAAACAGCCCGGCTGAAAATCAAAGGGGTCAGAGTCGTTTGAAACTTTCAAACGACTCTGACCCCTTTGATACTTTGATACACAAACAGCGCTGGCTGTTACTTAGAAGGCAACCTGATAGGATGCGGCGAGCCAGGTGCTCAGGGCTTCGCCCTTGGTCGTCCCGTTCAGCATCAACGAGGCCTTGCCTGCGCCAAGCTTGCCTTCGATACCGACACCGGCACGGATCCAGTCTTGATCGAAGTCCTGTCCGGACTCATCGAAACTGAAAAGTCCGATCAGCTCACCAGAGGTGCGGGAGCCGTTTTTCTCCATGCGGTGCGCAGCTTCGAGCTGGCCGAGCAGCTTTACTGCACCGGAGGCGACCGGCACTGCGGCGTTTACGCCAATACGCAGTTCAGTATTGCGCTCGGTGCGGCTGTCGAAACGTGCGGGGAAGCCACCGCCGGTCTCGGTGTAGCCATCAAGGTGTGCTTCGCCATAGCTGAGATCTGCATAAGGCGAAAACCGCGCATTGCCTGCGGAGAAGGCATTTTCCCAGTCAAGACGGGCGCGGACGGCCCAGGTTGTTACGTCGGGGCTACCCTTGGACGACTCAAGGCTCGTACCGTTAACAACGTAACCTCGGCGCAGGTCTGCGTTCCCCCAGTGACCATAAGCACCAATGGTTGCCCACAAACCACCGTCGTCGTTGGCGCCGAGCGGAATCAAGCCGAACACGCTGAGGTACGAGCCCTCCACGTTCGCCTTGCCATTCAGGTCCAGTTCTTGCGCGGACCAAGTGTGGCCAACGGCCATGTTCAGTTGGGCAACACCGAAATTCATGCCTCCACCAATTTCGGTCAGTCCCAAGTCGCCGCTGCGGTTGCCGTGATCGTCACGCCCCCAGTCCCCTGCGACCCAGAACGCCTTCTGGCCATTTGCTACCCGGCGCGCCAAGGGACGGCTGTTGGCGCCGTTGATGACGGTGCTGATTGAGTTCATCGCCATGCTGCTACCGGCCGCAACGCTGCCCAGGCTCTGCGCAACATCTTCTCGCGTGATGAGGCCCGTACCGGCCGACGAGACTCTTGCAATGTAAGTCCGACCATTGCTCAGCACGCCCACCACAACTGAACCGTCAGCGTTGGTCGCGTCCGCGGATTCCGTCATGTCTTCGGCAATGACGGCGCCGTGACTGCGAAGCCAGTCTTCGACACTCTGCATGCCGGTGACTTCAGTCCAGCGGAATCCGCGGTCATCTGAGCCGCTCAAGGACCAACCGACGATCACCTTGCCGTCGCCACTGATGTCATAGGCTTCCGAGTCAGTGCCGCCAGCAAGGGTGCCAAGCAAGGTCATCCCGGATGCCTGTGTCCAGCGGAACGCGATCGACGAGAGCATCTCCCCTGCGAGGCCGACGATAACCGATCCGTCATCGCTGACCGCCAAGGCGATGGAGCGGGTGCTATTGCCCAGGCTTTCCATGCCGGTTGCTGAGGTCCAGCGGAAGGCCTGCCTTATGTTGCTGCTGCCTGACTCCCACGCTGACCCGACGACGACGCTACCGTTTGCACTTACATCGTTTGCCTCGGAGTAGTCGTATCCGCTCAGTGTGCCGAGGCTGATCGTTCCGTCCGCAGCGGTCCAACGGTATGCAATTTTATCGCTAAAGTTCAGTTTGGTTGACGAACCGACCACTACGCTGCCGTCAGCGCTGACGGCATTTGCCCACGAGTGTAGCTGACCGGACACGAAGGGAATGTCATAAAATAATCCGGACTCCGCATTCCAGCGTACTGCCCTATAGGTCTCATTTGATCTCAGTGTGCCGGCAACGTAGTTGCCGTTGGCGCTCACGTCCTTTGGCGTGAAACTGGCATTGCCCGGAATCCCCGCGAAGGTGGACAACCCGTCGGTGGTCGTCCAAAGAAATCCCTGTTCTGACACGGTGCCGACGATGACATTCCCGTCAGCGCTGATCGCCTCGGCGAAGTATCCGGTGCCTTCCGCGAGCGTATCAAATGATGCAGTTGTGACAGATTGTTGGGCTGCCGCAGGCCCGGCGGTGAATGCGATGCTGATTGCTGATGCGATTAGCGTTCTACGCATGAAAACACGTTTAAACGTGTTTGTGCGGGGATTGATGGTATGCGGCATGGATTATGGATGTATATAAAATGACATGGGAAACAAAATGTATCGTTTTAGTTACCCGCATGGGGTAAATAAAACATTCAAAGCTATAAAAGTGTTGTTTGTATCCAAAAATATGAACAGAAAGCATCGAAATTGCATGAAGTTTCTTAAGTTCGAGCGCATGGCTGAACAGTTCAGCGCGGTGGGGCGGGTGTGATGGGGGTTGGCTGGTACACCTTGCGGGGTATGTCGAGCAGAGAGAAAGCCTGACGTGAGTGTCGGCGTTGTCGAGCTCAGTCACGGAAACTGCAAGCGGCATTGAGGGCTTGGTGCAGTTTTCATCGCAGCCACTTTGACCTTCAGGTGTGATCTTCGGCAATGGACCGCTGCGGCGGTGTTCTGGCTTGCCGTGCTCGCGCTTGTGGCGCTGGATACGATGGGTGCTGGCGGCGCATGGGTGGAGTCTCTATCCATTGCGCCAGGCAGGGGGGTAAGCCGTGTCGAGCGGGCAGTGCCCGGGGCGCTGAAGAAAAAGCGGGTACGGCGGACGTCGTATCCGCATTTTTTTGTTACTTAAAGCGGCTGATGCATTTTTTTAATCTGTTTTTGATGATTCATTAAAGCCTTGTTTGTGTGACAAGAGGGTCCTTGACATTTCTTAAAAATGCGCTGAAAAGACATTCTACGGAATTGTCAATACCGAAAATTCGTAGTTCGATTACGTGATTAAAGTATTGTTTTGCATGCCTTTGTCTCAATTTGAGATGAGCGTTTCCGGTTCGACACAATCACGTTGATGCGCGCAATATCGGGGTGCTATAAGTAAACGCAGACATCGGCAGAAAAGACCACAAAAGAACCTTGAGCGCCGGTGCTGGATGGAGACAGAGGAGGGTTTTACTCGTTGTCCGATACGGGAATGCCGTATTTGCGACAGCGGGCGTTCTTGATGTGCACACCTGACTGTCTTCCCGCAGAACGTAGCTGATCTGGGGCAGAGGCCTATGGCTCGACGCAAAGGGTTGTTGCTGGATCGTGCTGGTTTGGTAAGCGCGGCCCTTGATGGTTTGCAGTTGTCGGGATGGTCGTTTGAAGTTGCGCCAACCCTGGCGTGTGCCCGCGAGTTATTGACGGGCGGCGAATTTTCAGTCGGTCTGGTTGCATTCGACGCGGCGGACTCCTGGCCTTTGCGCGAGCTTGAGGGGCTGTTGTCACGCTACGACGTCGAGTGGATTGCGGTTCTCGATCGCAGCCTGCTCGACAGCGAGGTGCTTGCCCCGCTGCTCCGGCGCAATTTCTACGATTTCCACTCGCTTCCACTCGAGCACGATCGCCTGCGGATGACGCTCGGCCATGCCCACGGCAAGGCCAGCCTGTTTGAAAAGGTCGCGCCGCAGCAGGATGACGAAGGTCGCTTCGGCATGACCGGGCGCAGCGCCAAGATGCTCAAGCTCTACCGGCAGATCGACAAGATCGTCGCTGTCGATGCGCCAGTGCTGATCGGAGGGGAGTCCGGTACCGGAAAGGAGCTGGTTGCGTCGGCCATTCATCGGCATTCGGCGCGCGCCTCCAAACCCTTCGTCGCGATGAATTGCGGCGGGATTCCTGCGTCCCTGATTCACTCCGAACTGTTCGGCTACGAGCGCGGGGCCTTCACCGGCGCGCATCAGCGCAAGATCGGCACCATCGAGGCCGCCAACGGAGGCGTGCTCTTCCTCGACGAGATCGGCGACCTCCCGCTCGACCTGCAGGCCAGCCTGCTGCGCTTCCTGCAGGAAAAAACCATCGTGCGCGTCGGCGGCACCGAACGCCTGAAGATGAACGTGCGCGTGATTGCCGCGACCCATGTCGATCTCGACCGGGCGGTGGCCGAAGGCCGTTTCCGCGAGGACCTGTTCTATCGCCTCAACGTCCTGCACCTGGTGGTACCGGCGTTGCGCGAGCGCAAGGACGACATCGAACTGCTTGCCCAGGTCATCTATGACCGCAACCAGGACTTGCGCAGCCACCAGGTCAGGGGCTTCAGCGCCGAAGCCATTCATGCGATGGCTGCCTACGACTGGCCGGGCAACGTGAGAGAGCTCATCAATCGCGTGCAGCACGCCATGATCATGAGCGAGAACCGCTTCATCAATGCCGCAGATCTCGGACTCACTGCAGCCGAGGCGCCGGTGCCGACGCTGGACGAGGTGCGGAACACGGTCGAGCGCGAAATGATCGAGTCCAGTCTCAAGCGCTACCAGAACAATGTGTCCGCGACCGCCCGGCAACTAGGGGTTTCGCGCGTCACGCTCTACCGGATGATCGATCGACTGAAAATTATCGTGTAGCCGATGGCGGTGACGGGCACCGCGACTTTGCTGGGAGGAGACCATGAAGAATAAGCCGACACGGATTGCACTGGCCCTGGGGCAGGGCTTCGCAGGCATCATGCTGTTAGCACTGCCGGGACTGGGCGCGGCGGCGGATACGGAGGCAGGGGGCGCCGACATGCTGCGGATGAAGCAGCAGATCACCGAGCAGAACGCGCAGATCGACACCCTCAAGGCCAATCTTGCCCGCCAGGAAGCCGCGCTGTCCGAGTTGCGCCGATCGCTCGGTTTTGAAGACGTTCGCGGGCGTGGGCCGGACACCGTGCCTGCTGCCGATGCCAACGTGCCGGTGACCATGGCCCAGCGCGGTGGGCAGCAGCCCGTGGGGCAGGCGCCTGACCCGGCGCGCGACACGCGGTCGCGCGAAATCGCGCCGATCTTCGAGACTCCAGGCGTACTCACAGCGCCCGGCAAGTGGGTGCTTGAGCCTTCGCTGCAGTATGCCTACTCGTCCAGCAACCGCATCGCGCTGGTTGGCTACACGGTGATTCCTGCCATCCTCATCGGCCTGATCGACGTGCGCGAGGTCAAGCGCAACACCTTCACCGCCGCGCTCACCGTCCGGCGCGGGATCACCAATCGCTTCGAGCTCGAGGCCAAGGTGCCCTGGGTCTATCGCTCCGACACCAGCATCAGCCGCGAGATCGCGTCCGGCACCGCGGTCGACAGCGTGTTCGACGCCGATGGCAGCGGCGTCGGCGACGTCGAGCTGACTGGCCGCTACCAGCTCAACGATGGCGGTGGCGACAGCCCGTACTACATCGCCTCGCTGCGCTTCAAGACGCGCACCGGCAAGGACCCCTTCGAGGTCAAGACCAACTACACGCTGCCGGGCGGGCGCGGCACCGGCCTGCAAAGCGAGCTGCCCACCGGCTCGGGCTTCTACACCATCACACCGGGGCTGACGGTGCTGATTCCCTCTGACCCCGCAGTGTTCTTCGGCGGCATCAGCTATCAGCACAGCTTCAAGCGCAGCAACGTGAAGGCAAACACCGACGGCGGCGACATCCTGATTGGGGAGGTCGCGCCGGGCGGGGTGATCGGCTTCAACTTCGGCATGGGGCTCGCTCTCAACGACCGTTCGTCCTTCAGCATCGGCTACGACCATCAGTCGGTCGGCAAGGTCAAGATCAATGGCAGCACCGCGCCGGGCTCGGTCCGTGTGCAGCTCGGCACCCTGCTGCTGGGCTACTCTCACCGCCTGAACTCGGGCAATACCGTCAACCTTTCGCTTGGCGTCGGGGTCACCAACGACACCCCCGATCTGCAGCTCACGCTGCGCATGCCGATCACGCTCTAGGCATCACCCGCCACAAGAATAAGGACAGGCACTGCCTGTCCTTTTTTGATGGCCCTGTGCTGAACGCCCTCAGCGCAACAGCGACTGCACCATCACATCCCGCATCGAAGTGTTCATGTGCGCGCTGCGCAGCATCTCCACGCTATTGACCGACGCATTGATCGTGGTCACGGCGCGGATATTCTGATTGTCGAGCGAGTTCTGGATCACCGTCGCCAGCGCGTTGTTGTTCAGACCGCTGGAGATGAAGGCGTTGTTCGGGCCGTTCTGGATCACTGCCAGGGTGCTGCCTTCGGGCAGCCCGCGGCCGTTCATGTTGCCCAGATCGGCAAGATTGACGCTGGTCACACTGCTCAGCACGCCATTCACGTACACCGCGCGCTCGATGCCGAAGGACACCCTTAGCCCCGATGGCGTCTCGAAGCCGCCCCGCAGCGCGTCGAGTTCGGATTCGGCTACGGCGGGAGCCTCGGCAAGCCGTATCGCCCTGCGCAGCATCAGCGTCGAGGGCAGGGGCCGGTAGATCTCGCGTTCGGCCTTGTCCGCCTTAGCCAGCGGCGGGATCGCGACCGGCAGCTCGCCGGCGGTCTGGTCCATTACGGCCGATGCAACGGCGACAGGGGCCGGCGCCTGGGCACGAGCGGGAGCGGGAGCTGCGGCGGATGCAAGGCTTGCCGGTGCGGCCGTGACAGCCGCGCCGATGTTGCCGTCGTTGCCGTTAAGCTCACCCCGGGCGCTCAGCTTTCCGGTGTCGGGTGCTGTCGTGGCCAGCGTGCCCGGTGTATCGCCGTAGCGGTCGAGCACCTCACGCGGTGTGAGGATGCTCGCTTCAACGACCTCTGCCATCGCCCGGATGGGGCGGATGGTCGCCTCCACGACAGGCGCAGCGCGCGCAACGGCGCGGCCCTGGGTGCAGGTGGGGGTATCGTCCAGCGGCCAGTCGGCCAGCGCCAGCAATTCTGCGGGCGGAACTTCGTGCCTGCTGCAGTTTGCCGGATGAAAGCCCTGTCGCGTGGCAACGCTCGTCACGTCCATGATGCTGGTGACGCCGTCGCCGGCCATTACCGAAGAAAGCTCTTCTTCCTCGCCCAGCGCCTGTGCAAGGCTTGCGCACAAGGCAGTGAGCGTGGCGACCGTCGTGATCAGGGCCGAGGTGCGTCCGTTCATTGAATTCTTCATGGCGCGGTGTCCTCAGTAATCCCAGGGGCCGCGACGAAGCAACTGCACGTCTGCCATATTGCGGTCCAGACCGCGTGCAATCGGCGCGTTTGGCAGGACGCGCCAGTCGGATTCGTCGTTGAAGCGGGCCATGCCGACACGGTTACGCGCAACCAGCAGGATGCTGTTGACCCATATTTTCTCGAATGCCTGGCGCTTCATCACGCGCGTGCCGAGCGCCGGGTCGCCCAGAAGCACCTTGCCGTCGCGCACGCCCTTGATGACAACGAAGTGTGCGTAGCCGTTCTCCTGTATCAGTGCGATGGCGGGCACGGAGGCCGACGCCAGTTGATCGAGCGACGCTTCCACGCCCTCGGCGCGATAGCCGAGATGGTCGAGGTAGCGCTTCATGTCAAGCATCGAAAACCCCTCACGCCGGATCTTCTCCTGGTTGCCGTGTTCGTACATGACCTCGAACACTTTGGATTCGCCAACCGTTTGATCGTAGTGGTGGGTGAGGAGGGTGGCGACCGCCGCCGAGCCGCAACTGAAGTCGTACTGCTGGCGCAGGGTCGACAGAAAACGTGCTTCCTTCAGGCTGACGGTGGGCACCGTCAGCTGCCCGCCCATCGGAGCGTGAAATCTCAGCTGGTCGGAGAAGGCCGTCGTGGCGGCAAGTGATTGCACTATCGCCACGACGATCAAAAGGCCTGAACGGAGCACGATGCGTTTCATCGTCATGCTCCTTTACTTCACCTCGACATTGAGGATGACTGCATTCTGGATCAGCACGCCGTTACCGCTGTTCTGAATGAACATCGGCATGCCGGATGCGCCTGCAAGCGCACCGTCCGAAACAATGTTGTGGCCGGTGATGACGTTGTGCGATTCCACCTCGCTGACGTTGCCAACGGCGCGAATCTCGCTCAGATGCAGATCCGAGCCGCCCCGCTGGTTGTCCAGCACGCTCTCGTCAAGGGGGGCGCTTCCAAGATCGATCGAATCGTTGCGCGCCTCGTCGGTGACGGTCGGAACGAATACCTCCGCGTGCACCGAGGCAGGCGAGCTGCATGTCACAGCCAGTGCAATGCCCAGGGCGATCATGGACAGATGGGGTCTCATGGTCAGCCTCCTATACCGCAATCGTGCATGGATGCCGGGTGCTGGACGAGCCACCCGGCATCGTTTTCAGGCTTACCTGAGGGTCAGGTTGGCCTGGACGTTGGCACTCTGCTGCACCAGCGAACCAATCCCGGTGTTCTGGGAATTGAGGATGATGCCAGCACCATTGGTGAAGCTGCCGCTGATGGCGTTGGACATGTTGAAGTGTCCCGCATCCACCGTCACAGCACCGCCAGCACCGCCAGCGCCGCCGTTACCGCCCTGGCCAGCACCACCGGTTGCCGCACCTGCGGTCACCGTGCCGCCAGCACCGCCAGCACCACCGCTACCGCCCTGGCCGGAGCCGCCAGCACCGCCAGCACCACCGGTTGCTGCACCGCCATTCGCGCTGCCACTGGTGGCTGCACCGCCGTCACCGCCAGCACCGCCGGTGTTGGAGGCCATTCCGCCTGCGCCACCGTTGGCCGAACTGTTACCCGAGGTCGCCGTGGCGCTCGAGCTTGCAGCACCGCCGGTCGAGGTGTTGGTGCCGGCCGTCGCGGTTGCTGCGCCAGCCGTGGCCGTTGCGCCGCCGGACGTGGCTGCGCCACCGGTCGCCGTACCTGCACCAGCCGTGGCCGTTGCGGTTTGCGTGGTGGTACCGCCGCTCGCGGTCGACGCGCCGGACGTACCGCCGGTCGAGGTCGCTGCGCCGGTCGTGCCGCCAGCACCGCTGGTCGAGGTGGCACGGTTGGCTACGTCAGCCGGGTCGTTGCCCTCGCCACGTGTCCGCGCAGTGCCATCGGCAGCCTTGGCCCAGGAGCTTCCTGCATCAGCAGAGCCCGAATCGGCGCCGCTGCCGCCGGCCTTGCTGCTGGCCATTGCGCCGCCTGCATAGCCCTTGTCGGATGCCATGCCGTTGCCGCCGCTACCCGATGCGCTGCCCGAAGAGGCGCTGTCGGTCGAGTAGGCCTTGCCACCGGATGCCATCGCGCCACCGACCTTGCCCATGGCGTTGCCACCCGTCGCGGAGTCGTTTGCGCGTGCGTTGCCGGTCGTTGCCGAGGCTTCGCCGCCGTCGCCGCCCGTGGCGTTCTTCGCCAGGCCGCCGTTGCCACCGCTGCCGCCTTTCACGTAGCCGGTGTCGGCGTTGCCCGCCGTTGCACTGCCGCCAGAGGCGCCATCACCGCCATTGCCACCGTAGGCCTTGCCGCCATCGGCACCGTTGGCACCCTTGGCATTGCCGCCGGTCGCGCTGCCACCGTCGCCGCCGTATGCCTTGCCGCCGTCGCCGCCATTGACGCTACCCATGTTCATTGCGTGGTTGCCCAAGCCATGAACCTGGATCTTGGTGACCATGCCGTCGAGCCTGGTCATCGCGATTGCCTTCGTCGTATTGAACGAGTCGGTCATCGCCGAAGAGGCTGTCGCGCCATTGACCGCGGCCGCATTGCCGTAGTCCTTGGCCATCGCCATGCCATTGGTGCTGTTGTTGGCGTTATCGCTGTTGTCGGAGTTATTGCTGTTGTCCGAGTTGTTGCTGTTATCGGAGTTGTTACTGCTGTCCGTGAACGTGCTGCTGTCCCATTTCGCCGTTGCATACTCGTTCGCTTGTGGGCCGGTGCCGCCTTGTGTCGACGTTGCCGTAGCCGTCTGCGAATTTGAGTCTGTTGCTTCAGCGACCGTGTTGGTCGGATTGGCCATGGCCTGCGTGGCAAATCCGAACGCCAGTGCGATTGCACCTGAGAGCAGACTGAGTTTCATGATTTCCTCCTCTGAACCGTTTGAGGGCGGGGCAAGAGGTCCCACCTCGGGTTCATCAACAGCAGCTCTCGTGCCATGCTCGTCAAGTGGCTGAGGTATATGGAGTTTTCATGAAAACGCCGATGAGCGGCGTGGTGTGGAGAGGTGCGATCTGTACAGGTCTGTTACAGACTCAGGGGGCGCGGGGCCGTGATTTGCATTCCCACGGCATTCAAACGCGGCCTGAGGCCCGTACGAGCGGCGAACGCGGCTTTGAAACCGGATGTGTATCAGAGGTGATACGGTTCCGCGGCGGGAGCGGAGCGCGGCTGCGGCGCAGGCCCCCGCGCAGGGCGGGATGCGGGCGAAGTGTAAGGCACACGGCGGCACGGGCACGGGAAGGGTGCCCCTGCCGTATGTCAGGGTGTCGGGAAGCGCTGGTTCAGACCCGTGCCAGCGGCCAGAAGATCGGAATCAGCACCGTTGCACTGATCCACACGATGAGGTTGAGCGGCACCCCGAGCCGGGCGAAGTCGGTGAAGCGATAGTTGCCGGCGTTATACACGAGGGTGTTGGTCTGGTAGCCGATGGGGGTGGCAAAGCTCGCGCTGGCTGCAAACATCACGCCCACCACGAAGGGCCGCGGATCGACGCCGATATGCTCCGCGATGCCGATCACGATTGGTGTAAACAGCACCGCCACCGCGTTGTTGCTGATGAACTCGGTCGCGATCGAGGTGATCAGGATCACCAGCGACAGCATCATCCACGGCGGCAGGTCGCCGCCGATATTGACCAGGCCGCCGGCGAGCAGCTTGTCCAGCCCGGAATCGCGCATGGCAATGCTCATCGCCAGCATGCCGAAGATCAGCACAAGAATCGGCCATTCGATCGACTTGTAGGCCTCGTCCGCGCGCAGACAGCCGGTGGCCACCACGATCACCGCACCGATGATGGCCAGGCCTTCGATCGGCATCACGTTGAAGGCGGCAAGCGCCATCACGCCGACGATGGTGGCGAGCGCGATCGGCGCCTTGCGGTGGTTGTTGACCGGCGCCTTGCCGTCGGTAATCGCGAACAGGTCGCCGTTCTCGCAGAAGCGCTTGATCTGGGCCGGCGTGCCTTCCACCAGCAGCACGTCGCCGAACTGCAGCTGGAAGTCGTCGCCAATGTCGGCAATCGAGGCGTTCTTGCGATGCACGGCGATCAGGTGAATGCCGTAGCGTGCGGCCAGGTCGAGGTCGCGAATCGGGCGCAGCACATAGCGCGAGGTCTGGCCCACGATCGCCTCCACCATCACCACCCCGCGCCGGCGCAGGGTCTCGAGGTCGTGCGGGTCGGCGCCCTGTGCCTGCAGGCCGATCAGGTCGGTGCTGCTGCGCAGGTCCATCATCGCGCTGCTGCGGCTGTGAACCACGACGCGGTCGCCCACCATCAGCGTGGTGTCGGGCGAGGGCGACGAGATCTCTTCGTCGCCGCGAAACAGGTTTAGCACCTTGATCACGCCGTTCGACAGGCGCGCATCCTTGAGCGTACGTCCGGCCAGGCGCGAGCCTTCGGGTACGAAGAGTTCGGTCATGAACAGGCGGTCGCCGCTGCCGGTAAACTGCTGCGTCAGGGTTTCGCGAACCGGCAGCAGGCGCGGGGCGAACCACAGCATGAAGGCACAGCCGAGCAGCGCCAGCATGATTGCCGCCGGGCTGATCTCGAACATGCGGAAGGGCGCCAGCCCGTGGCTGCGCGCCACACCGTCGACCAGGATGTTGGTCGAGGTGCCCACCATGGTGATCATGCCGCCCAGAATCGTTGCGTACGAGAGCGGAATCAGCAGGCGGGATGGCGCCACACCGTAACGGCTGCCCATTGCGATCACCGCCGGAATCATCACCATCACCACCGGCGTGTTGTTGATGAAGGGCGACACGAACAGCCCCACTGCGATCATCGCCAGCAGCAGACGGCGCTCGCTGTTTCCCGCCATCGAGCCGATCCACTCACCCATGCGGTCCACGCAGCCGGTCTTGCTCAGCGCACCGCTGATGATGAACAGGCAGGCAATCGTGATCGGGGCGCTGTTGCTGAACACGCCGAGTACCTGCTTGGGGTCGAGCAGCCCGATCGCCATCAGCAAGGCCACCGCGCCCATCACCGCCACGTCGGGCTTGAGCCACTCGCGCGCGAAGCAGGCAAACAGGGCGATCAGCACGAGGCCGACAATCAGGGCGTGGTAAGTCTCGGGGACCTGCATGGTGCGGTTCTTCTGCGCGACGGATTTCTGATCGCGCTAAATTACCGCACTGCGGAAAGACTTCAAAAGAATAAAAAGTTTAGTTTATATGCCTGCAGGGGCTATCGATCTCGGCGTGGCGTCGGTCGGCCCGCCTAGCCTTCGAGCAGCACCCGGGCCATGCGGTTGTGCATTTCGGTCAGGCGCTGAGTATCGACGGTCAGCAATTCGCCGTCGCGCACGACCTGGCGGCCGTTGATGATGCTGTGCCGGACGCCGGCAGGCGCGGCGAAAAGCAGGGCGGCAAGCGGGTCGTGCAGGGCGCCGGCGTGGGCGATGCCGCCGACGTCGAAGATCGCGAGGTCGGCACACATGCCGGGGGCGAGGTGGCCGATGTCTCGGCGTCCGAGGGCTGCAGCACCGCCGCGGGTGGCAACCTCCAGCGCCTGGCGCGCGCTCAGTGCGGCGGGGTCGCCGCTGCCGTCGCCGGTGTCGCGCACCCTGGCCAGCAGCATCGCCATGCGTGCTTCCAGCAGCAGATGGCCAGCGTCGTTCGAGGCCGAGCCATCCACCCCCAGGCCCACGGGCACGCCGGCGTCGATCATCTTGCGGATGGGAGCGATGCCGGAGCCCAGGCGCATGTTGGACGAGGGGCAGTGCGCCACCCCGGTGCGGGTGCGGGCGAAGAGGTCGATGCCGTGGTCGTCCAGGCACACACAGTGCGCATGCCACACGCCTTCGCCGGTCCAGCCCAGGTCTTCGGCGTACTGTGCGGGGGTGCGGCCGAATCGCTCGCGGCTGTAGGCCACGTCGCCCACGGTCTCGGCCAAGTGGGTGTGCAGGCCAACACCGTAGTGGCGGGCCATGACCGCGGATTCGCGCATCAGATCCTGCGACACCGAAAACGGCGAACATGGCGCCAGCGCGATCTTGAGCATGGCCCCGTCTGCGGGGTCGTGCCACGCTTCGATCAGACGCTGGGAGTCCTTCAGGATGGCGGATTCGTGCTCCACCACGCGGTCGGGCGGCAGGCCGCCCTTGGATTCACCCACACTCATCGAACCCCGGCACGCATGAAAGCGCATGCCGATCTCCGCAGCGGCCTCGATCGAGTCGTCCAGCGTGCAACCGTTCGGATAGATGTAGAGGTGGTCCGACGCGGTCGTGCACCCGGACATGATCAGCTCGGTCATCGCCGTCTGCGTCGATACCCGGATCATCGCCGGGGTGAGCCTCGCCCAGATCGGGTACAGGCGCTTGAGCCAGCCGAATAGTTCGCAATCCTGCGCACCGGGCACTGCACGGGTCAGGGTCTGGTACATGTGATGGTGCGTGTTCACCAGGCCCGGCGTCACCACGCAACCGCTGGCGTCGATGATCTCGTCCGCGGTGTCGGGCGCGTCCGCGGCTTCGCCCAGCGCCTCGATCCGGTTGCCACGAATCAGCACCCAGCCATTCCCGATCTCGCGACGCTGATCGTCCATGGTGGCAAGGAGGAGGGCGTTTCGAATCAGCAGGCTACGGCTCATGGCAGGGCTCCATATCGGTTTGCAATCAAAGGGGTCAGAGTCGTTTGAAATTTCAAACGACTCTGACCCCTTTGATTGTTTGATTGCTTTTTTACCGCGTTGGGCGCTGCGTCGCAACAATTGGTGCGGGCTTCGCGGCGGCTGCGCATAAGGATTATCGTGGATGGCGTATACGATGCTGGCGTTACACACTGCGGCCTTTCACGTACCGAGGTTTTCATTTTGCTCCAGACGTCTTTCCGTGCCGGTCTGATCTTTGCGCTGTTCATGGCAGGGGCGCAGGCGCAGACCGTTGCGGTCGATATCGGCCACACGCTCGCGGCGAGCGGGGCGACCAGTGCGCGGGGGCGCAGCGAGTTCGAGTTCAATCGCGATCTGGCCTGGCAGCTGGTGAGCGCGCTGCGCGAGCGCGGGCTGACGGTGCGGGTCATCAATGCAGACGGCGAGATCCCCAGCCTGCGTGCCCGGCCTGCGCAGGCTGCGGCCGAAGGTGCCGAGCTGTTCATCTCCATCCATCACGATTCGGTGTCCGCGCACGAGCTGCGGCCGTGGACGTGGAACGATCTGGCGCTCGACTTCAACGACGAATTCGCCGGTCACTCGCTGTTCGTCTCGCGCGAGAATCCCGACCTGCCGCGCAGCCTGCTGTGCGCGCGCGTGGCAGGGGCGCGGCTGCAGCGGCTGGGTTTCGTCCCCACGCACAAGAACGCGCGTCGTCGCCCCTACGCCGATGCCACGCATGCGGTGCATTACTACGATGGTCTCGCCGTCCTGCGCCACGCCACCATGCCCGCGCTGCTGTTCGAGGCGGGCGTGATCAAGCATCGGGATGAAGAACTGCTGTTGCGCGACCCCGTGCGACAGGCGCGCATGGCCGACGGCATTGCCACTGCCATCGCCGCCTGCCTGCGCAACGGCGACCCCGCCAGGTAGCGCCAGGCCTCGCTGCCCGGCGGGCGCCTGCTACGTGCGTTTGCTGTGGTAGTAACTCATCTTGCGCCGTGGTGACAGATAGGCGAGTGCGGCGCGATCGAGCTCGCGCGGGTTGAGCACCACGTCGATCTCCACATCCGCATGTTCGATCAGGTCCACCACCAGCGCGTCCTCGCGCGGTGTCGAGGGGTCGAACACCATCACTGAGGGGCGCAGCAGGTCGGCGTGGTTCACAGCCACCACCAGCGCAATGTTTCCGTTCGACAGCTGCACCAGCGACCCCGGCGGATACACCCCGAGCAGGCGGATGAAAGCCTGCAGCATGGCCTTGTCCCAGGCTTCGCTCTCGTTGCGGAACATGTGGGTCAGCGCCTCGGCTGGCGTCATGGCCGCATCGAGGCTCAGCGGATTGCACAGGTTGTCGTAATGGTTGGTGATGCCCACCAGTCGCGCCAGCAGCGGCACGTGCTGCCCGCTCAGCCCCTTGGGGTAGCCTTTGCCGTCCATCCGTTCGTGGTGATGCTCGATCACGTCGCAGGCCGCAGCGGCGAGGCCGCCGAGTTCGCGCGCAATCTCGCGTCCATAAGTGGTGTGCAGGCGGAAAAAGTCTTCTTCGTGGCGGTTGCGCTTGTCATTGCGCAGCACGGTTTCGGGCACCTTCAGCTTGCCGATGTCGTGAAACAGCGCCGCCTCGCCGAGCACCCGCAGAATTTCCGGCGGCAGCTTGAGCTCGCGCCCCAGCAGGATGGACAGCACCATCACGTTGAGCACATGGAAATACGCAGTTTCGTCGGCCAGCTTCTCGTTCATCAGGTGGATCACGATCTCGCCCGCCTCGGCGAGCCCATCCACCGTATCGCCCACCAGCTTGCGCGCGGTGCTCACCGCCTTGTCGCCGGCCGGGAAGACGTCCCGCATCACCGACTTCACCCCCGCCGCAGCCGCCGCATAGCGCCGCTCGCACTGCGCAATCTCCGCCCGCCGAGCCGCCAGTCGCTGCGCCTGCACCTCCTTCTCACTCACGCGCGGCGCAGCCGGGTCTTCCGCCTCTCCCGAGCCATCCTCCACGGGAGACAGAACCTCCCCAGCCCCCGCGCCTTCCTCCGAGTTCTCCGCGCCCTCCGCGTGAGAAATGCCTTCCCCCGCCGCCCCCGCGCCTGCGTCCGCCGCCCCGGACGGCACACCGCCCTCAAGATCCAGTGGCCGCGCCGTGCTTCGCGCCGGGTAATACGTAATGGTGGTCAGCCCCAGTGCCTGCAGTTCGCGCACCTGCGTCGCGGAGGTGATCCGGAACTGGTTGAACATGAAGTCGTGCGCCATCCAGCCCAGGTCGAGGCGGACAAACAGACCCGGACACAGGCGTGCGGGGTCGATGGCGACGCCCTGCTCATCACCTGCCGAACTCATCAGTTTGTTGAACACGCTTGCTGCTCCTTGGTCCCGGGCGATGCCATATATCTGGATTTTAGCCTGCGCTGCCGATATCCTCGCCTGATGTCCATCAAGCGGAAACACGAATAATGGCCGCATCCGCGCCACCGCGGTTTTTCTCGCCACCCTTGCCATCGCGCTGGTCTGCGTCCGGCCCCGATGGTTCAGGGGCATGCTGGCAACTTGCGCTCGAGTGCGGCGGCGATGGTGTGTGGGACTGGAACATCGAGGACGGCAAGGTGTTCTATGGCCCCCGTTTCAACGCCCTGCTTGGTTATGACGATGGCGGTTTTGGCGATGATAGCGAAGCTTTCGTCAACCATGTTCATCCGGATGACATCGGCCGCCTGCGTCAGCATCTGAGCGCGCATTTCGCCAACGAAGCTGCGCCATTCTGCTGCGACCTGCGCATGCGCGACCCCGACTACGAATACCGCTGGATGCAGGTTCGCGGACAACTCGTCGAGCGCAGTGCAGACGGCCAGCCGGCCCGCATCTTGGGCACGGTGCGCGACATCAGCCAGTGGCGCCAGGACGAAGCGGTCCTGAAGGCACAGCTCGCCGAAACCGTTCACCTCA
The DNA here is from genome assembly GCF_003111665.1 of Parazoarcus communis. NCBI lineage: Bacteria > Pseudomonadati > Pseudomonadota > Betaproteobacteria > Rhodocyclales > Zoogloeaceae > Parazoarcus > Parazoarcus communis. The sequence goes on along the minus strand of NZ_CP022188.1, from coordinate 4,705,062 downwards.
ACCAGCAGCTCGAAGGCGCCCAGGTTCAGCTCGTACAGTCGGAAAAGCTCGCCGCCATCGGCCAACTCGCCGCAGGCGTAGCGCATGAACTGAAAACGCCCATCGGCTTCGTCAGTACCAACTTTGGCACCCTCGAACGCAACGTCGGCGACATGCTCGGGCTGATCGCGGCCTACCATGCCGCGGCCGCGTCGGACGACCCGGCGCAGGCGCTGGCGGCGGCCGAGGCGCAGTATGTCGCGGCCGACATCGATTACCTGCGCGAAGACCTCCCGGCGCTGTTCGCCGAGAGCCGCGACGGGCTCGACCGCGTGCAGCGCATCGTTCGCGACCTCAAGGATTTCTCGCGTGTGGGCGAGCAGGAGTGGCAGTTTGCTGATCTTCATCGCGGGCTCGACTCCACCATCAACATCCTGCGCTACGAGATCAAGCACAAGGCCGAGGTCATCCGTGAATACGGCGAGCTGCCCGAAGTCTGGTGCGTGCCCTCGATGATCAACCAGGTGTTCCTCAACCTGCTCGCCAACGCGGCGCAGGCCATCGAGCACCAGGGCACGATCACCGTCGTGACGGCGGTCGAGGGCGACAAGGTGCTCATCCGCATCACCGACACCGGCAGCGGCATTCCGCCTGACATCCTCAATCGCATCTTTGCCCCCTTCTTCACCACCAAGGGCGCAGGCAAGGGCACCGGACTCGGGCTGTCGCTGGCGCAGGACATCATCCGTCAGCACCACGGCAGGCTCTTTGCCACCAGCGTGCCGGGGCAGGGCAGCACCTTCACCATCGAGCTGCCACTATCGGAACTGCAGCCGTCGGCCCCGCAACCTGAATCTGCACCCGACACCCTCAAGCCCGCCGACACCGGGAACAACACATGACCACGACGCCCGCCCCCGCAGTCGATACGCCTCAGCCGCCCACCCTGCTGCTGGTGGACGACGAGGCCAACATCCTGTCCAGCCTGCGCCGGCTGTTCCGGCCCCAGGGCTACCGGGTGCTCACCGCGGAGAGCGGCGACGAAGCGCTCCAGCTGCTTGCCGCCGAACCGATCGATCTCATCCTGTCGGACATGCGCATGCCGGGCATGACCGGTGCGCAGTTGCTGGCCACTGCCTGCGAACGCTGGCCCGATACCGTGCGCATCCTGCTCACCGGCTACGCAGACATGAGCTCGACGATCGAAGCCATCAACCGCGGCCAGATCTACCGTTACGTATCCAAGCCGTGGGAAGACGACGACCTCAAGCTGCTGGTGCGCGATGCGCTTGAGCGCAAGTATCTCAAGCTCGAAAACGAGCGCATGACGCAGACCATCGCCGAGCAGAACGAGCAGCTGCGGCACTTCAACGCCGAGCTTGAGGCGCGGGTCCAGGCCCGCACCAAGGAGCTGAGCGAAGCGCTCGCCGCCACCGACAAGGCGCACCGGGACCTGCGTCAGTCCTACACCAGCACGGTGCGGGTGTTCTGCGAGCTGATCGAGTCCCGCAGTCCGATTCTCAAGGGGCACGGGCGGCGCGTTGCCGATCTCGCGCGCAACATCGCACGCAAGCTGGGCGTGAGCGATGCCGAGCAGCAAACCCTGGTGCTCGCGTCCATGCTGCACGACATGGGCAAGATCGGCCTGCCCGACGAGCTCCTCGCCAAGTCCTACAGCACGCTGCATGCTGAAGAGCGCAGCGTGGTCATGACGCATCCGGCCCGCGCTGAAACCCTGCTGATGGGCATCTCGCCGCTGCGCGAAGCCGCTGCCATCGTTCGCGCCCATCATGAACACTTCGACGGCACCGGCTACCCCGATGGCAGTGCCGGCCTGGCGATTCCGCGCCTCGCACGCATCCTCGCGGTGGCAAACGCCTTCGATTCACTGCAGCTCGGCACCATGGTCGGGCGCACACTCAGCCCCAAGGACGCTCTCGATTTCATCGTCGCCAACCGCGGCAAGCGCTACGACCCTTCCGTGGTCGATGCCTTCGTCAGCGTCGGCGTGTCCCTGAAGACCGAACGCGCGAACAGCGAGCAGCGGCTGCGCCCCGCAATGCTCAAGGCCGGCATGGTGCTGGCCAGAGACCTGATCCACGCAGACGGCTACCTGCTGCTGAGCAAGGGATTCGTCGTCGATGACGCAATCATCGAGCAATTGCTGCGCCTCGAGCGCACGGAGGGGCGAGCCGTCATCGTCTCTGTTGCCTAGTCACCTATCAATCGGGAAAGACATGAGCACCGAACACGCCGCATCCGGCGGCCCCTTCATCTGGGCCGACTATTTCGAAACAGGTCTCGGTGTAGTCGACGAGCAGCACTTCAAGCTGGTCGGCCTGGTCAATCAGCTCGGCGCACGCCTTGCGACCGGACGCAGCCTGTCAGCAGCCGAGCTCGATCATGTCATGGGCGGCCTCGGCCGCTATGCGCTGCTGCATTTCCGCACCGAAGAAGAGATGATGAAGCAGCGCGGCATCGACCGCCGCCACTTCGAGAAGCATTGCGCCACGCATGCCGACTTCGTCGCGCAGATCGACTCCCTGGCCGCTGCAGCGGCATCCGGCCAGGGCAGCGTCCTGACAGAGCTGCTGCGCTACGTTTCGAGCTGGCTCGCGCTTCATATTCTCGGCATCGACATGTCGATGTCACGCCAGCTGCACGCCATGGAAAAAGGCGCCAGCGCTGCGGACGCCTATGATCAGGATGCAACCACCGCCGATCCCGCCAACCGGGCGCTGGTCAGCGCCGTGCACACCCTCTACACCACGGTGGCCGAACGCAATGCCGAGCTGATCAAGGCCAAGGCCGAACTCGAACAGCGCGTCGCCGAGCGCACCGCCGACCTGCAGGACGCGGTGCGCCACCTCGAAGCGGCCAAGGAAGAAATCGTCCAGTCCGAAAAAATGGCCGCTCTCGGCCAGTTCGCCGCGGGGATGGCGCACGAACTCAACACCCCGCTGGGCTATATCGGCGGCAACCTGAATGCGCTCGGCGGCTACTGCGAGCAGCTCGTGAAGCTCAGCGAGGTCGCCGACAGACTCGTTGCCGAGGGCGCGTCCGCTGCAGAATGGAATACCGCCTGCGAGCGCGCCGACCGTGATTTCGTGCGTGAAGACGCGCCGCAACTGCTGACGGAATCCCGCGCCGGCCTGGAGCGCATCCACCGCATCGTCGAAGCCCTGCGCTGCAGCGCGGGTGGCGCCGAAGAAGAACCGAAGCCCACCGAACTGCACCGCATCGTCGACGAGGTGCTGCTCACCTACAAGGCAAACGCCCCGGCCGAGATCGAGTTCGATGTGTCGTGCGAGGCCAATGCGGTCGCCATGGTTTCACCGCGCGGCCTCGCCGTCGCAGTCGACGAGATGCTCGACAACGCGGTCAAGGCGGTGGCCGGAAAGGGTGGGGTGGTTCGCTGCAGCACCGGCTGCTCGGGCGGCATGGCCTGGCTGGAGATTGCAGACTCGGGGCCGGGCATCAACAGCGCCATCGCCCAGCATGTCTTCGAGCCGTTCTTCACCACGCGCGCCGTTGGCAGTGGTGCCGGGCTCGGGCTGTATCTGGCCTATCAGACGGCACGCCAGCACCACGGCTACATCGAGCTGCGCAACACGGGCCCGGGGGCGGTGTTCCGCCTGGTGCTGCCGGCGCTGGGGGCGGAGGGCGCGATGGCCTGAGTCTCGCCCTGCGCCTCTCACTGAGCTGCCACCAGGCCGGCCCGCTCAGTAGGCGTTGCGGTCCTTGATGACCAGCAGCGCGGTCTTGATGATGATCCACAGGTCCATGCTCAGCGACCAGTTGCGCAGGTATTCGAGGTCGTACTCGATGCGCTTTTCCATCTTGTCCACCGTTTCGGTTTCGCCGCGGTAGCCATTGACCTGCGCCCAGCCGGTAATGCCCGGCTTCACCTTGTGCCGCACCATGTAGCCCTTCACCAGCTTGCGGTAGGTCTCGTTGTGCGCCACCGCGTGCGGACGCGGACCGACAATGCTCATCCGGCCCTGGAGCACATTCACGAACTGCGGCAACTCGTCCAGCGAGGTACGGCGGATGAAGGCGCCAAACGGGGTAATGCGCTGGTCGTTCTTGGTGGCCTGCTTCACCACCGCACCGTTGTCGGTGGCCGTCATCGAGCGGAACTTGTAGACAAGAATCTCCTTGCCATCGAGCCCGTAGCGGCGCTGCTTGAAGATCACCGGACCGGGGGAGGACATCTTCACCCCGATGGAGAGCCCCAGCAGGATCGGCGACAGCATCAGCAGGATGAGCGCCGACAGCACGATGTCCATCAGCCGCTTCGCCACGCCGTTCAGTCCGGTGAAAGGCGTGTCGCACACCGCCACCACCGGCACCCCGGCAATCTGGTCCACGCGGCCCTGAATCAGGTCGGTAATGAAGATGTCCGGCACAAAATAGATCGAAGCCGTGGTGTCCTTGAGGTCGTCCAGCAGGCTCAGGATGCGCGGCTGCGCCGCCATCGGCAGCGCCAGGTAGATCGCGCCCACCTGGTTGAGCTTCACGAAATCGGCCAGTTCCGCCAGCTTGCCCAGCACCGGCACACCCTGTGAAGCGCGCAGGCGCTCGTCGCTGCGGTCGTCGAAAAAGGCCAGCACCTTGGTGTTCAGATAGGGCGTGCTGCTGAATTGCTGCACCAGCTTCAAGCCGATTTCATTGACACCAACCACCACCGCTTTCTGCTGCTGACTGTGCAGTGCAAAAACCTGCGGCACCAGATACCGTACAAACAGATGCGCAGCGCCCACCGTGACCGGTGTGGCGACAGCCCATGCCAGAAGCATTTGCTGCGGAAAGCTGAACAGGTAGCCGCTGGCATACCCGAAGCCACCCAGTATGACGGCGAACAGCAGCCAGTCCATCACCACCCGGCGCAGCACGCGACGCACCCGCTCGTGCAATCTCAGGTCGCCGGGAAAGCTCAGTGCAAACGACAGCACTACCAGGATCACAAATGGCGGCGTCATGGCCTGCCCGTAGAACCAGGCGCACGCCATCAGCACGGCTACAACCAGCACGGGGTCGAGCAGCGCTGCTACCACCCCGAACAGGCTGATGCCGGGGCGTAGAAAGTTGTTCTGCTGGTTGATGGCACCAAACATGGTCGTATATATGAGTTGGCTAATGGAATCTTGCGTTGCCGCAACGGGGCGAATATAGCACTGGGGTAAAGACAACGCCCGTTAAAAATATGTTGCGTGGGAGATCGCGTTGCTTTGCCTGTGAACTATAGATCGAATTTATGTAATAAAACAGTTAAAAAACAGGTATATAACGTGTGTCGATGTTGGTGCATCAAAAATGCGTTGGTGCGTGTCATGCATCTTCTTGGTGCAATGTATGTCGGTGCAATTTACAATGTCGCAAATCTGCGTGCGCGCGCATCTATCACTTTAGTCTGGATTGCTGCGGTGCAACGTACGGTTATTGCTGAGTTTTCATTTCTGAAATGTCTGTTGCATCAAGTCTTGGTGCGTTTTTTGCTCTGGTGGAGTCAATCTCAACCAGGTCATGGGTAGTCTCATGAAAGTCTTCAAACTTCTCGCCCCATTCCTGCTCGCTGGTGCCGCAACTGCGGCTGCGGCCAACTCGATGGGTGCCGCACCATCGTCAGGCACTGCAACTCAGATTGCGTTGGCTCCGGTGGCCATGATGGTCGTACCCACAACACACAGTAACGAGCTGAGGTCGGGCGACTCGCAGGCGATGCAAAGCGAACACGCCCCGAGCGATGAGGGCGACTTCAACCTTGCGCTCGCTGGGGCGCTGATGGTCGGCATGGTGGTCCTCAAGCGGTTTTCGCGCTGAGTGATCGCCCGTAAGGTCCCTGAATGCTGCGTTTGCGCATGCGTTTCAGGTTGTCGTAGAAGGTCTGCGACATTCGTCGGCCGTGCAACTTTTTTGCAACTTAGGTTGCAATGCAGCAATGTCGTGGCAATATTCGGACGTCACACTTTTACGTCGGGTTCAGATCGCGTGTAAGTGATTGATTTGCTTTCTGCTCCGGTGTGCGTAAACGGCCCCGAAGTTCGCTGCATTTGCAGGTTGGTCGGGGCTGTGGGGCGCATCCGCGTAGCTCACGCGGGTTTGTACTGCACGGTCTGTCAGTTCAGCCAGATAACCTAGATAGGCGGTTCCATGGGTTTACAGATTTCACTTTTGCGGCCAGGTGTTGTGCTTGGCCTGATCGCAACGCTCGCCTTGTCGTCATGTGCGATGGTGCCGGGTAGTACCGCCTCCGCCATGCGTGAGCAGTCGTCGGTGCAGTTGCCGGTCAAACAGAATGACGAGCTCGTCCCGGCCAATGTGGCGGTCAAGGCCATCAGCGCCGAACTCATCATCGAGCAGCAGAAAGCCAGCCAGTTGATCGTGCCGGCGGCCACGCCGACACCCGGCAAGCTCACCGCAGCCCCGGTTGACCCCAACACGCAATACCTCGACTACAAGCTCGGGCCCGGAGACATCATCAACGTCACCGTGTGGGACCACCCGGAGCTGACCATCCCGGCCGGCTCCTACCGTTCGGCCGAAGCCTCGGGCACCCTGGTGGCCGAAAACGGCACCATCTTCTATCCCTACGCCGGCATCATTCAGGTCAGAGGCCTGACGGTGCGTGAGGTGCGCGACATCCTCATCAAGAAGCTCGCCACCTATATTGAAAAGGTGCAGCTTGATGTGCGCGTGGTGACTTTCCGCAGCAAGCGCATCTATGTAGTGGGCGAGGTCGCCAAGGCCGGCCTGCTCGAGATCAACGACATCCCGATGACCATGCTGGAGGCGGTCAACCGCGCAGGTGGCTTCACCGCCGAGGCAGATCACGCCAACGTGCTGCTCACCCGTGCAGGTCAAACCTACCGCGTCGATCTGCAGGCCTTGTACGAGAGTGGCGTTACCAGCCAGAACGTGCGCCTCGAGCCGGGCGATATCGTCAACGTACCCGACCGCCAGCAGAACAAGATCTTCGTGCTCGGCGAAGTCAGCAAACCTGGCTCCTACGTCATGAACAAGCGCCGCTCCACGCTGGCCGAGGCGCTGGGCGACGCAGGTTACGTCAATCAGCTCACGTCCAATCCGGGCTGGATCTTCGTCATGCGCGGTGGCACCGATTCGCCCCAGCTCTTCCATCTGGACGCGCGTTCGCCCGACGCCCTGTTGCTCGCAGACCGCTTCCCGCTGCAACCGCGGGACATCGTGTATGTCGACGTGGCCGACGTCGCACGCTGGAACCGCGTCATCACCAACATCCTGCCGACGGCGACCATGCTCAATACCATCAGCCAGACGCAATACCCGCTGTTTGGTGGCGGTCAGCCCTACTGACCTGAGCCAGGATGGGGCCTCAACGGCCCCATCCGTTTGGCCGGTGGTCGGAATACGTAGAAGTATCAATAAGAAGATGATTTTTGCGGACAGCGCATGAGCACAGACAAGTTGATTCAACCGGATCAAATCAATCAGCCAAATCATCAGATCCCGACGCGCGATGTTGGCCTGCCTGACGACGACGATTTCAGCATCGGAGAAGTTGTTGCCACAGTCATGAGCTACAAGTGGTTCATTCTGGCGTTTACGTCGTTTGCGCTTGTGGTCGGCGTTCTTGCACTGTTCGCGATTACGCCCATCTACCGCGCCAATTCGGTGCTGCAGGTTGAGGAGACTTCAAAAGGGCTTCCTGCGCTGAAAGAGCTGCAGGGCATGTTCGAAGACACCACCTCGGTGAGTACCGAGATGGAGATCATCACATCGCGCATGGTGTTGGGTCGGGTTGTGGATCGCATGCAACTGACCATCAAGGCTGAGCCCGTTTACCTGCCGCTGTTTGGCAAGGGCTATGCCCGACGCCAGGACGCCTTCGGGCCTGTCGCGCCCGTGTTGGGGCTGAGCAGTTACGCATGGGGTGGCGAGCAGATCAAGGTTGAATCGTTTGAAGTGCCCGACGAATGGCTTGGTTTTCAACAGACTCTGATCGTTGGTGAAAACGGGCAGTATCAGCTCCTCGATGGCGACGACAACCCGGTGTTTGAAGGCAAGGTTGGCGAAACTGCCACCGCACAGGGTTTTAGCCTTTTCCTCTCGAATCTGCAGGCAAATCCCGGCACCCGCTTCGCGCTCACCAAGTTCTCCCGTGAAGAGGCTATCGAGAACATCCTCGAAAACCTGTCGGTGACTGAGCGCGGTAAAAAATCAGGTGTGTTGGAGGTCTCGCTGCTTGGTCCGGATCGCGCGCTGGCGTCCGTCACGCTCGACGAGATCATGACCAGCTACGTGAGGCAAAACGTTGAGCGCCGTTCCGCCGAGGCTGAAAACACACTGAAGTTTCTTGAAGCGCAACTGCCCGAACTCAAACGCCAGCTTGATACGGCTGAAGCGAGCTACAACAACTACCGGCAAACGCGTGGCTCTGTCGATCTGACGCTCGAAACCCAAAGCGTGCTGCAATCCATCGTCGAGGTGGATAACGACATCGTGAAACTCCAGCAGCAGCGCGAAGAACTGCGTCAGAACTACACCGCACAGCACCCGCGCGTCATGACGATCGACGCCCAGCTCGAAAGGCTGCGTTCGCGTCGGGGCGTGTTTGATCGCGATGTTTCACGGCTGCCCGACACGCAACAGACCGCCTTGCAACTGAAGCGAGATGTCGAGGTATCGACCGCCCTCTATACCCAACTGCTCAACACTGCTCAGCAACTCCGAGTATCGAAGGCGGGCACCGTTGGTGATGTTCGTGTTATCGACACGGCAATTACTTCGCGGTTGCCGGTAAAGCCAAAACCAAAGGTTGTTCTTGCACTGGCACTCGTGCTCGGTGTTGCTGGCGCCCTGGGCCTGATCTGGTTGCGCAAGATGATGCGCGTTGTCGTAGAGGACCCGGAGAAAATCGAAAAGGGCCTTGGCCTGCCGGTGTACGCAACGGTTCCCCATAGTGCTGCGGAAGTGGCCCTGGCACGCAGGGTCAAGGCGCAGAAACAGCCTGTCAGCGCCTTGCTCGCGCTTGAGACCCCCGAGGACGACGCCATCGAGAGCCTGCGCAGCCTGCGTACAACGTTGCACTTCGCTTTGATGGACGCCAACGCGAAGTCAATCCTGATCTCAGGCGCCAGTCCCGCCGTAGGCAAGAGCTTCATCGCCCGCAATCTCGGCACGGTTCTCGCTCAATCGGGCAAAACCGTTGCCCTGGTGGATGGCGATCTGCGCAAAGGCCACTTGCACCGTGAATTCGGCTTTGGGCGTGAGGGAGGCGTAAGCGAGTACGTCAGTGGAAGTGCAAATCTGGCTCAGATCGTCCGTACGACCGCAGTGCCGGGCCTTAGCCTGATTACCACCGGGCAGCGCCCGCCAAATCCTTCCGAGCTGTTGATGCATGGCCGCTTCGAAGATCTGCTGGAACGTCTTAATGAAGCCTTCGACGTGGTGATTGTCGATGCACCGCCGATTCTTGCCGTGTCTGACGCGGCGATCATCGGCCGCCTGACCGGTGCCACGCTGATCGTAGCCCGCGCGGGCGTTCATCCCATCGGGGAGCTTGAACAAACCGTGAAGCGCTTTTCCCAGGCTGGCGTTGGTGTGAAAGGTTTCGTGTTCAATGATTTCGATACCAACCGCCAGCGCTATCGCTACGGATACAGCGGGTACGTGTATCGGTACAACTACAAATAGCACGCTTTGCTGTGTCCTGAATGCTGTTGATTGCCAACCTGATGGCGACGATCGGTTCCACCTTGTTCCGGTGCTGCCGGGTTGGTGCTTTGAATCCGTTCCGGCAATGATGCCTGGATGATCGCTTGCCGATCGTGCATCACTGCCGACTGGAGAAACTCCATGATTGAGGTTGATGCATGATTCTGGTAACTGGTGGTGCGGGTTTCATTGGCGCGAATTTCGTTCTCGACTGGTTGCGACAGAGCGACGAACCTGTCGTCAATCTCGACGCGCTGACATACGCCGGCAATCTCGAGAATCTCGCCTCGCTTGCCGGGGACGATCGTCATACATTCGTGAAGGGCGACATCTGTGATCGGGAGTTGGTGGACAGCCTGCTCGCAACGTATCAGCCTCGCGCAATCGTTCACTTTGCCGCCGAGAGCCACGTCGACCGCTCGATTCATGCGCCTGGTGAGTTCATGCGAACCAACGTCACAGGCACCTTCACACTGCTCGAAAGCGCCCGAGCGCACTGGATGGCGCTTGCGGACGATGCAAAGGGTGCTTTCCGTTTCCATCACGTCAGCACCGACGAAGTCTACGGGTCCCTTGGTCCCGGTGATCCCGCCTTTACCGAAACAAAAACCTACGAACCGAACAGCCCGTACTCTGCAAGTAAAGCCGCATCAGACCACCTTGTGCGTGCATGGCATCACACCTATGGCTTGCCGGTCACCACCAGCAACTGTTCAAACAATTACGGGCCGTACCACTTTCCCGAAAAACTCATCCCGCTGATGATTGCAAACGCCCTCGCGGGCAAGCAGCTGCCAGTGTATGGCGATGGTATGCAGGTCCGTGACTGGCTATATGTCACCGATCACTGCAGTGCAATTCGCGCTGTCCTTGAATCGGGCAAGCCCGGTGAGGTGTACAACGTCGGCGGCTGGAACGAAAAACCCAATATCGAGATTGTCAAAACGCTGTGCGCGCTACTTGATGAGCTCAAGCCCGATGCGGCCGGCAGCTATTCCCGACTCATCACCTATGTAACCGACCGCCCAGGCCATGATCGTCGCTACGCAATCGACGCTCGCAAGATCGAGCGCGACCTCGGATGGCGACCGGCCGAAACATTTGATACCGGCATCCGTAAAACGGTTGAATGGTATCTGGCAAATCAGGCATGGGTTGCCAACGTCCAAAGCGGCGCGTATCGCGACTGGGTTGAAAAGAACTACGCGGAGCGCTGAACAGATGAAAATTCTTCTATTCGGCATGAACGGCCAGGTCGGCTGGGAACTGCAGCGCAGCCTCGCACCGCTGGGCGAGTTGGTCGCCGTGGGGCATCAGGGTGCAAACGGCCTTTGCGGTGATTTCTCCACGCCAGAAGCATTGGCGAAGACCGTTCGCGACGTTGCGCCCAACCTGATCATCAATGCCGCCGCACATACCGCTGTCGACAAAGCGGAGGGCGAGCCAGCACTGGCCCGCGCCATAAACACCGATGCGCCAGCCGTGTTGGCCCGCGAAGCAAAGCAGCTTGGTGCCTTGCTCGTACATTACTCAACAGACTATGTCTTCGACGGCAGCGGTAACACCCCACGCAGCGAGGATGCAGAAACTGCTCCGCTATCGGTTTATGGACAGACCAAGCTCGACGGCGAGCAGGCAATTCGGTCAAGTGGCTGTCGGCATCTGATTTTTCGCACAAGTTGGGTGTACGCCGCACGTGGCGGAAATTTTGCAAAAACCATGCTGAAACTGGCGAGCGAACGCGACAGGCTCACCATCATCAACGACCAGCATGGCGCCCCGACGGGCGCAGACCTGCTTGCCGACGTAACTGCACATGCCGCCCGCATGACGCTTGTTAATCCAGCACTCTGCGGCACCTACCACCTCGTCGCGGCTGGTACGACCACCTGGTTTGGCTACGCACGTCATGTTATCGAGGTCGCGCGCGCAAAAGGCTTGCCAATAAAGGTGAGTGCTGACGCGATCGAGCCCGTTGCCACCGCAGCTTTCCCGACCGCTGCAACTCGTCCGCTCAATTCCCGCCTCGACACCGCCAAGCTGCAGGCCGCTTTCGGGCTGAAACTGCCCGACTGGCAACCGGGTGTCGACCGCATGCTCAACGAGATTCTTTCAAACTGAAAACAGGGCCGACCAATGCAACGCAAAGGCATCATTCTGGCAGGGGGCTCCGGAACCCGTCTTCATCCGGCAACGCTGGCCGTGTCGAAGCAACTCATCCCCGTGTACGACAAACCGATGATCTATTACCCGCTCAGCACGCTGATGCTGGCCGGCATACGGGACATCCTGATCATCTCCACGCCGCAAGACACCCCCCGGTTTGAACTACTGCTCGGCGATGGCAGCCAGTGGGGTATCAACCTGCAGTACGCGGTGCAGCCCAGCCCGGATGGCCTTGCTCAAGCCTTCATTATCGGAGAGCAGTTTGTCGGGACTGGACCCAGCGCACTCGTGCTTGGCGACAACCTCTTCTACGGGCACGACTTCGGTGGCGATCTGCGTGGTGCCAGTAAACAACAAAGCGGTGCAACTGTGTTTGCCTATCCGGTGCATGACCCCGAGCGCTATGGCGTGGTGGAGTTCGACGCCAACGGCCGGGCGATCAGCCTTGAAGAAAAGCCCGTCGTGCCGAAGAGCCGTTATGCAGTAACCGGCCTCTATTTCTACGACAACCGCGTCGTCGATATCGCCAAAAACCTGAAGCCCGGCGCGCGCGGTGAGCTGGAGATTACCGACGTCAATCGGCAGTACCTCGAATGGGGCGAACTGGATGTGCAGGTGATGGGCCGCGGCCACGCATGGCTTGATACCGGCACACACGAAAGCCTGCTTGAAGCGGGCCTGTTCATTCAAACCATCGAAAAGCGCCAAGGCCTGAAAGTGGCCTGCCCGGAAGAGATCTCCTGGCGCGCAAACTGGATCGATACCGAGCAGCTCCAAAAGCTGGCGACTCCGCTCTCCAAAAATGGGTACGGTAAATATCTGCAAAGTATTATCGAAGAAAAGGTTTTCTGATGAACGTCATTCAAACTGATATTCCTGATCTGTTAATTCTGGAGCCCAAGCTCTTCGGCGACTCGCGTGGCTTTTTTATGGAGAGCTTTAACGCGAAAGCTTTTCACGAAGTAACAGGGCTTAATGTTTCCTTTGTACAAGACAATCACTCACGCTCCGGCAAGGGTGTTCTTCGAGGAATGCACTATCAGATAGAACAAGCGCAGGGTAAGCTCGTTCGCGTTGTGCGTGGATCTGTTTTCGACGTAGCTGTAGATATGCGTAAATCATCACCCACTTTCGGCACGTGGGTAGGTGTCGAACTAAGCGAAGAAAATAACCGCCAATTCTGGGTCCCGCCCGGTTTTGCGCATGGATTCCTTGTTACATCTGAGAGTGCAGATTTTTTGTACAAGACGACCGACTACTATGCGCCACAGTTCGAGAGAAGCTTGGCTTGGGATGATCCTGCCGTCGGAATTCAATGGCCGTTGAGCGGTGAACCGCTGTTGTCGCCAAAAGATCTTGCAGGCAAGTCTTTGGCCACAGCAGACACGTTCAGCTGATTCTATATGTATGCCTATAACTCACGGGCGATGAACAAGCCTAAAGGAAATTGGAGAGAAAAATGAAGGTTTTGATTACAGGTGGTGCGGGATTCATCGGAAGCTCCTTGGCTAGAGAGCTTGTGCAGTCGGGTGCAACTGTGACCGTAGTTGATTGCCTCTCCCCTCAAATTCACGGAGATAATCCCGAAACATCGCAATTGTTTCTAAGTCTCCCCCCGAGCGTGAAAGTGATTCGTAGTGATGTGCGGTCGCGCGAAATCATGAGTGAAGCACTTAAGGGGCAGGACGTTGTCGTCCACCTTGCGGCAGAAACCGGTACTGGCCAATCAATGTATGAAATTGATCGCTACGTTGATGTCAATATCCGGGGTACGTCAATACTTCTTGATATTCTCGAAAAGGAGCGGCCTGGTGTAAAGCGAGTTGTCGTCGCATCGTCACGAGCGATTTATGGTGAAGGGCGGTATCAAGGGAAATCCGGAACTGTTTACCCCGTAGCCAGAACAGCTGCAGATATGGAAAAGGGTATTTTTGACTGCCGGTGCCCGGATACTGGTGAAATTGTTACGTCGATCTCTACCGATGAAACGTCAAAAATTCATCCGACCTCCATTTATGGAATCACGAAGCAGGTACAGGAGCAGTTAGTACTTACCGCTTGTGAGTCGATGGGTATAGGGGCCGTTTCGCTGCGCTATCAGAACGTGTACGGCCCCGGCCAGTCTCTCAAGAACCCCTACACGGGCATCCTCTCCATTTTCTCTACCTTGCTCTTGCAAGGAAGGGATGTGAACATCTTTGAAGATGGCGAGGAAAGTCGAGACTTTGTGTACATCGATGACGTTGTAAGTGCCACCGTCAAAGCCATTAATTCGGATGTTACTGGAGAATGCTACAACGTTGGATCAGGCGTTCGCACAACAGTAATGACCGTTGCTAAAACACTAAAAGAGCTTTATGGCGCTCCAGGCGACATCAAAGTGTCCGGGAACTATCGTGTGGGTGACATTCGCCATAACACTGCTGATTTAAGCAAGGTTTCGAAGGATCTTGCCTTCCATCCGAGTGTCACGTTCGTAGAAGGTGTGACCAAATTCGCCGAGTGGGTAAAAAGCCAGCATCTTGAGGTTTCGACGTACGACAAGTCGATTCAGGAAATGCGCGATCGTGGGATGTTCAAATAATGCCTACGGTTAATAACGGTATTGATAAGAAAGAATTTAAAGTCGGTATTGTTACGGTCTTGTATAAGTCAAACGACGTAATTAAAGGTTTTATAGACAGTATTAACAACCAAACTTTCAAAAACTTTCATGTCCTATATGTCGAAAACGATGTGAACGATTTCGGTTGTGAATCCTATATTAAGAATAATGCAACGCATCAATATACATTTATTCGAAACAAGGATAACTATGGTGTTGCGAAGGGAAACAATCAAGGGATCGATTTATTTCTTGAAGATGAGTCTTACACTCACATACTTTTTCTTAATAACGATATCGAGATTGATCAAAAGTTCCTACAAGACCATATCCAACTATTCTCCGAAAATAGTTTTGTGGATGCTTTGGCTCCGAAAATGGTCTACCACAACACAAATGGAAAGATATGGTATGCCGGTGGAAAAATCTCATATCTGAAAGGTAACTGTCGCCACTTTGGCCACAATAAAAAAGACAGGTTGACGGGGAAAGTGTTGTTTAAGGTTGATTATGCCCCAACATGTTCCCTGATGATTAAATCACTAGTCTTAAGAGAAACTCAGGTAAGGATGTGGGAAGAGTTATTTGTTTATTACGATGACACGATATTTTGCAGTGAATTGTGCAAAAAAAACGTTCGTATGTATTACACCCCGACGATAACTCTTAGTCACAAAATTAGCTCGTCTACTGGTGGAAATTCATCAGACTTCTCTAGGTACTACTTAACTCGAAATTGGCTGTACTGGGGAATAAAAGCAAAAAATCCGGTAGTAATTGCTACTGGGATGGTGAAATATCTATATTATTTAATCTTTTCAAGAAAAATCGAGCTTAAAGCCATGAGAGATGCCTTTATCTTAGAGCCAAAGAAAATGGAGTGAATTAATTTACATATAGTTATGCTTATGCCGACGTTAGACACAAAAATTCTCAATCGTATCCAAGTCATTCCAGAAAATCAAAATTGGAATGATCTTAGAATATTTGATCCGAGGACTGGGCCCATTGTACTTTCTTTTTTAAATGCACATGCTTTCAATATAGCGTGGACTAACAGCGAATTTTTCACGGATCTTCATGCTTCAGATTACATTCTCAGAGACGGAATTGGAATAAAACTATTTATGTTGTTGTTCGGCTATTCGCCAGGCCAGAACATGAACGGAACAGACTTGATCCCATTTATTCTTAAAAAAGAAGTTTGCACAGTTGGGTTGTACGGGACGTCCGCACCCGAACTTGAAGCCGCCTCAAAAAGAATAAATGATTTCGGCTGTACTGTAGTGACTGCCTTAGACGGATTTAGGGATAAAAACGATTATCTATCTGATGCTTTGCTTTTCAGGCCGGCGATAATTGTGCTTGCAATGGGAATGCCCAAGCAAGAGCATGTAAGCGCTTTATTGAAATCTCGAATAGATTGGCCGTGCTTAATAATTAATGGTGGGGCCATTCTTGATTTTCTTGCAGGTCGGGTTAAGCGGGCTCCGCTAATTGTAAGAAGATTTGGTTGTGAATGGATATATAGATTGCTACTTGAGCCTCAGAGGTTGTGGAAGCGTTACATACTAGGAAACTTTTTGTTCATTTTCAGAATTCTATATATCCGCGCAGTAAAAAAATAGTTAAAAGCATATAGTAAATTCATACATGAAATACAAACGAATTTTGACTTTGTCGTATTATCACCCGATGGCGCGTTTCTTCTGCGCCATTGAAGATGAATGGAAAAAGATTGATAGTGAAGTAGAGTTTCTTCATATATCTGTATTTCCTAGTGCATACGTATATTTTTTAGTGCATGGAAGACGAACCGTTTCTGTTTCATGGATCTCTGCGCTCGGTAATGTGTGTCACGAACGTTTAGAAAAAAAGGTGCTTGACGAGATTACACTTTTTCACGTTTCTGATCCTGGTATAACTAAAGATGAAGTTTCAGAAATACACGAGCACGCGTGTAAATTATTTTATAACTCAAGACGAGTAACCACTAAATTCTCTCCCGACCTTGCAATCATTAGTGGTGATACCCGAATGCCCGCTGAAGTGATAAAGCATGTTTTATCGGGGACAAAGACGGAAATATTATATTTTGAGCAAGGTCCATATAGAACAACAATACTTGATCGAAATGGGGTTAACGCTAACTGTTCGTTCCGCGAGAAACTTGGGGCTTTGGATATAGAAACCTTTGAGGCTGATTCACCAAGGCCCAATTTGAACTTGCGTTGGAACAATAAGCTTTATTCAGCGTTAGACAAACTTTCGCTTCTTCAGTCTCGTTTTACTGGTGTTTTACCCCCAGAGGTTCGTGGTTATCGACTCAAGAAAGTTAGTAAAAAGCTATACAATCAGATATTAAGCGATCGACCTACGAATTCAGTTCCTGATTTAACGGTGCTTCTCGCTATGCAAGTGCCAGAAGACGCAAACAATATTTACCACAATCCGTTAAAGTTAACTGATATTAG
Organism: Parazoarcus communis; assembly: GCF_003111665.1. Taxonomy (NCBI): domain Bacteria; kingdom Pseudomonadati; phylum Pseudomonadota; class Betaproteobacteria; order Rhodocyclales; family Zoogloeaceae; genus Parazoarcus; species Parazoarcus communis. The sequence continues at coordinate 4,688,142 of NZ_CP022188.1, read as the reverse complement.
CTTGCTACAGTTAGTAAAGTCAGCTTTACTGGATGGAATGAGTATTATCGTACGTGAACATCCCTTATACAGAATGAAATACTCTCAGAAGTTTTACGAGGAAATTGAAAAATCCAACTCCGTTTTTCTAAGTTCATCTTCTCTAGATGATGATCTGAATGCATCAAAGAAGACGGTAACTATAAATTCAATGACAGCTCTAGATTCCTTCGCGGTTGGTAATGATGTTGCACTGTTGGGGGATTCATTCTTTGATAAATTGCATGGTATGTGGAGAGTCCGTAGCTGCGAGGAACTGAGAGTTTTCTTTAATAGCGTGTGTGAGACTGAGTCGGCGAATAGAATTAAGTTGATAAACGCGTTCAAAAAGAGGTATCTCTTGGATGGTCACTTTTCAAACCAGGATCAGTCGTTTGTTTCCAAGATAGTTAAAAAAATTCATGGTAATGAAATCTAGTTGATAAGATGATCCGCAGAATAAAGAACACTACAGCATGGTAAGGCGCGTCCTACGAGGTTTTTTATTGCGAGCTTTGGGCGCGATCTCTAATTTCGTTTTTTTTATAGTTGTTGGACGATTGCTCGGCGCTGCTGAAACAGGCCTTTATATGATTGCATTCGGTTTTGTTGCAGTCGCCTCGTCCGTTTGCCGATTAGGTCTAGAGCAAATAGTTGTTCGTGAGGCATCACCCTTGATTAAGGAAAATAGAGAGTGTGAGTTAAACGCTCTCTATCGTTACGTCATACTGCGTGTCGGTTTTGTTGGCCTTTCTGTTTCTTTTGCAACAATTGCTTTAGTTTACCTTGCTGATACGTTAGGCTTTATAGCTGTTAGCGATATTAAATATTCGCTTTACTGGGCCGCATTGTCGGTGCCAATGATTACGATCGCATACATACATGTTCCATTTCTTCAGGCCGCACTTAAGCCTGAAGCGAGTGTAAGTATCTTAACTCTATGGATACCAATTTTTTCATTAGGTCTACTGTTTTTGTATTGCCCGACTGATAACGGTGATACATCTAGAATTTATTTTATAGCTTGTGCTTTTGCCGCACTGATATCGATTGGCCTGTGGACGAAATCATCACCAAAGTATGCTCCAGAATCGGCAAAGTCAGACAGACCGATTAAATTGCTTAAGTCATCGTCTTCGATGCTTATTGGTAATTTTTTTCTTATGTCTTTACCTTGGATTGGCGTGTACGCAACTGGGTATTTCTCGACTGTTGCGGAAGTTGGTATCTTTTCAATGGCCATGCGTGTATCGATATCAATCCCAGGTTTCATCTTGCCACCAATAGAGGCAATTGTAGGGCCAAAGATTGCTAATTTACGATCAAGTGAAAATTCTTCAAGCATTGAAACATTTTCCACTGCAATATCAACTGCTTTAATGGTTGCTTCTATTTTAATTTTTGTTATTTTGTTTTTTTTCGGTAGAGATCTTCTTTCGCTTTTCGGTAATGAATTCCGTTCTGCTTATTGGTCATTGCTTGTATTGTGCTTTGGACAGTTAATAGTAATAATTTGCGGGCCAACGCGTTCAATTTTGGTGACCTATGGATTTGAGCGAGTGATTAGAGATTCGATGGTTGTTTCAGCTTTAATATGCCTGTTTCTTGCTCTTTTACTCGTGCCATCGTATGGAGGTCTTGGTGCTGCGGTTGCAACGTCTGTCAGTATTGCGGGTCAGAAAATGTATGAAGTTTATGCTTCGCTTCGGTTGCTCGGAATACAAACTTATCCTTCTCGAAAGGGGTTAAGTGCTCTGCTTGATATTTTGGGGCTACATTGAGGTTGTTTATGTTCGACATAGGGATTTTTTTTAAGATTAAAAATAGACTAAGTACATTCTTTCAGTTTCTTGTATACCCAATCTTTTTCAAATCATTTGGGGTTGGTTCTCGAATTCTTCGTTCAAAACGAGTATGTGGTAGCACAAGGATTGAAGTCGGAAGTAATACTTTTATTAATAATGGAGGATGGATAGAGGTTATTGAGGGGTATGTTGATAGTCCGTTGTTGTCCATTGGGAATCGAGTGTATATCGGAAATGACTCCCATATAATTGCGATTGATAGTGTGGTTATAGAGGACTCAGTGATAATTGCTGATAGAGTACATATCGCCGACTATAGCCATAGGTATGACGATGTTAAGACTCCAATCATCGATCAACCACTTTCGCTAAAAGGTGCTGTACGTGTCGGTTCGGGAACCTGGATTGGAGAAGGGGTAGTAATAATTGGTGCAAAAGTCGGAAAGAATTGTGTTATCGGTGCTATGTCTCTAGTTAACAAAGATATCCCGGACTACTCTGTGGCTGTAGGCGTTCCGGCAAAGGTGGTCCGTTATTGGTGTAAAGAAACCGGACTTTGGGTCCAGTGCTAGACCTACTGAATTGGTGCAAAGCATGAATCCGACTTTTCGCGCAATGAATTATTTGTTATTAGTGCTCATACTTCTGGTAAGCGGAGGTTGGGTTGTTGTAACCCGAACTGCCAATGAATTTTTGATAGCATTCATATTTTCATTTCTTCTGTTCGGTTTTCTACGTTCAAAGATAAAGTTTGCTTCTGTAAGCCCTAGATCGTTCGTGCTTGTTACATTTCTAATTCTTGTTTCATTCTTTCAAGATGGCTTGCTTGACGATAAAGAGGTTGCCGTAATTCTGAAGATGTTTATTGCTGCTTTGGCTTGTGAATATTATTTCGTTCGACGAGTGGATTTTTTGGTTTTATTTGTCGAGACGATGTACTTTGTGGCGTTGGTTAGTCTTTTTAGCTTTATTGTCGTCTTGTTTATACCAACAGTATTAGTCCCTATAGATGGTGAGTACAGTACTGCGTTTGGTGTTGGGTATTTCCGTTCCTCAGAGATTGCACGTTTTGGGTTTTACCGAAATCAATCTTTTTTTTGGGAGGCTGGCGTTTTCGGTTCGTTAATCGGGTTGGCTTATTTCTTAAATGAGGCGTCGTTACGGAACAGAAGAATAAGTTATGTTTTTCTTGCTACCATGCTAACGACGTTTTCTATGGGTGCGTTTTTGATTTTCTTTCCATTGGCACTCTATTCGATGATTCGACAGCGAAGTCGTTCTTTTGCTCGCGGATTTCTTCTTGTTGGTGTGGTGTGTCTGCTAAGTGCCTATTATTACCCTGATTTGTTTGTTGGTATTCTTGAGGTTACTTTTGGGCGGAGTTTTTCTAATGACGCAAGTCTGTTGGTACGCGTTAATGATTTGGTGTTGGGGTTGCAGGCTTCCGGCGGTGGATTTTTCTTAGGCCGGCCGAGTGGTGATTACGATTCGTATAACGAACTCCTTTTAGACGAGCACGGTTACACCAAGGGTGATGAAGGTGGGATCACAAACTCAATAGTTTGGTTGATTTATAAGTACGGTTTTCCTTTCGCGTTTATATATTTAATGGTTTTATTCTTTGCCGTTAGACGTTATAAGTTAAAGAATAGCTATATACTTTTTACAGCGTTGGTTGGTTTTTTAATGATAGAGCCGCTAAGTGTTTCTATTTTCTGGCTTATGCTTTTGGGTTGGAAGCCTATTGAGCAATCCCGGATTTTGTCCAGTTAAATTGTATTGTGTTTCGGGTTTATTTAAGGGTGACCAAGTGATCTGCATTCGTATCAGCGAAGATGTTACCGTTTCAAACGAAAAGTCTTTTGTACTCTTCGGGGGCGTAAATGTTATAGAAGACCTTGATTCGACACTTAATGCTTGCGCCGCATACGTAAGGGTTTCCGAGAAGCTTGGGATCCCTTTTGTTTTTAAGGCCTCGTTCGACAAAGCGAATCGTTCGTCAATCAAGTCGTTTCGAGGTGTCGGGTTGGATGAGGGGATGCGTATTTTCTCGGCGGTAAAGGCTGAGTTTGGCGTACCTCTGATCACGGACGTACATGAGATCGAGCAAGCTGCGACCATCGCGGAAGTTGTTGATGTGTTGCAGATCCCGGCGTTCCTCGCCCGGCAGACGGATCTGGTTGTTGCAATCGCAGAGACTGGTCGTGTGATCAACGTCAAGAAGCCGCAGTACATGAGCCCAGCTCAACTCAAGCATGTGGTGTTCAAGTGCAAAGAGGCGGGTAACGAAAAGGTGATCCTTTGCGAAAGGGGTTCGGCTTTTGGCTACGACAATCTCGTCGTTGACATGCTTGGCTTTCGGCAAATGAAAGAGGCGAGTGGTGGGTGTCCAGTGATCTTCGATGTGACCCACAGCCTGCAGTGCCGCGAAGCATTCGGTGATGCCTCTGGTGGCCGCCGGCGCCAGGTGCTGGAGTTGGCACGCGCTGGCATGGCTGTTGGGTTGGCGGGGCTCTTTCTTGAGTGTCACGCAGATCCGGATAATGCCAAGTGTGATGGTCCTAGTGCTCTGCCGCTTTCACTGCTTGAGCCGTTTCTGACTCAAGTCAAAGCGATTGATGATCTGGTCAAAGGTTTCGCAGAGGTTGAGATCCGGTAGGTGTCGGCGCTCGACTAATCTGGCGGCTTGTATCAAGTGAGTGGTTTGACCGTTGTTATTTTTTGGTGAGGATAGGTATGAGTGAGGACCTCTTGCGCGCAGCTCGTGATGTGTTTGCACTGGAGGCAAAGTCTCTGCTGCGGGCGGGTGAACGCGTTGATGCTGGGTTTGCTGATGCCGTTGGATCGATTCTTGTCGCTAAGGGCAAGCTCATCGTTTGCGGAATGGGAAAGTCCGGGATCGTTGGCAAGAAGATGGCTGCAACCTTCGCAAGTACGGGCACACCGAGTTTCTTCATGCATCCAGGGGAGGCTTATCACGGTGACTTGGGTATGGTCACTTCAGACGACATCTTTCTGGCCATCTCGAACTCGGGTGAAACCGAGGAGGTTGTCAAGCTCATTCCTTTTCTCAAGGACAACGGAAACTTCCTGATCGCGCTTACGGGAAATCCCTCTTCGTCACTGGCGCGCGCTGCTCACTGCCATTTGCACGTAGGGGTTGATGAAGAGGCGTGCCCGCTTAATCTTGCGCCCACGTCGTCCACTACGGTAACGATGGCGATGGGTGATGCTCTTGCGGTTACGTTGATGAAGGCGCGGGGATTCAAACCAGAGAATTTTGCACGGTTTCACCCTGGCGGATCTCTCGGTCGCCGTCTTCTACGGCGTGTAGAAGATGAAATGGTGTCTGAGAATCTCCCGATCGTGCCGGAATCCGCGGGGGTGCTTGAACTCCTTAACGCAATGACTCGGTCACGGTTGGGCGTTGCGATTGTTAAGCGTGGAGGCGGTTGGGCACTTATAACCGATGGTGACGTTCGTCGAGCAATTGAGACTTTTGAGAACAAGGTGTTTTCAAAGAATGCGGGTGATCTGATGACGGTCGATCCGCAGATGGTGTCTGTTGGTACTCGGATTGAGGACGCCCTCGCGCTTATGGATTCCAAGAGGATTACGACCTTGCTGGTTTCCGAGGGAGCTGAAGTTGTCGGGGTATTCAAAAAGTAACTTTTGCGTTTCTTCGTATTCTCGCGTGTTTTAGGGGCATTTCATGTCTGAACTTGGTTCCTTGAGAAAATCGGTTAGGGTTGTCATTCCAGCCCGGTTTGCTTCTTCAAGGCTTCCCGGAAAGCCGTTAGTTGACCTTGCTGGTCTGCCAATGATTGTTCGCGTGGCCAGAAGGGTTAGTGAGGCTTTGCCGGCTTCGGATATCGTTGTCGCCACTGATGACGAGCGCATCGCCAGAGTGCTTGAGTCATTTGATATCAAGTTCATGATGACTTCCGTCAGGCATGAGTCCGGTACAGATCGAGCAGAAGAGGTTGCCGCTCTATGCGGGTGGGGTGAGGATGATGTTGTTTTGAACGTGCAGGGTGACGAGCCGTTGGTGCCGGTTCGATTGCTTCAGGCTTTTGCTGCTTTTTGTTCGGAGAATGCTGATCTCTCGATGGGCACGATTGCAGTGCCGGTTTTGTCTGTTGCTGAGATTCGTGATCCGAACGTTGTGAAACTTACTGTGGATTGCAACGGGAACGCCATTGTCTTTTCGCGGGCAGGCGTTCCATATTGCCGTGATGTTCCGGAGACTGATTGGCCGGTCGCCAGTTATTTACGACATGTTGGTATCTATGCGTATCGGCGTTCCGTTCTGCGCACGTTAACCGCCGCTCCGATGTGCGAACTTGAGAAGCTGGAGAAGCTCGAGCAATTGAGAGCACTGTGGATTGGTCTGAAGATCAGTGCAATGCCATGGTCTGAGGTGCCGCCTCACGGAGTTGATACGCCTGCAGACGTTGAACGTGTTTCGCGGTTGCTTGCGATGGGAAAGGTTTGAGTTAAGCAGAGATGATCTGGCACCACGCATAAGGAGCGCTTCATGGTAGCGACCCACAACGTGCTGACTATTGATGGCCCATCGGGAGTTGGTAAGGGCACAGTTAGCAAGCTCATTGCGGAGAAGCTTGGCTGGCACTATCTCGATTCTGGAGTGCTGTATCGGGCTGCTGCGCTGTCAGTTGAGAAGGCAGGGCTACTTGCTGCGGATGATGATGCGATTGCGCAACATGTCAGGTCGGCATCCGTGGTGTTGGAGCGACAGGAATCGGGCGGGATGTTGGTCCTCGTCGATGGTATGGACTCGACTGCACAGGTCCGACTTGAGAGCACAGGTATGGCTGCGTCCCGGATAGCGGCAATTGGTGCCGTGCGGGCCGCTCTGCTTGAGTTGCAGCGCTCTTTTTTTAAAAAACCGGGTTTGATCGCTGATGGTCGCGACATGGGTACAGTTGTTTTTTACGACGCCCCCTACAAGGTGTTTCTGACGGCGCGTGCGTCTGTGCGTGCTCGGCGAAGATACGAACAATTGTCTCAGGCTGGTCAGTCGCCATGTCTTGCGGAGATTACTGAGCAGATTGAGTCAAGGGATCGACTCGATAGTGAGCGCGGGGTTTCACCGCTCAAAGCAGCGGACGATGCGATCGTCGTGGATTCATCGTCGCTAGGAATCGATGAGGTTGTAAGCCGTATCCTTGGATCATTCGGGTTGGGGCATGAGAAGTGATTTGAGGTGTGCGTGGTGAGAGTTCGAACGAAAGAGCGCATCCGGCGCAATGCCTGGCAGCGTTACTGCTGGCGCTTTGCAACCGTTCTATTTCTCGGCTTGGCAGTCGCGTTGTATGCGATTTTGTCCACAGTCGCGGGGCCTGGTCCACGAATTAAAGACAGCGATCCTGTCGTTACTGAACGCACCGCTACCCTGCGACCCCTATCACTTGCTGCCGATAAGGGCGCGCACGATGACCTCACCGAGTGGTGGTACTACACTGGCCATCTCTCGGGCTCTAGTGGCGAGCGTTATGGCTTTCACGCCACGCTGTTTCTTCGCGGCGGTGTGGTGCGGCACACGGTGCTGCATTTTTCATTGATGGATCTGGCCAGTGGCAAACGTGTGGAGCGTGCGATGCGTACTGCAGGCGTTCCAACGGGCGAGTCGGTGCAGGGATTCAATTTTCGCCAGGCAGATTGGGAAATCAGCAGCGAGGGTACTCAACACATTGTCAATGTTGATGCTGAGGGGCAGAAGCTGGCCTTGACGATGCAGGAGCGTGGTACGCCGATGCTGCATCGGGCTGTGGGCTCCAGAACGCCGGGTATTCTGGATTTCGGTGAGGCGGGTATGAGTTATTACTACTCACGTCCGCGACTCGCAGCCAAGGGAACCGTTAGGGATGCGAGCGGGAAGACCGTGGAGGTGGAGGGTGACGTATGGTTCGATCACCAGTGGGGCGACTTCGACAGTACGCTTTTGGGATGGAACTGGTTTGCGCTGCAGATGGACGATGGTTCTGACTTGATGATCTACGAACTGTTCGACAAGGCCGCGAGACGGGTAATGCTCGCGGGTTCGCTGCAGAGTAACGGAAAGGTCACGCCGCTTGCGGAGTCGGATCTTGAACTGGTGCCGGTTGGCAGTTGGCAGAGTGAGCGGTCCCGTGTGCGTTATCCCGCAGGGTGGGATGTGAGGACGCCCTTCGGCGTCATTCAGGTGCGGCCCGAGAAAGCAGAGAGCGAGTTCAATGGGCTCGAGACTACCTTCAGCTATTACTGGGAAGGTGGTGTTTCGGTCAAAGGCGCAAAGTCCGGGAAGGGATTTCTTGAGATGAGCGGTTACGACCACATCAAGGCGTTGCAGCCGCCAAAGTAAGCGGGCTTACAGCTTGGAGATCCAGCTTGTTACTGCGCTGGAGATCTCTGCGTAGGCTTGCTGATGCGCGGCTTCCCCTTTGCGGTAGGGGTCGGGAATCTCGCGCTTGCTCCAGTGGCCGAGCAGGAAGGTTTTGCCGCGCGCGGTGGCGTCGATGTCGGTGACGTAGTCCAGGTGGTGCTGTTCCATTACCAGGATGAGATCGGCCCAGCGACAGAGCTGTATGGTGATCTGCTGGGCGTGGTGGCCTTCCAGCGACGTGCCGTGTGTCAGCGCAACGCTGGCAGCGGTTTCGTCTGCGGGGTGGCCGATGAGGGCGCCGATGCCTGCGGAGCGGACCTCGGCCTTTTTACCTGCATTTGCGAGGTGTTCGCGCAGCAGGAATTCGGCCAGCGGGCTGCGGCAGATGTTGCCGGTACAGACAGTCAGGATTTTTTCGAACATATCGCTACTGTAATGAGAAAAAGCCGGCGCTCCCTTGCAGGAGCGCCGGCTTTGCATTGTAGTGCTGCTTGATCAGGCTTGCTTGCGACGACGCATGGCGCCGAGACCAGCCAGGCCGAGGCCTAGCAGGGCCAGGGTGGCGGGTTCGGGGACGTCGTTGGAGACGAGGTTGGCGGTCACGCCGGCGAGTGCAAAGGTGCCGTCGATCGTGCCGATTGTTGCCGGCGAGCCCATGGCATCCATTGCGCCCAGGAGTGCGCCAAAGCCGGGCCAGCCTGCTGCGGCTTCGGTGACTGCCACGGTGAAGCCGTCGGTGAAGAGGCTGTAGGCAATATTCAGCACGCCGCTGCCGTTGGGGTCACTGAACACGGGGCCGCCAAGCATTGAGTTGAGCGTTGCGATAACAGCGTTTGAGGTGCTGCCGTCGTAAGCTACGGAGAACGTGTTGGTGGCGAGCGGCACGGAAACGCCGGAATTGAACATGAAGTTGTAGTCACCCGGCGTTGCGCTGCTCAGGCCGAGGAGGCCGGAGAAGAGTTCGACGGCGGGTGCGGCGGGCAACGTGATGGGGGAGCCGGTGCCGCCCCAGTTTACGGTGGCGGAGCCGCCCGTGTAGACGGTGTACGAGCCGCTGGTCGGAACGACGAGGTGGAGGTCGCCGTTCAGGCCGGTGAAAGCAAGGTTGTAGGTGCCGGGGGTGCCGTCGTTGAGACCGGTGATGGCGAAGTTGCCCGTGAGGCTGTTCGACACGGTGTAGGCGAACGAAGGCGCGGCGGTCGCAGACAGCACGACGGCGGTGGCGAGCATTGCAAATTTTTTCATGGACTGGCCTTTAAGGTCGGTTGGGTCGATTGCGCTGCGGTTTTTTTGGTACGGCTGAATCCTGTTGCCCTGTTGTCACATTGTGCATTGAAGCATTTCATGACGCAGAGTCTATGTCGTTTGTAGATAGCAAAATACATACCAATAAACGCAATCCGATGAATGATAAGGAAATACGGGCTTCTCGAGGTTTCGGATAGTTTTCGGGTGTAAAAAATCCCGACATTGTTGTGTTGCAGAAATTATGCAGTTTGTCCCGATCCGTGGTTTCGTGTTCTCATTACACCGGAATGGTTTTTGTGCCTGAACTCCGGTTTTTTGGAGCTTCAGGGCTTCCCCCGGGCGGTTCAGAGGGGCATATTTGTTGCGGGATGCTGGCGTGGCGCGTCGCAGTTGTGGCGACTCACGCGGGTGGCACCGCACTTCAGGGAGCAGTTGATGGCAAAGGGAATGATTTTGGCCGCAGGCCAGGGCACGCGGGTACGTCCGCTGACCAAGGACCTGCCGAAACCGATGGTGCCGATTCTGAACAAACCGGTGCTCGAATACCTGATCGAACATCTCGCAAAGTACGGGATCCGCGAGATCATGATCAACGTGGCGTTCAACCACTACAAGATCGAGAACTACTTCGGCGATGGTCATCGCTGGGGGGTGGAGATCGGCTATTCCTACGAAGGCACGCGCCAGCATGGCGAGATTGTGCCGAAGCCGATGGGTTCGGCTGGTGGTATGCGCAAGATCCAGGATTTTGGCGGGTTTTTTGACGAAACCACGTTGGTGATGTGTGGCGATGCCATCGTCGATCTGGATATTGGCGCTGCGCTGGACGAGCACCGGCACAAGGGTGCGCTGGCAAGCGTTGTCACGCTCGACGTGCCGCGCGAGCAGGTCAAGAATTACGGGGTGGTGGTGGCCGACGACGAAGGTCGGGTCAAGGCCTTTCAGGAAAAGCCGGCACCCGAAGAGGCACTGTCCACGCTGGCCAGTACCGGCATCTATATCTTCGAACCCCAGGTTATCGACCTTGTGCCGCCAGGGCGCGAGTTCGACATCGGTAGCGAACTGTTCCCGATGCTGGTGGAGCAGGATGTGCCGTTCTATGCACAGAAGCGCTTCTTCAACTGGATCGACATCGGCCGTCTGACCGACTACTGGGAGGTGCTGCAGCGCGTGCTGCGCGGCGAAGTGGCACAGATGGAGATGCCCGGTCGCGAGATCAAGCCCGGCGTGTGGGTGGGTCTGAATACCTCGATTGCGTGGGATAGCGTCACGATTGTGGGGCCGTGCTACATCGGCTCCAATGTGCGGATTGAGCCGGGTGTGTCGGTGATTGGCCCCACCTGGATTGGCCGTGGTAGCCACCTGCGTTCGGGGTCGCGCGTCGAGCGCAGCGTGCTGTTTGACTACACCCGACTGGGTGAAGAGCAGACGGTGGAAGAAAAGATTCTTTCCTTCCAGTACTGTGTCGATCGCAGTGGTCACGCCACCTACGTGGGCGACGATACTTTCGATCTGCGCTGGGGCGACGCCAGGGGCTGAGCTTCAGGGCCTAAGTGCCCGCACCAAAGCAAAGAGACCGCCACGGCGGTCTCTTTTTTTGCCCATGCGCCGCGATGCTTGCGGCGCTGCGGGGTCGATCAGGCCTTGCGACGCTTCGACAGACCAAGGCCGAGCAGGCCAAGACCGATGAGGGCCGCGGTGCCGGGTTCGGGCACGTTGTTGGTGTCGCGGTTTGCGCTGATGCGCAGGGCCTCGCTCCAGGTGGTGGAGAGCTGGAGGCCGTCGATCAGCAGCACGTCGCCGCTGTCGAGGTTGACCGAGCGGAAGCCGACGTAGCTGATCTGCGACAGGCCGGTGTTGCCGAGCATGATCGCGTCGGGCGTGCTCAAGTCTGCAAACATCGGGTCGAGCCACATCGAGAAGCTCGTGTAGTTGCCCGGTGCGGTGCGGGAGAGCAGGCCGACGATGTGATAGGTGATGTCGTTGGTGGTGCCGATGTTGCTGTTGGCTGCGAAAACGCCGCCTGTGCCGTTGGTGCGCACGAAGACGTCGTTGGTGCCGCTGCCGTCGGCCTTGATGCCCATGTTCGGACGGTTCGTGTGATCGCCCGTGCTGGCGGTATCGAGCCACAGCCCCAGGAAGTCATTCGCAGCCAGTACGCCGGCGTCGAGCTGGATGTAGAAATCCACGAAGAGCTTGTCGCCACTGAAGGCCGAGCTGAGCTGACGATAGGCGGCGTTATTGTTGTTGCCGGTCACCTGCAGGGCGTTGCTGCCGCCGAGGGAGGTGCCGGGGGTGACAACCTGCGTGACGCCGGTGTTGGCCGACCATGCTCCTGCCCAGCCGCTGCCACCGTTCTGGCCGGCGACTTCGCCCGTGGCGTAGTCGAAGTTGTCGCTGGCGACGATCGCTGCCAGGGAGAGGGGGGCAAAAGTGATCAGTGCGATGGCGGCAACAAGCTTTTTGACGGTCATGATTTGGTTTTTATCTCGCGAAGGCTGCTTGGTTTGGAAAAATGTCATTTATGACAAAAATAAAGCAATAAGCGTTCCTGGTGTTGAGTGTGAAAATTAAATCCATAATTAACAGATATTTGCGGTGCTGCAGGCGTAGATCACCGCATGGGGCGCATTCACCAGGCTTCTGTGTGTAAAAAAATCCGACACTTTCTGCTTGAGACGGGGCCGATGAGCCGCATTAGGTGCTTTTATCGAGAAATGTTCTGACAAAAATGTCTTAAGTGGCGATTTGTAGTTGCAGCTCTCTGAGCGATTGTTCAGATTATTGCTTTGGCATCTTGAGGGAGGTCTTTTACATCCCTAGAATGCCGCGATGCATGCAAATATCATTCATCATGGTGCCTTCAGAGGCGTAACTGGGTCGTGCCATCAGCTGTTCATTGACGATGCGCGCAGCCTGCTGATCGATTGCGGTCTGTTCCAGGGGGCGGAAACCGCGCCGGATGGCCAGGCCGGCGCGGGGCAGCCTGACATCCCGTTTGCGGTCGATGGTGTTCAGGCGCTGGTCGCCACCCATGTTCATATCGACCACGTTGGGCGTATTCCCTGGTTGCTGGCGGCAGGCTTCAAGGGGCCGATCCTGTGCAGCGAGCCCTCGGCGCGATTGCTGCCGGTGGTGCTGGCCGATGCGTTCGAGCTGGGTATTAGCCGTGACCGGCAACTTGTCGAGCGCTATCTCAAACTGGTGGAGTCCCGCATCCGGCCGCTGCCCTGGCGCACCTGGCACACGGTGTTCAGCAGTCCGCAGGCCAGTTGTCGCATCCGTCTGCAACGCGCGGGCCATATTCTGGGCTCGGCCTATGTCGAGTGCGAGATCCGGCGGGCGTACGAGACCCCTGTGCGGGTGCTGTTCTCGGGCGACCTCGGTGCGCCGCATGCGCCCTTGCTGCCGGCGCCGCAACCGGCCTATCGCGCAGACGTGGTTGTGCTGGAGAGCACCTACGGCGACCGCGTGCACGAAAGCCGGGCGACGCGACGCGATCGCCTGCAGGCGGTGGTGGAGCGGGCGCTGGGCAATGGCGGCACCGTCATCGTGCCGGCGTTCAGCATTGGGCGTACGCAGGAGTTGCTGTACGAGTTCGAGGACATTCTCCATCGCCAGCGCAAGAAGCCCGGCCCGCATGCGGCGGCGTGGGAAAAGCTGCCGATCTATCTCGATTCACCGCTCGCCGGGCGCTTCACCCAGCTCTATCGCGAGCTGCAACCCTTCTGGGACGCCGAGGCGCAAGCCCGTGTCCGCGCCGGCCGCAAGCCCCTGGCCTTTGATCAGCTGGTGGCGATCGACGAACACGATGCGCATCTGTCCAATGTGCGCAGGCTCGCGCGCAGTGGCGAGCCCGCGATCGTCATCGCCGCCAGTGGCATGTGCACCGGGGGGCGGGTGCTGAACTACCTCAAGGCCATGCTCCATGACCCGCGCCACGATGTGCTGTTCGTGGGCTATCAGGCAAAAGGCACGCCAGGCAGCGACATCCAGACCTACGGGCCGCGTGGCGGCTACGTCGATCTCGACGGCGAGCGCATCGACATCAGGGCCGCCATTCACACGCTGTCGGGCTATTCCGCCCACGCCGACCAGAACGACCTCGTCCGTTTCGTCACCCGCATGCGCCATCTGCCATCTGAAGTGCGCCTGATCCACGGCGACGACGAGGCCCGGCGGGCGCTGGGCAAGCGTTTGTGGAACGAGACCGATCGGCGGGTGATGGTGCTGAATGCGGAGTAACTTGTATTTGATGTGAAAAAGCCCATAATTTCACCGGGGCCAATGATGACGGACGGCGACGCCCACCAGGATGCGATCGCGGAACTGTGCGCAATCAATGCGCGCGGGGGGCGATTTTTCCAGAGCGGTGGGTGCGCTCATCAGGAAGCGCCATGAAGCACTTCGGGCTGGGCGGCTCGATTCGGCTTTCAGGCGCCACGATCTTCGTTCCGGAGAGCGCCTGTATGCGATCAGTCTTTGTGTCGGACGCTGTGGCGTTACCGCCGTGTTTGTGCTCAAGGGGCGGGCATTGGTACTGCTGAGTGTCGCCGCGTTTGATGACTTCATCGCCGAGGCGCTTTCGGCTGGCGCTTTGAACGCCGCGATCGCTCGTGCAGTCCAACGAACGTAGCCTTCAGGAGTTTTGCAATGAGCTTGCGTATGCTGGAAGACGAACTTCTTCGCGATCCTCTGGTTCAAGAGGGCTACGAAGGTGCGACTGCCGCCGAGAAGATGGGCCTTCTGTTGCGGGAGTTGCGCGAAACGGTCGGGCTGACGCAACGGGGCCTGGCGGCGAGTAGCGGTGTTCAACAGTCAGAGATCAGCCGTTACGAAGGTGGTCAGGCGCCGAGAGGCATCACGATTTCCCAGCTCGAGACCCTTGCACATGCGCAGGGTATGGAGGTTGTGATTGGCTTTGCTCGCAAGGCGACAGCCGTTGATGACAAGGCCGTTGTGATTGATGGTCGAACCTTGTTGCTGCACACAGTGCTCTGAATTTCAATGGCATTGCTTGCCGAATTGCTGGCGTTCATTGGCGGTGTGCTGCTCTTGCGCCCAGCATTTCGGCTAAACGGTCTGATGCGTGAGGCGGCAAGCCTGCGGGGCATACTTGAACATAGCCAAGCACGCATCGACCAAGAAACCATCCCCTTGGTTACGGAGCAGCTCGACGACTTGGGTACGAGCTGGAACCGCTGGGACGAACTGTGTCTGCGCGGAGGCGCAGTCATGTTTGTTTGTTCAGGTGCGATAAAGCTGGCGCTTTTGTAGTGCCGAAGCTTCCCGCAGCAGCCACAACTGAAATGCTTCGACCGCAGGCTGGTGCTGCATCGCTTCGTGCATGACCAGATAGTAGGTACTGGGCGAGGGCAGGGCGATGTTGAAGGGAATGACGAGCTTGCCTTCGGCGACGCGTGAATCGATCAGCGGGCGCGGCGCGAGCGCAATGCCGTGGCCAGCTTGGGCTGCCTCCAGTGCAAGTGCAGCGTTGGAAAAATGCGGCCCTCGGCGACTGTCGATGTTCGATGCGCCCGCGAGCCGAAGCCACTCTGCCCAACCCGACCTTGAATGCCTGTCGCGACCGTCTTCGCTCAGTGTGTCGTCGTGGATGAGCACTTGTCCAGCCAGGTTGGCCGGGGTTTGGAGTGCCGCAGCGCGTTGTAGCGCGGGCGTGCATACCGGCACATAGTCGGGCGTGAAGATCGGTACCACCGCATAGCCCGGATAGTGACCTTTGCCATAAAGAATGGCGACTTCCGTGCGCGCTGGATGGAGCTTGCCGAGCACGGCGGCTTCGCCCTTGTGGTCGACGGTGTCCGAGGTGCTCGACAGGCGCAGCTCGATGTCTGGATGGGCAACGTTGAAGCGCGGCAGGCGTGGCAGCAGCCAGTGGCTGGCGAACGAGGGCGGGGCGGTGACGGTGAGCGGGCCGGGTGTGACGCGCCGGGTATGGTCGACCGCGACGGCCAGGCGCTCGAAGGCGTCGCGCACACCCGGCAGCAGGGTGCTGCCATGCTCGGTAAGCTCCAGTGCCCGCACCCGACGGTGGAACAGCGGCACGCCCAGATAATCTTCCAGTGCTTTCATCTGCTGACTCACGGCCGCGGGCGTGACGCAGATCTCGTCTGCCGCCTTCTTGAAGCTCAGGTGGCGGGCGGCGGCTTCGAAGGTGCGCAGCAGGGCAAGACTGGGAAGCTCGTAGCTCATGGCTGCCTGATCATGGTTTGATGATTAAGTTTTGCTAATGCGTCGAATAATAAATGCTCGTTTGTGCGCACGCCAAGCGCTAACTAGACTGTGTCCCGCATGAATCAGCGTTGCCCTCCCGAAGCTGTCCCCTCCCTCGGACGCCTTGGGAAACCTTCGAGTGATCGAAGCACGCGCCATTGCCTCACCGCATGGCGCGTTTCTTTTGGCCCCTTCTGAAAGAGCAGACGATGAGCGAATCCCGTATCCAGTGTTCCGCCCTGCGCAGCAAGATCATGTCGGCCGAGGAGGCCGCACGCCTTATCCAAAACGGTGCCAACGTCGGCATGAGCGGCTTCACCGGATCGGGGTATCCCAAGGTGCTGCCTGCGGCGCTGGCCGAACGCATCACGACGGCCAACGCCCAGGGCGAGCGGTTCAGGGTCGGGGTATGGACAGGGGCGTCGACGGCGCCCGAGCTCGACGGCGCGCTCGCTGCGGTCGATGGCATTGAGATGCGTTTGCCCTATCAGTCCGACCCGGCGTGCCGCAAGCGCATCAACGCCGGCGAGATGGAGTACATCGACATCCATCTGTCGCACGTGGCGCAGTTCGTCTGGTCCGGCTTTCTCGGCAAGCTCGACGTCGCGGTGGTGGAAGTGGGCGGCATTCTCGAGGATGGTCGTTTGATTCCGTCGTCGTCGATCGGTAACAACAAGACCTGGCTGGATCAGGCCGACAAGGTGATTCTCGAGGTGAACTCGTGGCAGAACAGCCGCCTCGAGGGCATGCACGACATCTACTACGGCACCCAGCTGCCGCCCAACCGCAAGCCGATTCCGCTGGTCAAGGTGTCGGATCGCATCGGCGAGCCCTATCTGCGTTGCGACCCCAGCAAGATCGTGGCGATTGTCGAAACCCACAGCCCCGATCGCAACACCGCGTTTTCGCCGCCGGACGAGAATTCACGCCTGATCGCCGGGCACATCCTTGAGTTCTTCAAGCATGAGGTGAAGAAGGGGCGCCTGCCGGCCAACCTGCTGCCGCTGCAGTCGGGTGTGGGCAACATCGCCAACGCGGTGATGGCCGGCCTCAACGATGGCCCGTTCGAGAACCTGACCGCGTACACCGAGGTGCTGCAGGACGGCATGCTGGAGATGCTCAAGTCGGGCAAGCTGACCTGTGCGTCGGCGACCGCGTTCTCGCTCAGCAGCGACGCGCTCGGTGAGCTCAACGCCAATCTCGATTTCTACCACGACCGCATCATCCTGAGAGCGCAGGAGATCAGCAACCACCCCGAGGTGATCCGCCGCCTGGGCGTGATTGCAATGAACGGCATGATCGAGGCCGACATCTACGGCAACGTCAATTCGACCCATGTGATGGGCTCGCAGATCATGAACGGCATCGGCGGCTCGGGCGACTTTGCGCGCAACGGCTACCTGTCGATCTTCATGACGCCGTCGCAGGCCAAGGGCGGTGCGATCTCCTGCATCGTGCCGATGGTGTCGCACGTGGATCACACCGAGCACGACGTGCAGGTGCTGGTCACCGAGCAGGGCCTGGCCGATCTGCGCGGGCTGTCGCCGCGTCAGCGCGCGAAGGCCGTGATCGAGAACTGCGCGCACCCCAACTTCAAGCCGGCGCTGCGCGACTATTACAATCGCGCGCTGGATCAGTCGCCGGGCAAGCACACGCCGCATCTGCTGGAAGAGGTCTACAACTGGCATCTGAGCGCGCTGCGCGGCGAGCCAATGTAAGTTTCCCGTTCCGCTGACGTGTTCTACCCATGAAGGGCGCCGGTGCAAGCCGGTGCCCTTCATTCGTCTGCAGGCCGGTTGGCGAAAGCTCGCCGGGATCGCCGGCGTGTGACGTGGGATAATCACGCACTGACTTCTTTGAGCAAGGGTGTGTCGTGATTCTGGTTACCGGCGGTGCGGGCTTTATTGGCGGCAATTTCGTTCTCGACTGGATTGCCGAAACCGGCGAGCCGGTGGTGAACCTCGACAAGCTCACCTATGCCGGCAATCTGGAGACCCTGAAGTCGCTCGACGGCGACACGCGTCACGTCTTCGTGCAGGGCGATATCTGCGATCGCGAACTGGTCGATCGTCTGCTGGCAGAGCACCGGCCGCGCGCGATCGTGCACTTTGCGGCCGAGAGTCACGTGGATCGCTCGATCCACGGCCCGGGCGAGTTCATGCGCACCAACGTCGAAGGCACCTTCACTCTGCTTGAGGCCGCGCGCGCCTACTGGGGCGCGCTCGAAGGCGAGGCCAAGGCGGCGTTCCGCTTTCATCACGTGAGCACCGACGAGGTGTATGGCTCGCTCGCCGCGCACGAGGCGCCCTTTGCCGAGACCCATGCGTACGAGCCCAACAGCCCGTACTCGGCGAGCAAGGCAGCGTCCGATCACCTGGTGCGGGCATGGTTTCACACCTACGGCCTGCCGGTGGTGACGACCAATTGCTCGAACAACTATGGTCCTTACCATTTCCCCGAAAAACTGATCCCGCTGATGATCGTCAATGCCCTCGCGGGCAAGCCGCTGCCGATCTACGGTGACGGACAGAACGTGCGCGACTGGCTGTACGTGAAGGATCACTGCAGCGCGATTCGTGCCGTGCTTCAACATGGCCGCCTCGGCGAGACCTACAACATCGGGGGCTGGAACGAGAAGCCCAACCTCGACATCGTGCATACCGTGTGCGCGCTGCTAGACGAGTTGAAGCCGGACGCGGCCGGCAGCTACAGCCGCCTGATTACCTATGTGACCGACCGCCCCGGGCATGACCGCCGCTATGCAATCGATGCGCGCAAGGTCGAGCGCGAGCTGGGCTGGCGCCCGGCGGAAACATTCGAGACCGGCATTCGCAAGACGGTCGAGTGGTACCTGGCCAATCCCGAGTGGGTGGCCAATGTGCAGAGCGGCGCCTACCGCGAGTGGGTGTCGGCAAATTACGCGGGCCGCGATGCGAAGGATTCGCACGCATGAAGATTCTGCTGCTGGGCAAGGATGGCCAGGTGGGCTGGGAGCTGCAGCGTGCGCTGGCGCCGCTGGGCGAGTTGGTGGTGCTCGGGCGACAGGGCAGGGATGGTTTGAGCGGCGATCTGTCGGACCCGGCTGCACTGCGGGCGACGGTGGACGCGGTTGCGCCCGATGTGATCGTGAATGCCGCCGCGCATACCGCGGTGGACAAGGCCGAGAGCGAGGCCGAACTGGCGCAGCGTATCAATGCCGATGCGCCCGGTGTGCTGGCCCAGGCGGCCGCGAGCCGGGGGGCGGTGCTGGTGCACTATTCCACCGATTATGTGTTCGACGGCAGCGGCAGCAAGCCATGGCAGGAAGACGATGTCACCGGCCCGCTGTCGGTGTATGGCCGCAGCAAGCTCGATGGTGAAGAGGCCATTCGCGCCAGCGGCTGCACGCACCTGATTTTCCGCACATCGTGGGTGTATGCGGCCCGTGGAGGCAACTTCGCCAGGACAATGCTGCGCCTGGCGGCTGAGCGCGAGCGCCTGACCGTGATTGCGGATCAGATCGGTGCGCCGACGGGGGCCGAGCTGATCGCGGACGTCAGCGCCCACGCCGTGCGCAGCCTGCGCGCACGCCCTGAGCTGTCGGGCACCTACCACCTGGCAGCCGCCGGCGAAACCAGCTGGCATGGCTATGCGGAATTCGTGATCGAGGCTGCGCGTGCGCGCGGTGTGGCGCTGAAGGTGGGCGAGATCGCGCCGATTCCCACCACCGACTACCCCACGCCGGCCACGCGGCCGCTGAACTCGCGCCTCGATACCACCAGGCTGTGCGCAGCCTTTGATCTGACGCTGCCGGCATGGCAGCGCGGGGTGGCGCGGATGCTGGACGAAACGCTGTAGCGTTCACCGGCAGGCCCTGCGCCTGCCGCTTGATGAATGGCGCGACGGTGAAATCACCGGACGCGCCCTTGAAAGGCTGTGAAATCATGAGCGAACAACGCAAAGGCATCATTCTGGCGGGCGGCTCCGGCACCCGTCTGCATCCGGCCACGCTGGCCGTTTCCAAGCAGTTGTTGCCGGTGTACGACAAGCCGATGATCTATTACCCGCTGTCGACGCTGCTGCTGGCGGGCATTCGCGACATCCTGATCATCTCCACGCCGCAGGACACGCCGCGCTTTCAGCACCTGCTGGGCGACGGCAGCCAGTGGGGCATCAGCCTGAGCTACGCGGTGCAGCCCAGCCCGGACGGGTTGGCGCAGGCTTTCATCATCGGCGAGCAGTTCCTGGCCGGTGGTCCCTCGGCCCTGGTGCTGGGCGACAACCTGTTCTACGGACATGAGTTCGCCAGGGATCTGCGCGGTGCAGGTGGGCGCAGTGATGGGGCGACGGTGTTCGCCTACCCGGTGCACGACCCCGAGCGCTACGGCGTGGTGGAGTTCAATGCAGACGGACGCGCGGTCAGCCTCGAAGAGAAGCCCGTCAAACCCAAGAGCCGCTATGCGGTGACCGGGCTCTATTTCTACGACGAGCGCGTGGTGGGTATCGCGAAGTCGCTGGCGCCCAGCCCGCGTGGCGAACTCGAGATCACCGACGTGAACAAGCAGTATCTTGAGTGGGGTGCGCTCGACGTGCAGGTGATGGGCCGTGGGCACGCCTGGCTGGACACCGGCACGCATGAGAGCCTGCTCGAAGCGGGGCTGTTCATCCAGACCATCGAGAAGCGGCAGGGGCTGAAGATTGCCTGCCCGGAAGAGATCGCCTGGCGTGCGGGCTGGATCAACGACGAACAACTGCAGACGCTGGCTGTGCCGCTGGCAAAGAATGGCTATGGGCAGTACCTGAAGCGACTGCTCGAAGAAAGGGTGTTTTGATGAAAGTAACGCAGACTGCGATTCCGGAAGTACTGGTCCTGGAGCCAAAGGTGTTCGGCGACAGCCGCGGGTTTTTTCTGGAAAGCTTCAATGCCCGCACGTTTCGTGAAGTGACCGGGCTGGATGTCGATTTCGTGCAGGACAACCATTCGCGCTCCGGGCGTGGGGTGCTGCGCGGACTGCATTACCAGTTGCAGCAGCCGCAGGGCAAGCTGGTACGGGTGGTGCGGGGCGCCGTCTATGACGTGGCCGTGGATGTGCGCCGCAACTCGCCCACCTTCGGCAAGTGGGTCGGTGCCGAGCTGTCGGAAGACAACAACTGCCAGTTCTGGGTGCCGCCGGGATTCGCCCACGGGTTCGTGGTGCTGAGCGAATCGGCCGATTTCCTGTACAAGACCACCGACTACTACGCGCCCCAGCATGAGCGCTGCATCATGTGGAACGACCCCGCGATCGGGATCGACTGGCATTTCGACGGCGAGCCCTTGCTGTCGGCCAAGGACAAGGAAGGCAAGCCGCTGGCCGCCGCCGAGGTGTTCGACTGAACGCAAGTCCCCGGGGGTTGAGTCGCTGACATGCCTGGTGCCGTTCGCCCCCGCTGTGGTCGCAGACAATGCTGCCCAGAGCGGGGGCGAACGTACTTAGTGCCTTGGCAGAACACCCCGTGCTTCGAGGGTCGTGATCACCAGATCGGCTGCCGCTTCGATCGACAGGCTTGTGGTGTCGATGCGGATGTCCGGTGACTCGGGGGCCTCGTAAGGCGAGTCGATGCCGGTGAAGTTCTTCAGTTCCCCCCGGCGCGCCTTCCCGTAGAGCCCCTTCACATCACGCTGCTCGGCAACTGCCAGCGGTGTATCGACGAAGACTTCGATGAACTCGTCTTCCGCGACCAGGTCGCGGGCCATGCGGCGCTCGGCGCGGAATGGCGAGATGAAGGCGGTCAGCACGATCAGGCCGGCGTCGGCCATCAGCCGTGCAACTTCGCCCACGCGCCGGATATTTTCGACGCGGTCGGCGTCGGTGAAGCCGAGATCCTTGTTCAGGCCCTGGCGCACATTGTCGCCGTCGAGCAGATAGGTGTGGCAGCCCATGGCGTGCAGCTTCTTCTCCAGCCTGTTCGCGATCGACGACTTGCCCGCGCCCGACAGCCCGGTGAACCAGAGCACGCAGCTCTTCTGCCCCTTGATGGCCGAGCGGGCGTGCTTGTCGACGTCCACATGCTGGGCGTGGAGGTTGTGGGCGCGACGCAGCGCGAAGTTGAGCAGGCCCGCGCCCACCGTGTTGTTGCTGAGCCGGTCGATGAGGATGAAGCCGCCGGTGTCGCGGTTGTCGGCGTAGCGGTCGAAGGCGATCTGGCGATCGAGGCTGAGATTGCATTCGCCGATGGCGTTGAGCTCCAGCTTCTTCGCCGCGATGTGCTCAAGCGTGTTGACGTTGATCTGGTGCTTGATCGACGTGATGGTGGCGGTGACGGTGCGTGTGCCGATCTTGAGCAGGTAGGGGCGGCCGGGAAGCAGCGCTTCCTCGTGCATCCAGACGATGGTGCATTCGAACTGGTCGGCGATCTCGGCCGGCGCGGCGGCTTCGGACATCACGTCGCCACGCGAGACATCGATTTCGTCGGTCAGCGTCAGGGTGACCGACTGTCCCGACACCGCGCGCGCGAGATCGCCATCCATGGTGACGATGCGGGCAACCGTGCTCTCCTTGCCCGATGGCTGCACGCGGATGCGCGCGCCCGGCGCGATCGTGCCGCTGGCAATGGTGCCGGCAAAGCCGCGGAAGTCGAGGTCGGGGCGGTTCACCCACTGTACCGGCATGCGGAAGGGGGTGCGCTGCAGGCGGGTGTCGTCGACTTCGACGGTTTCCAGGTAGCCCATCAGCGTCGTCCCGTGGTACCAGGGCATGGCGTCGCTGGGGAGGATGATGTTGTCGCCCCTGAAGGCCGACATCGGGATGAAGGTCATCCCTTCGATGCCGATCCGGCCGGCGAAGGCGCGGTAGTCCTCGACGATCCTGTCATAGGTCTTCTCGTCGTAGGCAACCAGGTCCATCTTGTTGATGGCGACCACCACATGACGGATGCCGAGCAGGGTGACGAGGTAGCTGTGGCGCCGGGTCTGGGTGAGGATGCCCTTGCGTGCATCGACCATGAGAATGGCGACGTCGGCAGTGGATGCGCCGGTGACCATGTTACGGGTGTATTGCTCATGGCCGGGCGTGTCGGCAACGATGAACTTGCGCTTGTCGGTGGAGAAGAAGCGGTAGGCGACGTCGATGGTGATGCCTTGCTCGCGTTCGGCCGCCAGACCATCGACCAGCAGCGCAAAGTCAATGTTGTCGCCCTGGGTGCCGAATTTCTTCGAATCGGCTTCGACGGCGGCCAGCTGGTCTTCGAACAGCATTTTGGATTCGTACAGCAGGCGCCCGATCAGGGTGCTCTTGCCGTCATCCACGCTGCCGCAGGTGATGAAACGCAGCAGGCTCTTGTGTTCGTGGTGCTTGAGATATTGCTCGATGTCGCTGGCGATGAGATCGGAGACGTGTGCCATCAGAAGTAGCCCTCCTGCTTTTTCTTTTCCATGGACGCCGCCGAGTCGTGGTCGATGACGCGTCCCTGACGTTCGGACGTGCGCGTGAGCAGCATCTCCTGAATGATCGCAGGCAGGGTGTCGGCCTCGGACTCCACCGCGCCGGTCAGCGGATAGCACCCCAGGGTGCGGAAGCGGACGCTCTTCATCATCGGAACTTCACCGGGCCTGAGCGGCAGGCGCTCGTCGTCGACCATGATCAGCGCGCCATCGCGTTCCACCACCGGCCGCACGGCGGAATAGTAGAGCGGCACGATGGGGATGGCCTCGAGGTGGATGTACTGCCAGATGTCGAGCTCGGTCCAGTTCGAGATCGGGAATACGCGGATCGACTCGCCCTTGTGTTTGCGGGTGTTGTAGAGCTTCCACAGTTCGGGGCGCTGGTTCTTCGGGTCCCACCGGTGCTGGGCGGAGCGGAAGGAGAATACGCGCTCCTTGGCGCGCGACTTCTCTTCGTCGCGGCGTGCGCCACCGAAGGCTGCGTCGAAGCCGTACTTGTCGAGCGCCTGCTTCAGGCCCTCGGTTTTCATGATGTCGGTGTGGATGGCCGAGCCGTGGGTGAAGGGGTTGATGTCCTTCTCGATGCCTTCCGGGTTGATGTGGACGAGCAGGTCCATCCCGCTCTCCTGTGCCATGCGGTCGCGAAAACCGTACATCTCGCGAAACTTCCAGCGCGTATCCACATGCAGGAGCGGAAACGGCGGCGGCGCGGGAAAGAAGGCCTTGCGTGCCAGGTGCAGCATCACCGCACTGTCCTTGCCGATGGAGTAGAGCATCACCGGATTGTCGGCCTCGGCAACCACTTCGCGCATGATGTGGATGCTCTCGGCTTCGAGCCGCTGCAGATGGGTGAGAGTGTCTGCATGGGTCATGGTGGCGCACCTGCCTGTCGGGAATGAATCGGGAAACCGGTCATGCTGCCGCGCTGGGAGGCGGAGCCGGATGCATTATGTGGCACTCGGCGCCGGTTTGTCCGGCGAGTGCGCTGCGGGCCGCTGCACCTTGCTGGTCAGTAGTGGGTACTTCTTCATGGCAATGTAATGCTGCATTGCAGTATGATTGCTCGCACAAGGATATTGCATTGTGCAGCTGATGCTGCCTGAATCATTCCGAACGTTTTCTAGGTGTCCGAATATGGCGATCAAGACGGTAATTCTTTCTGGCGGTTCCGGCACACGGCTGTGGCCTGCGTCGCGTGAGTCCTATCCCAAGCAGCTGCTGCCGCTGACCAGCGATCACTCGCTGCTACAGGAAACCGTGGTGCGGCTCAATGGCTACGCGGGCGGCGAGGTGGATGCACAGCCGCTGGTGGTGAGTAACGAGGAGTACCGTTTCATCATCGCCGAGCAGATGCGCCAGGTGGGCGTGCGCTCGGCGCAGATCGTGCTCGAGCCGGTGGGCCGCAACACGGCGCCGGCGCTGTCGCTGGCGGCGCTTGCCGCGACGGCCGAGGGCAAGGACCCGGTGCTGCTGGTGATGCCGGCCGATCATGTGATCGTCGATGTGCCCGCGTTCCAGAAAGCCATTGCCGAAGGGGCGGCGCAGGCCGAGGCCGGCCGCCTGGTGACCTTTGGCATCGTGCCCGATCGCGCCGAAACCGGTTACGGCTATATCCGCGTCGGCCCGCTGGCGGGTGACACCGACACCGCCCGCGTGCTGGCCGAGTTCGTCGAAAAGCCGGATGCCGACACCGCCACCCGCTACGTCGAGAGCGGCGAGTACTTCTGGAACAGCGGCATCTTCATGATGAAGGGCTCGGTGTGGCTGAAGGCAATGGCGCATTTCCGCCCCGATATCAGTGCAGCCTGCGATGCAGCGTTTGCAGGACGTTCGGTGGATGCCGACTTCCTGCGCGTGGACAAGGCCGCGTTTGCCGCCTGCCCGTCCGATTCGATCGACTACGCCGTGATGGAAAAGCTGGGCACTGCGCCCGAGCTTGGTCAGGGCGTGGTGGTGCCGCTGTCGGCCGGGTGGTCGGACGTGGGCGCGTGGGACGCGCTGTGGGCGGTGTCGGAGAAGGATGGCGATGGCAACAGCGGGCGTGGCGAAGTGATGTTCGAATCCAGCCGCAATACGCTCGTCCATGCGACGCACCGCATGGTGGCGGCGGTGGGCTGCGACGACATGGTGGTGGTGGAAACCGCCGACGCGGTGATGGTGGCGCACAAGAGCCGCACCCAGGACGTGAAGAAGGTCGTTGAGCGGCTCAAGGCCGAGGGCAAGAGCCTGACGCGCAGCCACCGCAAGGTGTATCGCCCGTGGGGCTGGTACGACTCGATCGACTTCGGCGAGCGCTTTCAGGTGAAGCGCATCGTGGTGAATCCGGGCGCGACGCTGAGCCTGCAGATGCACCATCACCGCGCCGAGCACTGGATCGTGGTGAAGGGCACGGCGGAGGTGACCAACGGCGAACGTACCTTCCTGCTGGGCGAGAACGAATCCACCTACATCCCGCTGGGCCACACTCACCGCCTGGCGAATCCCGGCAAGGTACCGCTGGAGATCATCGAGGTGCAGTCGGGCAGCTACCTGGGCGAGGACGATATCGTGCGCTTCGAGGATACCTACGGCCGCGTCGCAGGCTGATTTTCGGGGGCTTCGCGGGCGCTCAGGCGGCGCGTCGGAGGCAGGCAACGCGCACTCGCAGCAGGCCGGAATATGCAATCGGCGGTGTTTTTGGCACCGCCGATTTTTTTTGTGAAGTTTTGCGCAGATCTGCCGATAAACTCTTCAAGGCATGTGTCCTGATCACGTCGGGCGGTGCTTTCGAGACAGGGAGAGCGCAGTGAAAAAGAAGATCGAACCGAACAGCCAGGAAGTGGTGCTGGGTTCGGGGGAAATGATCGTGAGCAAGACCGATCTGACCGGCCGTATTACCTATGCCAACCGCACCTTCATGCGGATATCGAATTTCGCCGAGCGCGATCTGCTCGGCGTTCAGCACAACATCGTGCGCCATCCCGACATGCCGCGCGGGGTGTACCGCTTCATGTGGGAAACGCTCAAGAGTGGACAGGAGTTCTTCGGACTGGTGAAGAACATGACCGCGGACGGGGCCTATTACTGGGTGTTTGCCAACGTGACGCCCGACCTCGATGCGAGCGGCCGCACGACGGGCTATTTCTCGGTGCGACGTCCGCCCCCGGCCGATGCCGTGAGGGCAGTGGTGCCGCTGTACGAGGCGATGCTGCGTGCCGAGCGCGAGGCGGGTGCCGCCAATGCGCCGGATGCGTCAATGGCGCTGCTGCACAAGACGGTCGCGGATCTGAACACGACGTATGACAAGTTCGTGCTCGGGCTGTACAAAGGCTGAGCGCAGAGGGGACGGCAACATGGAACATGGTAATCCGCGGCCAGGTGTGAGCAAGCGCGCACCCTTTCTCGATCGGCAATTCTTCATTTACTGCGTGGTGTTCGTTGGTCTGATTGCGGCGATGGCGGGCTGGCAGCTGTGGCTGCATGGACTCGATGGTCCGGTGATCGTGATACCGGTGTTGGCGATCGCGTTCAGTTTCTATGCGTGGCGGCATTTCCAGCGTCCGCTGGAGACGCTGCACCACATGCAGAAAGTCATTCTGGCCTGTCGCGACGGCGATCTTCACCAGCGCATCACGCATACATCCGGTCTGGGCGAGGTCGGTCAGGTGGCGTGGGAGCTCAACGAGTTTCTCGATCTGGTCGAGACCTATTTCAAGGAAATCACCACCTGCTTCCGCATGGTGGGCGAGGGGCAATATTACCGTCGGGCGCTGGTGTATGGCCTGCCCGGCGAGTTCAAGTCTTCGCTCGAGCATATCAACGCGGCGATCCAGGGCATGGAAGAGAATGCCGCCTTCGTCGCGCAGCACCGGCTCGGGGCGCAGCTGCATGCTCTCAATACGGTCAACCTGTTGCGCAACCTGAAGGGCAATCAGTCCGACCTGATCAAGGTGTCGACCGAAATGGACGGCGTAATGGGCATTGCCGAGGAGAACCGGCAGGGCGCAACCCGCAGTCACGAGGAAGTGAGCCGGATCGGTGCTGCGCTGGAAGGGATCAACGAGCGCATGCAGGCCATGACGGCTGCGGCCGGCGAACTGGGTGAGGCGAGCGTGACGATCCGTCGGGCGGTGAGCATCATCTCCGAGATTACCGACCAGACCAACCTGCTGGCGCTCAATGCCGCGATCGAGGCCGCGCGCGCGGGCGAAGTGGGACGCGGTTTCGCGGTGGTGGCCGACGAGGTGCGCAAGCTGGCCGAACGCACAAAGGCGGCAACGACCGAGATCAGCCACATTACCGAGGGCTTTCGCAACCGGGTGGAGGCGATGGTCGAGCAGACCGCCGAGGTTGGCGAGCAGAGTGCATTGGTCAGCGGCAACGTGTCGACCTTCCGCGAGCGTTTCGCCGCGGTGGCGACATCGGCCGAGAAGACCATTTATCACCTCGACCGCGCCAAGGACTTCTCGTTTGCCTCGCTGGTCAAGATGGATCACATCATCTACATGCAGAATGCCTACGTGTCGATGGAGGCGAAGGGCGAGGGTGAAGAGGCCGATGCGATTCGGGTCGATCACCACCAGTGCCGTCTCGGCAAGTGGTACTACGACGGTTCGGGGAAGGCATTGTTCGGTGCGACACGCGCGTTTGCCGACCTGGAGAAGCCGCATGCGCGGGTCCACAACTCGGTGCACGCCGCGCTCAAGGGCATCCAGTCCGACATGGTCAACGCCGACGAAGCCCGCGAAGCCATCGTGGGTGCGATGGAGAGCGCCGAGGCTGGCAGCCACGACGTGATCCACCTGATCAGCCGGATGGTGGAAGAGAAGCACCGTGTCTGAATGCGGGTGCAGCACACGTGAAGACAGGCGCTCATGGCGCCTGTTTTTTTATGCGTGGTCGCTATCGGGGCGGCCGGTGTGGCCGGATCACGGGCCTATGTCGTGCCGGCCTCGAAAGCGCATTCGCCGAGGACGTGGGTTGCGGCCACGCAGCGGTCGTCACCGAGCATCATCAGCACGAACAGGCGTTCGGACAGGCTCGTTGTCGCGGCCATGCGACGGGCAAAGAGCGGTGTGGCGGCGGGGTCGATGACCACGAAATCGGCCTCCTTGCCGGGCGCGAAATTGCCGATCCGGTCGTCGAGATAGAGGCTGCGGGCGCCGCCCAGGGTGGCGAGGTAGAAGGCGCGCTCGGCTGACAGGCGCTGTCCGTTCAGCTGCAGCACCTTGTAGGCCTCGTTGAGTGTCTGCAGCATCGAGAAGCTGGTGCCGCCGCCGACGTCGGTGCCGATACCAACGCGCACGCCGAGGGCGTGGGCGCGATCGAGATCGAACAGGCCGGAACCCAGGAACAGGTTC
This sequence comes from Parazoarcus communis, assembly GCF_003111665.1. Classification (NCBI taxonomy): domain Bacteria; kingdom Pseudomonadati; phylum Pseudomonadota; class Betaproteobacteria; order Rhodocyclales; family Zoogloeaceae; genus Parazoarcus; species Parazoarcus communis. The sequence goes on along the minus strand of NZ_CP022188.1, from coordinate 4,659,711 downwards.
GAGGTGGGGCAGAAGCTCATCGCCGAGCCGGTGCTCGCCATGCGCTCACGGTCGGTTTCATCGAGCCAGATGCAGTGTGCGTATACGCTGCGCTCGCCGAGATGGCCGTAGCGTTCGTACACATCGAGATAGCTGCGTGCTTCGGGATAGAGCTCGGCGACCCAGGCCACCTCGCCCCGGTTCTCGGCCACATGCGACTGCAGATAGACGCCGGGGTGCTCGGCAAAGAGGCGTCCCGCAAGCGCCATCTGTTCGCGGGTCGAGGTCGGCGCGAAACGCGGCGTGACGGCGTACAGCAGGCGGTCGCAGCCGTGCCATTTCTCGATCAGCGCCTTCGAGTCGGCGTAGCCGGTGTCGGCCGTGTCAGCGAGATAGTCCGGGCAGTTGCGGTCCATCAGCACCTTGCCGGCGATCATGCGCATGCTGCGCTGGCGGGCGGCTTCGAACAGGGCATCGACGGACGCGGGATGCACGGTGGCAAAGGCCAGCGCGGTGGTCGTGCCGTTCCTGAGCAGCTCGTCGCAGAAGAAGTCCGCCACCTCGCCGGCGTGCTCCGGATCGGAGAAGCGGGCCTCGGTGGGGAAGGTGTATTTTTCCAGCCACGCCAGCAGTTGTTCGCCATAGCTGGCGATGATGTCGGTCTGGGCGTAATGGATGTGGGTGTCGACGAAGCCGGGCAGGATGAGTTTGCCGCGGTAGTCGGTAATGCGCGCATCGGCGGGCAGCTTTGCCAGCATGGCCTCGGCCGGCCCGCATTCGCTGATGAGCCCGTCGACGATGAGCATCACCCCATCGGGCAGGTGAACGAGCGCAGCGTCGCCGGCATCGGCCGGATCTGCGGTGAAGTGGATCAGTTCGCCGCGAACGGCGTGCACACGGCGGGTATCGGTCATATTGCGCGGGAGGAGATAGAGATAACGCGGACCTGCGGATGCGCAGTCGGGGCGCAACAGGCCTGCACATACGCAGGCCCGGCGCCGACCGGTTACAGGAGCGGTGGGCTTCTGTAAGCGGAGAGAAGGCTTACTTTGCGTTCGGCAGGCGCGAAGCCACGCCTTCGACGAAGAAGTCCATCTTGCCCAGCGCGACGTCGTCCATGACTGCGCCCTTGGCGAGGCGTTCCTTGCCGGACTGGTCAACGATCGGGCCGGTGAAGGGGTGGAGGGTGCCGGCCTTGAGCTTGCCTTCGATGCCCGTGACCATGGTCTTTACGTCGGCGGGAATGGCCGGGTTGAGCGGTGCGAGGCTGACCATGCCTTCCTTGTAGCCGCCCCAGATGCTTTCGGGCTTCCAGGTACCCTCAGCGACGGCCTTGGCCGTCCTGGTGTAGAACTCACCCCAGTGGTGCGTGGTGGCGGTGAGCTGGGCTTTGGGGCCGTACTTCGACATGTCGGAGTGGTAGCCGAAGGCGTAGACGCCTTTTTCCTCGGCAGACTGCACGACGGCGGTGGAGTCGGTGTGGTGGGTCAGCATGTCTGCGCCCTGGCTGATCAGGGTCATGGCCGCTTCGCGCTCCTTGCCCGGGTCGTACCACGCGTTGGTCCAGATCACCCGCACTTCGGCCTTGGGGTTGACGCTCTTCGCGCCAAGGGTGAAGGCGTTGATGCCTTGCAGGACCTCGGGGATGGGGAAGGCGGCGACGTAGCCGAGCACATTGGTCTTGCTCATCTTGCCGGCGATGACGCCGGTCACGTAGCGGCCTTCGTAGAAGCGGGCGTTGTAGTTGCCGAAGTTCTTGCCCATCTTGTAGCCGGTGGCGTGCATGAACGCCACATTGGGAAACTGCTTGGCCACGCGCTCGACGTAGTTCATGTAGCCGAAGCTGGTGGCGAACACCACCTTGTTGCCACTGGCGGCAAACTCGCGGATCACGCGTTCGGCGTCGGCGCCTTCAGCGACGTTCTCGACGTACTTGGTTTGCACCTTGGTGCCCAGGGCCTTTTCCATTTCCTTGCGGCCTTCGTCGTGCTGGAAGGTCCAGCCCGCATCGCCGATCGGACTGACGTAGACGAAGCCGATCTTGGTGGGCTCCTCTGCAAGTGCGCCGAGAGGCAGGGTGGCGGCAACGGCGAGTGCAGCGGCCGAAAGCATGAAGTGGCGGCGTTGGGTCATGCAGATTCTCCTTGCGGTCATTGGCAGACAGTACTGGCCTGAATCATAGCGCGTGCTGCGTGCTCAGTTTCCAGAGAAAAGCTGATTGAGCTTATTGACAGCGCCGATATAGTCCTCGCGCTCGTCGATGCGCTGCTGCAGGAAGGCTTCGAGGCTGGGGTAGGCCTTGACTGCGAGGTCGAGCATCGGATCGCCCCCAGCCTGGTAGGCGCCGACGGCAATCAGGTCGCGCGAGCGCTGATAGCGCGAGAACAACTGTTTGAAACGACGCACTTTCTCGAAGTGTTCGTCGCCAACGATGCTGTGCATGGCGCGCGAGATGGATTGTTCGACGTCGATCGCAGGGTAGTGGCCCTGATCGGCCAGTGCGCGTGTGAGCACGATGTGGCCGTCCAGAATTGCGCGTGCCGAGTCGGCGATCGGGTCCTGCTGGTCGTCGCCCTCGGCCAGCACGGTGTAGAAGGCCGTGATCGAACCGCCGCCGTCGGGGCCGTTACCGGCGCGTTCGACCAGCGCCGGCAGGCGGGCGAAGACGGATGGCGGATAGCCGCGGGTGACCGGAGGTTCGCCGATGGCCAGCGCGATCTCGCGCTGGGCCATGGCGTAGCGGGTGAGCGAGTCCATGACCAGCAGCACCTGCTTGCCCTGATCACGAAAATACTCCGCGATGGTGGTGGCGTAGGCCGCGCCCTGCAGCCGCATCAGGGGGCTGGTGTCGGCGGGGGCGGCGACCACCACCGAGCGCTCGAGACCGACTGCCCCGAGGCTGTGCTCGATGAACTCCTTCACCTCGCGACCACGCTCGCCGATGAGACCGACCACGATCACGTCGGCTTCGGTATAGCGCGCCATCATGCCGATCAGCACGGATTTGCCGACGCCGGAGCCGGCGAACAGGCCCAGACGCTGGCCGCGGCCGATGGTGAGCAGGCTGTTGATGCCGCGAATGCCGACGTCGAGCGGGGCGCGAATCGGCGCGCGGTTGAGCGGGTTGATCGGGCGCCCCTGCAGCGAGCGTGTCTCGGATGTCTGCAAGGGGCCGAGCGCGTCGAGGGGACGTCCTGCGCCATCGACCACGCGCCCGAGCAGGGCGTCGCCCACGGGCAGGTGCTTGGCACGGTCGGAGGCGCGGCGGCGCGGGCCGAGCGGTTTGCCGGCGACGAGTCGCGGCTGGCTGGTTTCCATCGGCAGGACCTGGGCGCCGGGGGCAAGGCCGAACACGTCGTCGGTCGGCATCATGAACAGGCGGTCGCCGTTGAAGCCGACGACTTCGGCTTCGACATAGCCGCCGCCGGGCACCATCACCTTGCAGCCAGAGCCGAGCGGCAAGCGCAGCCCGGCCGCCTCCATCACCAGACCGTTGATGCGTGTGAGGCGCCCGGCGCTCTGGAAGGGGGTGACGCCCTCGACCAGCTGCTGGCCGTCCTGCAGAAACGTGCGCCAGGTTTCGCCGTGGCGCTTCATTCTTCCTCCGGCGGCGTCCATTCGGCCTCGTCCTTGCCCAGGCTCTCGAGCACGCGACGCCAGCGGGTTTCCATGGTGGCATCGATCTGTGCGCCCGAGGCCTCGACCCGGCAGCCGCCGCGGGCAATGTCTTCATCCTCGACGAGGCGGTGGCCGCCATGGCTGAGCTGTTCGCCGAGGTGCTCGCGGGCAAGCGCGAGGTCTTCCGGGTTGAGCCGGATCTGGGCGTGGGACTGGGGGAGTTGCTGGAGCGCGGCGCGGATGGTTTCGATGACGCTTTCGGGCTGGGTGGCGAGGGTGTGCTGGAGCACCTGGCGGGCAATCTCGATGGCGAGCGCGAGCAGTTCGTCGGCGACTTCCTCGTCGATCTTGCCCATGGCGGTGTCGAGCTCGTCGGCGAGACCGGCCAGGCGTTCGGCTTCGGCCTCGGCCTGGGCCTTGCCTTCGGCGTAGCCCGCGTCATAGCCGTCCTTTTCGCCGGCGGCGCGGCCTTCGGTGAAGCCTTCGGTGTGTCCGGAGGTGCGCGCCTCTTCATGCATGCGCTCGATGTCGTCGGCGGTGGGGAGCTGGAAGCCTTCGGGCAGACTGGTGTCGAGCGCGGGCTCGGGCTCGGGCGCTGCAACGGGTTCCGGCGCCGGCTGCGCGTTCTCGGGCGGTGCCGGTTTGGCGGCATCCTTGGCGTCGGCATCGAACGCGGTCGGCTCCCAGCGACGGTAGGCGCCTACCGCCTGATGGCGCGAAATGCTCATGGTCGCGGGCTCGCTTTCGCTGCGTTAAACGAAACCATCGTCGCCGCCCTTGCTTGCCATCATGACCTGGCCTTCCTCTGCCAGGCGACGGACGATCTTGAGGATTTCCTTCTGCTCGGCCTCGACCTCGGACAGGCGCACCGGGCCCTTGGCTTCGAGGTCTTCGCGCATCATGTCGGCCGCGCGGCTCGACATGTTCTTGAAGATCTTCTCGCGCAGTTCGGGCGCCGCGCCCTTGAGCGCGATGATGAGGGAGTCGGACTGCACTTCGCGCAGCACGGTCTGGATGCCGCGGTCGTCGATGTCGAGCAGGTTCTCGAACACGAACATCTCGTCGAGAATCTTCTGTGCCAGATCCGGGTCGTAGTCGCGCACGTTGTCGATGACGGCGGTTTCCGCGCCGGAGCCGACGAAGTTGAGGATCTCCGCCGCATGGCGAACCCCGCCCATTGCCGCCTTCTTGGAGGTGGATGCGCCGGCCAGCATGCGGCTGAGGGCCTCGTTGAGCTCCTTGAGTGCGGTCGGTTGCACGCCGTCGAGGGTGGCGATGCGCAGCATCACGTCGTTGCGCAGGCGGTCGGTAAAGTGCTTGACGATCTCGCCCGCCTGGTCGAATTCGAGGTGGACCAGGATGGTGGCGATGATCTGCGGGTGTTCGTTCTTGATCAGGTCGGCTGCGGTGGCCGCATCCATCCACTTCAGGCTTTCGATGCCGGCGGTGTCCGAGCCCTGCAGCACGCGCGAGATGATGTGGGCGGCGCGCTCGTCGCCGAGTGCCTTGGTCAGCATCTCGCGGATCTGCGCTTCGTCGCCGTGGATCGGCGAGCCCTTGCCGAAGTGGGTGTCGAGCTCCTCCAGGATGGGGGCGACCTTGCTGCGCTCCTGCGCGGGCATGGTGGCCATCTTCATGCCCAGCTTCTGCACTTCGCGCGGGCCGAGATGCTTCAGGACCTCGGAGGCCTCGTTCGGGCCCAGGGTGAGCAGCAGCAGGGCGGCTTTTTCGGTTCCTTCTTCGGGTGTGGTCACTTGCGACCCTCCTCATTGACGCCCATCCATTCCTTGATGAGGTTGGCCACCATCTTCGGATCGGAGCGTGCCATTTCGCGCGCACGAGCGAGGCGGGCTTCGTAGCTGTCGCCGGTGGCCGCGCCGGAAAGGCTGACCGTGGCGTCCTCTTCGCCTTCCTCGCCCTCGATGCCTTCTGCCTCTTCCTCCTCCTCCTCGCTCTTCTTCGGCGCGACGGTGCGCATCAGCGGGCGCACGACGGCGAAGTAGGCAAAGAGGATGGCGGCGAGCACGACCAGGTACTTCAGGCCTTCCTTGCCGAGATCGAGCATCTCGGGGTCTTTCCACAGCGGCAGTTCGGGCTCGGCGGTGTCGGTGATCGCGAACGGGCTGCTCGCAACGTTGAGCGTGTCGCCGCGTCCTTCGTTGTAGCCCATGGCTTCGCGGACCAGGTTGGTGATGCGGGCGATCTCCTCGTCGGTCGGCGGCACCACCTGCGGGTCACCGTTGGGCAGCGTGGTGTTGCGATGGTTCACCACCACCGCGACCGACAGGCGCTTGATCTGGCCGAGCGACTGCTTGACGTGCTGCACCGTGCGGTCGAGCTCGTAGTTGAGCACGGCGCTGCGGTTGCTGGTGCCGGGCTGCGTGCCGTTGGCGTTGGTCTGGCCAGCGACCGCAGGCGTGGTGATTGGCGCGGTGGCCGGGGCGGGCGGCTGGTTGGTGAGCGCGCCGGGCACGCCCTGTGCGCCGGCGTCGCGCGAGAGCTGCTCGCTGGTCTGCTGGCTGCGGATGGCCTGGTCGGGCGAGGGATTGGGCTTGTAGGTCTCCGCGGTCTGCTCGACCTGGTTGAAATCGACGTCAGCGGTGACCTGGGCGCGGAAGTTGCCCTTGCCCACGAGCGGCTCGACAATGGTTTCGATGCGGCGGATGAAGCTGGCTTCGACTTCGCGCACATACTCCAGCTGCGTCGGGTCGAGCCCGGCCTGGCGCAGAGGGTCGGACTTCATGGTGAGCAGTTCGCCGTTCTGGTTGACGATGCTCACGCCGGATTCGCTCATGCGCGGCACGCTGGACGACACCAGGTGCACGATGCCGGCGATCTGGGTGGCGTCTAGCACGCGCCCGGCGCGCAGTTTGACCATCACCGAGGCTGTGGGCTTCTGGTCGTCGCGCAGGAAGGCGGTCTGCTTGGGCATGGCCAGATGCACCCGTGCGCTCATGACCGAGGCAATCGACTGCACGGTGCGCGAGAGCTCGCCTTCGAGCGCGCGCTGATAGTTGATCTGTTCGTTGAACTGCGACACGCCGAGCTTCTGCGTATCCATCAGCTCGAAACCCACCATGCCGCCCTTGGGCAGGCCTTCGGCGGCAAGGCGGAGACGCACGTCGTGCACCTGATCCTGGGAAACCAGGATGGAGCGGCCGTCGCTCGACATGCGATAGGGCACGTTCTGCTGCTGCAGGGCGGCGATGATCTGGCCGCCGTCGCGCTCTTCCAGATTGGAGAACAGGACGCCGTAGTCCGGGCCGCGGTTCCACATCAGCACGCCGACCACGAGTGCAATGGCGAGCCCGAGCGCCACGGCTGCCGCCAGCTTCTGCTGCTGCGTCAGGGCGTTGATGTTCTGCAAGGTCTGCTGCAAGCGCGCGTTCATGGCGCTGGCAGGCGTCGCGGCAATCGTATCTGCTGTAGCCATTTTGGAATTCCCGGTGCTGCCCTTTATGGATGGCAGCATTGTCTGCCCGCGCGGGCAAGGCTCTTCGATGAATAAGCGGCATTTTTTGCCGCCTGTTTGCCGGTTACCATACGCTTGTCAGCACTTAGAGTGCCAGTCGTGAAAATGGAGCATTCGCCGATGATGCCGACGACCGCCGATAAAGCCCAACCGCCAGGGGAAGCCGCCCCGCCGCTGGATGCTGCCCAGCTGGCCGAGGCCTTTGCGCTCTTCAGCCGCGCATCGGAAGAGCTGTCGACCGCCTACAACGCCCTGCAGGGGCAGGTGGTGCAGTTGACCGAGCGCCTGACGGTGCTGATGGGCGCTTTGCCCGCAGGCGTGGTGGTGGTGAATCGTGCGGGCGAAGTGGTTCAGGTCAACCGCGCGGCGGAGGTGCAGTTCGGAACCAATCTCGTCGGCAAGATCTGGGATGAGGTCGCCGCAGCCTTGCAGACCACCGAGACGCCGGGCGAGCTCACCATCGAACGCCCCGAGGGCGCGCGGCGCCTGGCCATGTCGGAAACCGCGCTCGAGTCCGGCGAGGAGCGCATCCTGCTGCTGCACGATGTCACCGAAACCCACCGCATGCGCCTGGCCGCAGAGCGCAACGAACGCCTGGCGGCAATGGGCGAGATGGTGGCCGGGCTCGCCCACCAGTTGCGCACGCCGCTCGCGGCCGCGCTGCTGTACACCGGCAACCTGCGCCAGCCCGAGCTCGGGCCGGCAGAGCGGGCCAAGGTGGCGGAGCGGGCCATCGAACGCATGCGTTACCTTGAGCGCCTGATCCGCGACATGCTGCTGTTTGCGCGCGGTGACAGCCTGGGGCGGCAGGATTTCGGCGTCTGCGATCTGGCAGCCGAGCTCACCCACACCCTGGAACCGCTTGCGCGGGCGCGACAGATCGAGTTTACGAGCGCCTGCGAATGTGGTGCGCTGACCGTGCATGGCGACCGCAAGGCCGTGGGCGGCGCACTGACGAATCTGCTGGAGAATGCAATCCAGGCGACCGAACCGGGCGGCAAGGTGAGCTGCCAGGTTTTCCTGGATGACGGGGCGCAGGGCAGGGAGGTGCGTTTCGTGGTCAGTGACACCGGCCGCGGCATTGCGCCCGAAGTGCAGACACGCCTGTTCGACCCCTTCTTTACCACCCGTGCCGAGGGCACCGGCCTTGGCCTGGCGATTGCCCGCGGCGTGGCGCGCGGCCATGGCGGCGACATCGCGCTGAGCTCCACGCCCGGCACCGGCACGACCTTTACCCTGACCTTGCCCCTGGGCGCCACGAATGGCGCCGCTGCGGGCGGAGCACGCGCATCATGATCGAACATCTGAACATCCTCGTGGTCGAGGACGACGACGCACTGCGCGATGCGGTGTGTTTCACGCTGGAAATGGCGGGGCATGGCGTGACCGGCGTCGACGGCGGCCCGTCCGCACTTGCCGAACTCGAGCGCCAGTCCTTCAACCTGGTGGTGTCCGACCTGCGCATGCAGCCCATGGACGGCCTGCAGTTGCTGGGCGAGATCCGCAGCCGCCTGCCGCAATTGCCAGTGCTGCTGATGACGGCCTATGGCGACGTGGATAAGGCGGTGGCGGCCATGCGTGGCGGTGCCTGCGATTTTCTGATGAAGCCCTTCGAGCCCGAGGTGCTGCTCGAGAACGTGCGCCGTTATGCCGCGGTTCAGCCCGAAGCCGACGATACCGTGGCCGAGGACCCGCACACCCGAAACCTGCTGGGACTGGCCGCGCGCGTGGCCGAAACCGACGCGACGGTGCTGCTCACCGGCGAATCCGGCACCGGCAAGGAAGTCTTTGCGCGCCACATCCACCATCACTCGCCGCGTGCGCGTGCAGCCTTCGTCGCCATCAACTGCGCCGCGATCCCCGAGAACCTGCTCGAAGCCACCCTGTTCGGCTACGAGAAGGGCGCCTTTACCGGTGCGCAGAGCTCGCAGCCGGGCAAATTCGAGCAGGCACAGGGCGGGACCATCCTGCTCGACGAGATCTCGGAAATGCCGCTGGGTCTGCAGGCCAAGATGCTGCGCGTGCTGCAGGAGCGCGAAGTGGAACGGGTCGGCGGCAAGAAGCCGATCGCGCTCGATATCCGGGTGCTCGCGACCAGCAACCGCGACATGCTCAAGGAAATCGCTGCCGGACGCTTCCGCGAGGACTTGTACTACCGGCTGAACGTGTTTCCGCTCAGCATCCCGTCGCTGCGCGAGCGGCCGGGCGACATCGTGCCGCTGGCGCGTCACTTCCTGCAGCGTCATGCCCAGCGTGCGGGGCGCCAGGCACGCTTTTCGCCTGAGGCCGAGAGCTTGCTGCTGAGCTATGGCTGGCCAGGCAACGTGCGCGAGCTCGAGAACACCGCGCACCGGGCGCTGATTCTGACCGCTGGCGACACCGTGAGTGCAGAGACCATCCGCCTGTGCCTGCCGCACTGGACGGGCGAGGCGGCCCCGCCGCCTGCGCCGGCGACGTCACCGGCTGTTTCGGCCCCGCCTGTCGCCGCGGCTGCTCCGGGATTCGGTGCCGGATATGCGTCGTCACCGGCAACAAGCGGCAATCAGGCGGCAAGTTTTGCCGCTTCTGCCGGCCCGGCACCGTCCGAGGCTGCTGCACGGCCGGCAAACATGAAGGATCTGGAGCGCGAGCACATTCTCGGGACGCTGCGTGAAATGGGCGGTTCGCGCAAAAAGACGGTTGAGAAACTCGGCATCTCGGAGCGCACGCTGCGCTACAAGCTGCAGCAGTACAGGGATGAAGGCCACGAGGTGTGATTGCCGGCCGTGTGCCGGGTGGCGGTGCTGCACCGAATGATGTTCGATCGGCGCGATACCGGGCGGGTGGTGGCATGGGGATTGCTCTGCTATGCTCAGAACACAGGTAACCCGTACCCGGGGGAGTAATCATGGATACCCGCGGAATTGATCAAATGTTGTCCGAGCTGCGCTCGGTGTCGCAGACCGCCCAGAACAAACCTGTTCAGGGCAGCGAGCCTGCGGGCGGCGCCAATTTTTCCGATGTGCTCAACAATGCACTCAAGGATGTGAGCGCTGCGCAGCAGGAAGCGCGTTCGATGGCGCAGGATTTCAGCGCCGGCGACCCCAATGTGAACCTGCAGGATGTGATGGTGAACCTGCAAAAGGCCAACCTCTCGTTCCAGCAGATGGTGCAGGTGCGAAATCGCTTGGTCACCGCCTACCAGGACATCATGAACATGCCTGTTTAAGCGGCATTGCTGAAGTATTCAAGGGCCTGTGACCGGCATCGAGCCGGTCACAGGCCCTTGTCGCTTATGGGCCGCAAAACAATTCGCCCGATCCTGCCGCGCTGATGGCGTGGCAGGATCGGGCGAATGCCGTGCGGTGCTTGAGCACCGTCCGGGCGCAGCCCGGCTATCCAGCCGCTTACGGGATCAGCACGATCTTGGCCGACGGGGTGCTGCCGTCGTGCAGGGCCTGAAACGCGGCCGAGCCCTCGGACAGGGGCTGTGTCGACACCCAGTTCAGCGGGCCAAGTGCGCCGGTGTACAGCGCCTGGGCAGCCGCTTTCAGGTCGGTCTGCGAGTAGGTGTAGACGCCGATGAAGGTGACTTCCGCCAGGGTCAGCTTGCGCACGTTGAAGTCGCCGTCGCCCTGCAGCAGGCCGACGTGCACGATGACGCCACCCGGCCGGATGCTGTCGATTGCGGTCTTGCGCGTGGCGACGGCGCCCACGGCGTCGAACACGAGGTCGTAGTGGTTTTCGTCCGGCGTGCTTGCCGACGGATCGAAGACCTCGCCACAGTCAGCCTCGGTCGCGGTCTGGCGGCGCAGCGCGTTGGTGTCGCCGATCAGGATGTCGCGGCAGCCGTAGTGCTTGAGCAGCAGCGCGATCAGCAGGCCGATCGAGCCTGCGCCGATCACCATCGCCCTGGCTTCCGCGAGGGGGCGTTCGGACACGCGCATGGCTCTGTGGACCGCATGCAGGGCGGTCGCGGTCGGCTCGGTGAGCGCTGCGGCCACCGGGTCCATGTCGTCGGGCAGTTCGATCAGCGACTGCTCGGGAATGGTCAGGTACTGAGCGAAGGCGCCGGGGCGGGACATGCCGATCATGGTGCGGTTGGCGCACAGATTCTGGCGCCCGCTGAGGCAGTATTCGCAGTAGCCGCAGAAGGCGATCGGATTCATCGTCACGCGCTTTCCGCGCAGGCGGCCGTGCTCGACGATGCCGGTGGCCTCGTGGCCGAGGATCATCGGCGGCACGCGACGGGCGTCATGGCCATGGTAGGCGTGCATGTCGGAGCCGCAGATACCGACCGCATCAATCTTCACCAGCGCCTCGCCCGGACCGGGAGAGGGGAAGTCCGCGTCGCGGTATTCGACTTCACGGGTGCCGGTATACACCAGCGCGCGCATGCTGTTCATTGTCTCTTCCTTGTTGTTCATTTTGCGGAGAAGCCGCCGTCGACGTACAGGGTCTGCCCGGTGACGTAAGCGGAGGCGTCCGACGCGAAGAAGATCGTGGGGCCGGCGATGTCTTCGAGCTCGCCGTTACGCCCGATCATGGTCTGGCGGGCATTGGCTTCTGCACGTGCGGGGTCGTTGAAGACCGCTGCGGTGAGTTCGGTGGGAAAGAAGCCGGGCGCGATCGCATTGACCGTGATGCCGTGGCGCGACCAGGCCTCGGCCATGGCCCGCGTCAGCTGCACGATGCCGCCCTTGCCTGCGCCGTACGGTGCGCTGTTGGGGAAGGCGCGCTGCGACTGCAGCGAAGCGAGGTTGATGATGCGGCCCCGCCCCTTTGCGATCATGGCCGGTGCCATGGCCTTGGCGAGGAAGAAGGGGGCGGTGAGGTGGAGCGCGAGGTGCAGGTTCCAGGCTTCGGGGCCGACGTCCTCGATGGGCTGGCGCAGGTTAACGCCGGCGGCATTGATGAGGATGTTCGGTGCGCCGAAGGCTTCGGCGGCCTGTGCCGCGATGTCGCCAAGCGCGGCCGGGTCGGCGAGGTCGGCAACGACGAAGGCTGCACGTCCGCCGGCGCTGCGGATTTCACCGACCGCTTGCTCAAGCTCGCTGCGGCGGCGCGCGATCAGCACCAGGTCTGCACCTGCGCCGGCCAGCGCCCGCGCCATCGCGCGGCCGAGGCCGGAGCTGCCGCCGGTGACGGCGGCAACGCGCCCGCTCAGATCGAAACGGGCGCTCATCTCACTGCATCCCGATGTCGAGCAGGAACTTCTCGCCCGGATAGTACTTGGCGAGGCGGACGTCGCCGGTGCGCGCATGGCCTTCCATGCCTTCGCAACGCGACAGGCGTGCGGTTGCTGCGCCCACGCTGCGGGTGGCGTCCTGGGTCTGACGCTGATGGGTGACGATCTTGAGGAACTTCTGTGCGCTCAGGCCACCGGTGTAACGCGCAGCACCCTTGGTCGGCAGGATATGGTTGGTGCCCGAGCACTTGTCGCCAAATGCCACCGTGGCTTCTTCGCCGACGAAGAGCGAGCCGTAGCTGCCGAGCTTGTCCTGCCACCAGTCGAGGTCTTTGGCCTGCACTTCGAGGTGTTCTGAAGCGTAACGGTCGGACACTTCGACGACCTCTTCACGGGTGTCGCACAGGATGACTTCGCCGTAGTCGCGCCAGGCGATCGTTGCCGCGTTGCGCTGAACTTCGGGCAGGCGTTCGATATGGCCCGGTACCAGCGCGATCACCTGATCGGCGATGGTGCGCGAGGTGGTGAACAGCCAGGCCGGGGAGTCGGGGCCGTGTTCGGCCTGACCGACGAGGTCGGCGGCGAGGATCTCCGGGTCGGCGGTTTCGTCAGCAATGATGCCGATCTCCGTGGGGCCGGCAAACATGTCGATACCGCAGCGACCGAAGAGCTGGCGCTTGGCTTCGGCAACGAACTTGTTGCCGGGGCCGACCAGGATGTCGGCGGGCTTGCCGGTGAAGAGGCCGTAGGCCATCGAGGCGATGCCCTGTACGCCGCCCATCTGCAGGATGGTGTCGGCGCCGGCCAGGTCCATCGCATAGAGAATGGCCGGATGGATGCCGTCCTTGTCACGTGGAACCGAGCAGGCGATGACGTTCTTCACGCCAGCGACCTTGGCGGTGGCCACGCTCATGATGGCGGAAGCGATGTGGGCGTAGCGGCCGCCGGGCACGTAGCAGCCTGCGGTTTCCATCGGGATCAGTTTCTGGCCGGCGAAGAGGCCGGGGCTGAGCTCGACTTCGAACTCGCCGATCGAATCGCGCTGGGCACGGGCAAAGCTGCTGACGCGTGCGTAGGCGAACTGGATGTCGAGCTTGAGCTGCTCGGGCACCTTGTCCTTGGCAGCTTCGATCTGCTCGCGGCTGACGATGATGTCGCCATCCCAGTTGTCGAGCTTCTTGCAGTATTCGAGCGCGGCTTCTTCGCGGCGGGTTTCCATGTCGCGCAGCATCGTGGTGACGGTGTCGCGGGTCTGCTCTTCGCCGGTAGCGGAGGTCTTGCTGGCTTTTTTGATATAGGTGATGGTCATGATTTGTCTCCTTTGATTATACGAATGTAAGCGCTTACATTAAACCTGAAAAAAATATTCCGTCAAGCCCGTTTTCACCGGATGGCGGGCGGCCATCCGGCGCCTGAACGGGCACAGGCTTTAACCAGGAATGCCCCACATTGAAAGCTGTGGAATGAAGGCCACCAGCAACACCACCGCCAGCATGCCAAGCACGTAGGGGATGGCGTAGCGCGACATCGACATCACCGAGCATCCGGTCAGCCCTGACAGCACAAACAGGTTGAGTCCGAACGGTGGGGTGATGAAGCCGATACCCAGGGTGGTGACCATGATGATCGAGAAGTGGATCTCGCTCATCCCGAGCGACTGCGCCAGCGGCAGCAGCAGGGGCGACATGATCAGGATGCTGGGTGTGGTCTCCATGAACAGGCCGGTGATGAGCAGCAGCCCGATCATCATCAGGATGATCATCGTCGGATCGCTGGAGATCCCGCTGATGGTCTGTACGAAGGACTGCGGGATGTCGAGCACCGCCATGATCTGCGCCAGGGGCAGGGATACGGCAATGATGGGTACGATGATGCCGCACACCTTGGCCGAGCTCTCCAGCATCTTGGGGATGTCGGCGAAGCCCAGACGCTTCTGGTGGAAGCCGATCAGCACCGTGATCGTGACCGCGGCAGCAGCGGACTCGGTCGGGGTGAAGACGCCCGAATAGATGCCGCCCAGAATCACGCCCGGCACCGCCAGTGCCCAGCGTGCCGCCCATATCGCCTGCAGCCAGCGCTGAAGCGAAAATGACGATCGCCCCTGCTCGAACCCGTGCACCCGGTTCAGGATCACGTTGGTCACCATCACCGAGAACATGATCATGATCCCGGGAATCAGTGCCGCCAGAAACAGCGTGGATACCGAGATGCCGAGGACGAGGCCGATGATGATGTAGGCGATCGAGGGCGGAATCAGGATGCCGGTACAGGCGCCCGAGGCCACCAGCGCAGCGGCTGCAGGCAGCGGGTAGCCGCGCTCGACCAGCCGGTTGATGGTCATCCGTCCGACCGCTGCGGCGCCGGCAGCATCCGAGCCCGAGATGCAGGCAAAGAACCCGCAGCCGAGGGTGGTTGAGCAGCCCAGGCCCGTTCGGACGCCGCCGACGCTGGCTTCCGCGAGGTCAAGGAGCTTGTCGGACAGTCCCGAGCGCACCAGCGCATCACCGGTGAGGATGAACAGTGGTACGGCGATCAGTGCGAAGTGGTCGATTCCCTCGAACAGGCCTTCGCCGACCATGCTGGTCGGGATGACGCCCGTTGCATACACCATTGCCAGCGTACCCAGACCCAGCGATACCCAGATTGGCGTACCGATCAGGACGAGGAAACCGAGCAGGGCAAGCGCGGCGTAGAACTCGACGCCAAGCGTCATCGCCGTCCCTTGCGTGAGCATGAAGTCCATTGCGGTTCTCCTCAGTCGAACAGTTTGTGGCCCTCGAAGGGCGGTCGTCCGGCCTTCAGGTCCTTGATATCGCGACGCATCGACTGCAACACCCGCAGCACGATGCAGGAGAAGCCGAAGGGGACGGCAACCAGGAACCACGCCTGACTGACGCGCAAGCCCGGTGTCACCGAACCGAATCTGATCGACGTGAGGACAGGTTCGATCGACAGGTAGAGCGCGATCACCGCGAACACGAGGGTGAAGAAATCGCTCAGCAGCCAGGAGATTGCCCGTCCGCGTGCCGGCAGTGCCTGAACCAGGGCGTCGATGCGGATATGTGCCCGGTCACGCACGGCGAAGGCGGCGGCGATCCACGTCAGGTAGATGAAGGCGTAGCGCGCGACCTCTTCGCCCCATACGGACGAGTAGGACAGTCCGAAACGGCGCACCACATCGACCGAGATGACCGAGATGATGGTGGCGTAGAAGAACAGCAACAGCCAGCGCTCACCGTTGCGGTCGATCTGCGCAAGCCAGCCCCGCGGGGCTGGTACCGTCGCTTCCGGGTGGTTCCTGGCAGTCATGACTGCGCTGTTCATGACACGTCCTGGACGTGGTAGTCGCCCTGGGTGTTGGCAGCTTCGAGCAGTTTGTTGAAGTCGGCGAGCGAGCCGGCGAACTCCGCCTTCATCGCATCCCAGGCCGGCAACTGGTGACCGCAGCGCGCCACCCATTGCTTGATGTCGTCAGCGGCCGGCACGTGGATCCTGACGCCGGCCTGGCGCAGCTGATCCATGGCGTAGGCGCGCGATGCGGGCACGCGGGCGAGGTTCTGACGGAAGGTGACGTCGGCGGCTTCGGTGATGCCGGCCTGAATGTCCTTGGGCAGGCTGTTGAACCACTGCAGGTTGCACGAGTAGATCTGAGCGTCGGGTACCGAACGGATGGTCGAGATCGAGTGCAGGGTGTCGGCAAAGCCGAATGTCAGCAGGGCCTGCAGGCTGGGGTCGAGCGCGTCGGCCACGCCCTGTTTCATCGCCGAGCTGGTCTCACCCCAGGCCACCGGCGTGGGGTTGGCGCCGGCGAGGCGGTAGAAGGTCTGCAGCACTTTTGACGAAGGCACGCGAAACTTGATGCCGGCAATGTCGTCCGGCACCGATACCGGGCGATCGCGCAAGCCCTTGCGGATCGCGACCGTGCGCGGGTCGATGCACACGTACATCAGTGGCTTGAAACCGCGCGCCTCGACCGCAGGATGCACCCGGTTGCGCCAGGCGGCAGACGTCACCAGGTTCACGAACTGCTGGTTGTTGCCGCACCAGTAGGGGATGTTGATCAGATCGACCGCGGGGGCGAAAGGCGCGAAGTTCGAGATGGAATGCATCGCGATCGGCACCGTGCCGTTCTGTACCTTGCTCACCAGCGCGCCACCGACGCCCAGTTGCCCGCCCGGCGAGAGCTTGACGTAGACGTTTCCCTGGGTGAAATTCTGCAGGTTTTCCTTCAGATCGAGCTGCATCATCGGGTAGCTGCGGCTGGCGCCGAGGATGTACTCGGTGGCCATGATGACCTGGAATTTGGCCTTGCTTTCGCGCTCGCGCTCTTCGTTGGCGACCTGCGCCATGGCGTCGTCCGAGAACAGTGCGCCTGCACTGACACCGGCGACGGCTGCGGTGAAGCCGAAGCGTCCGCTCATCTGGAAGAAGCGGCGGCGTTCAATCTGTTGCGGCTCGTTGCTCTGGATTTTTGTGTTCATTTCGTGTCTCCTTCGGTGGTGGTGTCCAGCGCGGGGGCGTTGATTGCCCTCCGTTGTTCTTCGAGCAGGCAGGCGCCGAGGCCGATGGCCAGGCCCAGTGCGAGAATTAGTGCAAGCAGCATTTCGGGGACAAGGGGGAACTGGTCGTAACCGAAGCTCGTACGCAGTTTTCCGCTAATGATGGCGGCCCAGAAGATCGCGAAGGCTGCGGCCGACAGGCGGAGCAGCAGACGGGTGTGCGGGGGTGGCCCCCCATGTGTGGACGGGTTCTGCACTGATTTGTCTCCTTCGTTATGGCGCCTGTAAGCGCTTACATTTTGGTGTAGTTAAATGCAGATCGGCGGCTTTGTCAAATAGAAATTTCTATATTTATTCATTCGTATCATCTGAATGACTTGACGGCATCAAAGTGTTGCAGCGGGAGCTGAAAACGCTACCATTCGTATCTGTTCGGACACACAGGAAACGTGCATGGTCGAGGGCCGCAGGCGGGAAACGATTCGAAATGACAGGCCGGTACTGGCGGATGTGGCGCGTGCGGCCGGCGTGTCGACAGCCTCGGTGTCTCGGGTGCTGAACGAACCCGACAAGGTGCGTCCCGAGATGCGTCAGCGCGTGATGGCGGCGGTGGAGCAGCTGGGTTATGTGCCTGACGGCGCGGCGCGGGCGCTGGCCTCCGGGCGCCTGCGAACCATTGGTGCAATCGTTCCCACGCTCGACAACGCCATCTTCGCCAGTGGCATCAACGCGTTGCAGCGCCGGCTGGCGCAGCGCGGTTTCACGCTGCTGGTGGCGTCGTCCGAATACGACAGCGACGAAGAGGCGCGCGAGGTTCATGCGCTGGTCGTCAGGGGGGTGGATGGTCTTGTCTTCGTGGGCGAAGGCCACGACCCCAAGCTGTACAAACTGCTCGCCTCCAAGGGCCTGCCGTACGTGAATACCTGGGTGCATGCGCCCGATCAGCCGCATCCGACCATCGGCTTCGACAACCGCAGTGCAGGGCAGCGGCTCGCTGACTATCTGATGGATCTGGGGCATCGGCGCATCGCGATGGTGGCGGGTTTCACGGCCCACAACGACCGTGCACGTGCGCGTGCAGAGGGCGTGCGCGAAGCGCTGGCAAAGCGCGGGCTGGAGATTGCGCCCGGTCAGTTCCTGGAGCGGGCCTACGATGTGCGCGAGGGGCGGGAGGCGCTGCGCACCCTGCTGCGTTTGCCGGAGCCACCCACCGCGGTCATTTGCGGTAATGACGTGCAGGCCATGGGTGCGCTGTTCGAGACCCAGGCGCAGGGTATCGCCGTGCCTGCAAGGCTTTCCATCGTCGGCTTCGATGATCTGCCGATCTCGGCCAACCTCGTGCCTGCGCTGACAACGATCCGGGTGCCGGCGGCCGATATCGGGCGGCGTGCGGCGGATTATCTGCTCGATCGCCTTGCCGGGCAGGACCCGCCGGCCCACACCGAGCTGGATGCCGAGCTGGTGGTGCGCGGCACGACCGCACCCCCGCCAGTGCTGGCGGAGGGCGGCTGAATCTGCCGTCACGGCAGGCGACGGAATCCAGGCGTCTGCAGGCGGTTCAGGTCCGGCTGCTTTCCGCGTCGAAGCCGTCGAGCAGGCGGGCGAGTGCTTCCAGCAGGTCAGGCGCTGCGACGATGCACGACCGGGTGTCGAGTACCGACCCGGCGGGGCGTGTATTCTGCGTGCCGCGCAAGTCGAGGCGGCCGCCTGCCTCCTCGATCATCAGGCTGCCTGCAGCAAGATCCCAGGCTTTCATGCCGACCTGCCAGAAGCCGTCGAGCTGGCCGCTGGCCACGCGTGCGAGATCGAGCACCATCGAACCCGAGCGTCTGACGCCTTGCGCGGTGTTCAGTGCGGCGCCCAGGGCCGGCAGATAGCCCGCCATGGCAGCTGCGCCCGGCTTGGGGAACACGGTGCCGAGCAGGGCGTGTTTCAGCTCGCTGCACGATGAAACGTGTATCCGGCTGCCATTGCGCCAGGCGCCACCGCCACGGACGGCCGAGTAGGTGTCGCCACGCACCGGATCGACGATGACGCCGACCAGTGCCTGCCCGCGATGCAGGCAGGCTACCGACACCGCGAAGTCCGCCAGCCCGTGCGCGAAGTTCACTGAGCCGTCGATCGGGTCGATCACCCACAGGTAATCCGACTCGACGCCATCGCCACCGGCTTCCTCCGAGAGAATGGCGTGATCCGGGCAGGCGCTGCGGATGATGCCGATGGCTGCGGTTTCGGCCGCAAGGTCTATCGAGGTGACGACATCGCCCGCGCCCTTGTCGGCCACTTCGATGCTGTCGCGCTGCAGCCAGCCCTGATGCGCAATCCTGCTCGCGGCGCCGGCAGCGTCGCGCGCCACTGCGAGCAGGCGCTCGCCGTCGAATGTGGATGGCGCGCTCATTTGATGACGTGCTCGAGCAGGTAGATGCCGCCCAGCACCCACAGGGCAAGGAAGATCGTATTGGCCACGATCAGGGCGATCGGCTGCCAGCCGACGGTGCGCAACTCGGCAAAGGACGTCTTGACCCCGAGGGCGGAGATCGCCACGACCAGGCACCAGCGCGACAGGCTCGACAGGGAGTCGCTGACTTCGGTGGTGAGCAGGCCGGCACTGTTGATCAGCACGAGGATGATGAAGCCGACGAGAAAGCGGGGGAGCAGCGTGAC
This sequence comes from Parazoarcus communis, assembly GCF_003111665.1. Classification (NCBI taxonomy): domain Bacteria; kingdom Pseudomonadati; phylum Pseudomonadota; class Betaproteobacteria; order Rhodocyclales; family Zoogloeaceae; genus Parazoarcus; species Parazoarcus communis. The sequence continues at coordinate 4,640,312 of NZ_CP022188.1, read as the reverse complement.
CGGTTCATCGTTGTCCTTGTTCTGGCGACGGAAGCTGAGCGAGATCATGAGTACGACCGGCACCAGCAATGCGACCCGGAACAGCTTCACCAGGGTGGCGGTTTCGGCCACCTGAGGCGAGATCAGAAAACCCGCGCCCACGACCTGTGCGACATCGTGAATCGTACCGCCAAAGAACACGGCGGTCATCTCCGGGCTGAGTTCGAGCAGCTTCGCGATCAGCGGGTAGGCGATCATCGCCACCGTCGACAGGGCGGTGACCGTGACCACGGTCAGCAGCGTCATGCGCTGGTTCTGATCGTTCTTGGGCAGGGCCGCAGCGATGGCCAGCGCGGCCGACGCGCCACAGATTGCCACTGCGCCGCCGCCGAGCAGACCTTCCGGCCCGGTGCGTCCGAGGCGGCGCGCAAGCAGCGAACCGAACAGCAGCGTGGCGCCCACGCCTGCCACCACCAGTGCGATCGGCCCGGCGCCAAGGTCGGCGATCTGGCCGACGGTGATGCGCGCACCGAGCAAGGCCACACCGAAGCGCAGCACCCCACGCGCGGCGAAATCGATGCCGATGCGCGTTCTGGGTTCCGCCGCCAGGTAGTGGAAGGCCATGCCGACCAGCAAGGCATAGAGAAACTGCGGGCCGCCGTAGTGCTCGGCGATGAAGGTGGAGGCGAGCGCGATGACAAGGGCCGTCATCAGGCCCGGCATACGCGCGGTGGTGCTGCGCAGGTTGGCGGCAATGCTGGACATCGTGGCTGTGCTCATGATCCTTCCATGTGACGTGCGCTTGAGGCCGACCGGGCAGCGGATCGGGCGTAATGACATTTCAGGGTCAATGCTAGCGGAGATGTAAGATATAGGTCAACTAGATGAGTTAGGTGATGTAGAGTGTTGGAAAGATGATTCCGTGCATCGGAGTCGATGTTGCATCGAGGCGGGGGAGGACATGATGGAATTGCACATCAGGGAATTGCGGAAGTTCGACGAACCACTCTACAAGTGGGTAAAGCGCGGGCTGATCGAATTGATCGGGCTCGGCACCTGGCGTCCGGCGCAGGCGATTCCGTCGGAGCGCAAACTGTCGGATGGCTTTGGCGTCAGTATGGGAACGGTCCGGCGCGCGCTGGATGAACTGGTCGACGAGGACGTGCTGGTGCGCCATCAGGGGCGCGGCACCTTCGTGACCGCGCATGATCGCAACCGCTATCTGTTCAGCTTCTTCAATGTCTGCGGACATGACGGACAGCGGATCTATCCGGTTGTGATCCTGATCGACTTCGACAGTCTGCGTGCAGACGCTTTTGCCGCGCGCAACCTGAGCATCAGTCCGGGGGCCAAGGTGGTGCGCATGCGCAACCTGCTGACCCTGAAGGGCGTGCCGACCCTGGTCGACGAGGTTCTGCTGCCGGCGGCGCGCTTTGCCGGGATCAGCCGCGAGCGGGTGGCCGATCGCAGCGGTACGCTGTACCAGCTATACGAAGAACAGTTCCGGCAGTCGGTGACCCGTATCGAAGAGCGCTTGCGCGCGACCGTGGCCAACGCGCAGCAGGCTGCGGACCTGGAGGTCGATCCGGGCTACCCGCTGCTGCACATCGTGCGGCGGGCGTTTGCGGTCGACGGTACGCCGATCGAATTGCGCCACTCCTTCGTCAAGACCGAACACTACGAGTACTCGCGCACCCTGCATGAAGCTGATCGCGGGCGCGGCCGGGACTGACGTTTACTGGTGCTCTTCGGCGAAATACTCGTGATGCGCGGTGTTCACATAGCTGTGACGCAGCTCCACTGCGAGATCGTTGAACGACAGTGCAAGCCTGACGATGTGCAGCAAGGGTGCGCCCACTTCGACCTCGAGCAGTGAGGCCAGGCGCTCGTCGGCAAGGCAGGCACGCAGGCGCTCCTCGGTGCGCAGCACGGCGACGGCGAAGTTGTCCTGGTAGAGCTGATAGAGCGTGGCAGGCCGGTTGCGCACGATCTCTGCGGTGAGATGCGGAAAGCTGCGCTCGGGTACGTGGATGTCGTCGACGATCAGTGGCTTGCCGGCGATGCTCAGCCGGTTGGTCAGGCGGAAAAGCTTCGACCCGGTGCGTATGCCAAGGCGCTGGGCCATGTCGGCATCGGCCTTGATGCTGGCGAACGCCTCGAGTTCTACCTTCGGGTATTCCTTGTGCCCGTCCTGCCCAATGATGTGGAAAAAGGCGAACACATAGCGATCGTGCGTGTGGGAGGTGACGAAGGTGCCGCGCCCCTGGTGCCGGATGAGGATGTTCTCCGCCACCAGTTCATCGACCGCCTTGCGCACGGTGCCGATGCTGACCCCGAAACGCTCGCCCAGACGCTTCTCCGACGGGATGATTTCGCCCGGCTTCCACTCGCCATTGCGCAGCGATTCCATGATTTTTCGCTTCACTTCCTGGTAGAGCGGGGCGCCCAGGGGAAGGCCTGACAGTGAAATCTGGTTCATGGCGGGAGCGGCCTCGATGAAGTAGGCGCAATGGCACTAGGGGCATCAATCATACCAAATCCCGCGCGAGATCAAGGCTTGAGCGATACATCTCATCCGTATGAGTGTGTGCGCGGGCACTCACGCCATGCCAGCCGCGACCCCGCATTTCATCTGAACTCGAAAAAAGTTAAGCGAAACATCCAACTCATATAGATCACTCAGTTGACACGGATGAATTGCGAGATTACGATGCAGTTGCTGTCCGCATGGACTGATCGCCAAAGGAGAAGAGAGATGATTCATTTTGTCGTACATGAAGAGGGTGACTCGGTCGGCACGATCGTGGTCGAGGGCGTCAAGAGCGGCGCAACGCTGTCGGGCTGGATCATGGAGCAGGACCGCATGACGGAAATCAAGACGCGCAGCGACATTCCGATCGGTCACAAGATCGCGCTGCAGCAGCTGGAAGTCGGTGCCACGGTGATCAAGTACGGCGTCGATATCGGCAAGGTCGTTGCCCCCATCGCGGCGGGCGAGCACTTGCACGTCCAGAACGTCAAGACCAAGCGCTGGTAAGCCCAGGCTCAGGTCGCGCCACACCCATTCCATTCATAGAGAGGCATCGCCAAATGATCAGCAATGAAACGACTTTTCTCGGATATCGCCGCGAGAACGGCCGCGTCGGGGTTCGCAACCACGTCATCGTCCTGCCGGTGGACGACATTTCCAACGCAGCAGCCGAAGCCGTTGCGAACAACATCAAGGGCGCAATGGCCCTGCCGCATCCCTACGGTCGTCTGCAGTTCGGTGCCGACCTTGAGCTGCACTTCCGCACCCTGATCGGTACCGGTTCCAACCCCAACGTGGCTGCAGTGGTCGTGATCGGCATCGAGCCGGCCTGGACCAAGCTCGTTGCCGACGGCATCGCCAAGACCGGCAAGCCGGTCCACAGCTTCTCGATCTCGCAGAATGGCGATCACGAGACCATCATGAAGGCGTCGAAAGCCGCCCGCGAGCTGGTTCAGTTTGCCTCCGAGAAGCAGCGCGAAGAGTGCCCGATCAGCGAACTGTGGGTGTCCACCAAGTGCGGCGAGTCGGATACGACCTCGGGCTGCGGTGCCAACCCGACCGTCGGCAATGCCTTCGACAAGCTCTACGGTGTCGGCGCGACCCTGGTGTTCGGCGAGACTTCCGAGCTGACCGGTGGCGAGCATCTGGTGGCCGCACGCTGTGCCACGCCGGACGTGAAGGAAGAGTTCATGAAGCTGTTCAACAGCTATCAGGACATGATCAACCGTCACAAGACCTCGGACCTCTCCGACTCGCAGCCGACCAAGGGCAACATCGCCGGTGGCCTGACCACCATTGAGGAAAAGGCGCTGGGCAACATCCAGAAGATCGGCAAGAAGTGCAAGGTCGATGGCGTTCTCGACTATGCCGAAACGCCGACCGCCCCCGGCCTGTGGTTCATGCAGTCGAGCTCGGCCGCTGCCGAGATGGTGACGCTGTGTGCAGCTGCCGGTTACGTGGTGCATTTCTTCCCCACCGGACAGGGCAACATCGTCGGCAACCCGATCCTGCCGGTGATCAAGATCTGCGCAAACCCGAGGACCGTCCGCACCATGGGCGAGCACATCGACGTCGATACCTCCGGCCTGCTGCAGCGCGAAATGAACATGGATGGCGCTGGCGACCAGTTGCTTGACTGCATGCTGCGCACCGCGAACGGACGCCTTACCGCGGCCGAAGCGCTGGGACACCGCGAATTCGTGCTGACCCGTCTGTACGAGAGTGCCTGATGGTCTGAAGCCTGACACCGGCCGCTGAGGCCGGTTGCTGCAACGGGGGCTTTCGCCATGAGGCGACGGCCCCCGCAACCCCTTGATGGAGGAGACACATAATGAGAAAGCTTCAAAGCGCCATTACCCGCATGACCGTCGCCAGCCTGTGCAGCATTTCCCTGGGGGCCGCTGCGGCCTACCCGGAGCAGACCATCAACTACATCATCCCCTTTGGTCCGGGGGGTGAGTCGGACATCGCCGCACGCCTGCAGGAGCCGCTGTTCAAGAAGCATGGCGGGCAGTCGGTGGCCATTCAGTACAAGGCCGGTGCGGGCGGCGCTGCAGCGTGGGCGCAACTGAACAGCATGACTGCTGACGGCTACACGATGATGGGGACGAACCTCCCGCACATCGTCCTGCAGCCGATGGAAAAGGACGTAGGCTACCGCACCGCGGAAATGACCAACGTGTACTGGTTTCACTACACGCCCGATGCGCTGCTGGTGACTGCGGACAGCCCCTACAAGACCCTGGCGGACTATCTCGCTGCTGCGCGCAAGGCGCCGGGCGGGGTGATCGTCGGCGGCACCGGAACCAACTCCGGTAACGAGCTGGCGAAGGCGCGCCTGGACAAGCTCGCCGGCGTCAAGACCACCTATATCCCGTTCAAGGGCACAGGTGCGGTCAACACCGCACTGCTGGGCAAGCAGGTCGCGGCCTCCTGGGGCTACACCACGGTGAAGCTGCAACTGGGCGACCAGGTGCGCTGCCTCGCGGTGGCCATGGAAACACGGCATCCGCGCATGCCGGATTGTCCGACCTTCCGCGAGCTGGGCATCGACATGGTCGGTGGCGTCTATCGCGGACTCGCCGTGCCTTCGAATACGCCGGCTGCGGTGCAGAAGCAGGTTGCCAGCCTGATCGGTCAGATCAACAAGGATCCGGTCTTCGTCGAGAAGATGCTGGACAACGGGTTCACCGTCGTCGATGTCGGCCCCGAGCAGATGAAAGACTTCATGGACAAGATGAGCAAGGAATACGCGGAAGCTGCCAAGGATCTTGGCATCAAGATGCAGTGATCTTCCAAGGCGCAGCCCGCAAGGGCTGCGCGTGTTCGTCTGTCTGAGGAGTTCGCATGCCTGGAATCGAGTATCTCCTTCATGCCCTGAGCCCGATGAGTCTGCTGATCGCCTTCGCCGGCGTGCTGGCAGGCATCCTCATCGGTGCAATGCCAGGGCTGACCGCAACCATGGCGGTTGCGGTGCTGGTCCCCTTCACCTTCGGCATGGAGCCGGGTGTCGCGCTGATCGCGCTTGGCGCCATCTATACCGGTGCCATCTACGGCGGTGCCTATTCGGCCATCCTGCTGAAGACGCCGGGCACGCCGTCTTCGATCGCCACCACCTTCGACGGCTATCCGATGGCCAAGCGCGGCGATGGCGATCTTGCGCTCACGCTGGCCTGTCTGGCTTCGGTATTCGGCGGACTGGTGGGCGCAGCCTTCCTGCTGCTGCTCGCACCGCCGCTGGCCTCGGTCGCACTGAGCTTCGGTCCGGTCGAGTACTTCTGGCTCGCCATCTTCGGTCTCACCCTGATTGCGTCGCTCAGCGAAGGCAGCCTGATCAAGTCCCTGATCGGTGGCTGCATCGGCCTGTTGCTGTCGATGATCGGCGTCGCCGAGGTCGGTGGTGATGTGCGCTTTACCGGCGACTCGCAGGCCCTGCTCGGTGGCATCGACATCGTCTCCGCGCTGATCGGCCTGTACTGCGTGCCCGTGCTGCTTGAACTCGTGGCTTCGCCCGATCCGCACATGCGGCTCGGCAGCCGGGTGTCGAGCTACCGCCTGGGCGAGGGCATGCGCCAGTGCTGGAAATCGCGTTTCAACATCATGCGCAGTTCGGTGATCGGTACCATCGTTGGCATCCTGCCTGGCGCGGGCGGTTCGATCGCCTCGCTGATTGCCTACTCCGAGGCACGCCGTGTGGCCAAGCAGCCGGAGAAATTCGGCACCGGCGAGCCCGATGGTCTGCTGGCAACCGAGTCGTCCAACAACGCGACCGTCGGTGGCGGCTTCATCCCCACCCTGGTGCTCGGGATTCCGGGCACGCCGCCGGATGCGGTGATCCTCGGCGCGCTGCTGGTGCAGGGCGTGCGCGTAGGGCCGCAGCTGTTCGGCGAGCAAAGCGAGATCGTCTACACCTTCATCTACGGCCTGTTCATCGCCACCGTGCTGATGCTGCCGGTCGGTCTGCTGGTCGGCCGCTATGCCTTCAAGTCGCTGGTGGGCATTCCGAAGGCGCTGCTTGCCCCTTCGGTCGCCTTCCTCACCATTCTCGGCAGCTATGCCGTGCATAACAACGCACACGAAGTGCTGCAGATGGTGCTGCTTGGCGGCTTTGCCTGGGTGATGGCGAGCTGGGGCTTCTCCGCGTCGCCCATCGTGCTCGGGCTCATCCTCGGCAGCATCGCCGAAGGTGGATTCGTGCAGGGCTATCTGATCGGATCGGCCAAGGGCAGTGCGCTGGCGGAGTTCTTCGGGCGCCCGATCTCGATCGGCATCATCGTGTTCATCCTGATCGGTCTGATGTATCCGCTGCTGACCCGTCGCTTTGGCAAGAAGGAGATCAAGCATGAGTACGCATGAGGTGAAAGTGCGCGACGTGTCCGGCGTGATCGCGTCGGTGATTGCGATCGCGATCGGGGTGATGGTGCTGCGTGCGGCGCGTGACTTCGACACCCTGGGTGCGGTGTTTCCGCGCTCGGTGGCGGTGCTGATGATGGTGCTCGGTGCCTGCTACGTAGTGCTTGCCCTGCGCAAGCCGGGGGTGAGTCCGGCGCGGCTCGAAGGTTCAGGCATGCGCAGGCTGGCGCTGTTCGGCGTCATGCTGGGCTGGGCGCTGCTGCTCGAGCCGCTCGGCTTTCTCACCACCAGCCTGATCGGCTATGTGCTCGGGCTGCTGATCGCCAACTTCGATCGCTGGACCCCGCGCATGACGATGATCTACTGCGGCGCCGGGTGCTCGATGGTCGTGGGCCTGTTCCTGCTGTTCCGCTTTGCCCTGAAGGTGCCGTTGCCCCCCGGCATCCTGATCTGATCTGTGCCGCTTCATACGCTCAACCCCAGCAAGAGATAGAGGAAAAAAATGACAAAGGTCGTGATCTCCGAGTTCATGGATGAAAGTGCGGTGGATGCGCTGCGCGCCCGTTTCGATGTGCTGTATGACCCCAAGCTGGTGGACCAGCCGGCAGCCCTGCTCGCGGCGCTGGCGCAGGCGGATGGCCTGATCGTGCGCAACCGCACCCAGGTCAACGCCGACATGCTGGCAGCAGCGCCGGCACTGAAAGTGGTAGGTCGTCTTGGTGTGGGACTGGACAACATCGATGTGGTGCGGTGCAAGGCCGCAGCGGTTGAAGTGATCCCGGCCACCGGCGCCAATGCACTTGCCGTGGCCGAGTACGTCATTGGCACGGCGATGGTGCTGCTGCGCGGCAGCTATCTGTCGAGCAGCGAGGTGGCTGCCGGCGAATGGCCGCGTACCCGCATGTCGAATGGGCGCGAGACCGCAGGCAAGACCCTCGGCCTGGTCGGCTTCGGCGGCATTGGCCAGCTCACGGCCCGTCTGGCCCGTGGCCTCGGCATGCAGGTGGTGGCGCATGACCCGATGATCGCGAACGATGCGCCGGTGTGGGCGGAGTCGGGTGTGACCCCGCTGGCGCTCGATGCGCTGGTGAGCACGGCCGATGTCGTCAGCCTGCACGTACCGCTGACCGACGGCACCCGCGGCCTGTTCGGCGCAGCCTGCATCCAGTCGATGAAGGCGGGTGCCGTGCTGATCAACACCGCACGCGGCGGCATTGTCGACGAGGCGGCGCTGGCTGCGGCACTTCGCAGCGGGCACCTTGGCGGCGCGGCGCTGGACGTGTTCGAGGCCGAACCGCTGCCCGCAGGGTCGGCGCTGGTGGGTGTCCCCAACCTGATCCTCACGCCGCACATCGGCGGGGTGACGTTTGAATCCAACGAGCGTGTGAGCAGCCTGATCGCAGAGCGCGTCATCCGTTTTCTTGCAGACTGAGGAGCCGCACATGGCCAGACACACGATTGATCATCTGCTCGAACTGACTGCGGCTGCGCTGATGCGCGCAGGTGCGGGGCCCGACATGGCGGCGTCCACCGCGAGGTCGCTGGTGGCGGCCGAAGCGCAGGGGCTGGCTTCGCATGGGCTGGCGCGGGTGTCGCAGTACGCGGCCCATCTGCGCAATGGCCGCGTCAATGGCGATGCAAAGCCGAAGGTGGTGAGTGAGCGTGCCGCCGCCTGCCTGATCGACGCCGAAGAGGGGCTGGCTTTCCCGGCCTGCGATCTGGCGATCAAGGAGGCGATCGAGCGCGCCCGCAAGTGCGGCGTGGCCTTTGCCGGTATCACCCGCAGCCACCATTTCGGGGTGGCCGCACTGCACCTCGAGGCCGCGGCTGCCGCCGGCATGGTGGGACTTGCCTTCGGCAACTCACCGGCGGCGATGCCGGCCTGGGGCGGCAAGCGCGCCCTGTTCGGCACCAATCCGGTTGCTGCGGTGTTTCCGCGGCGCGACGGTGAGCCGATCACGATCGACCTCGCCTTGTCCGAAGTTGCGCGCGGAAAGCTGATGGTGGCTGCACGCGACGGCAAGTCGATCCCGACCGGCTGGGCGCTGGACAGGAACGGCGAGCCCACCACCGATCCGAAAGCCGGGCTCGAGGGCATGATGTGCCCGGCGGGCGGGGTGAAGGGGGCGATGCTGGCGATGATGGTGGAACTGCTGTGCTGCTCCCTGACCGGCGCGGCCTTCGGCTTCGAGGCCGACTCCTTCTTCGTCGAGGAGGGCAATCGTCCGCGCATCGGCCAGGCTTTCCTGGTGATCGATCCGGGCGCGCTGGCCGGCACGGACACCTATCTGGAGCGCGTCGAGACCCTGCTGACGGCCATGCTCGTCGATGAGGGCGTGCGTGTGCCGGGCGATCGTCGTCGCGGCATTGCGCTCAAGGCCATGAGCGAAGGCGTGGAAGTCGCCGACGCACTGCTCGCACAGCTGGTCTGAGTTTTTCCCCGCGCGGGCCTTCTGTCCGCGCGGGCCTTGAATACCCGATTGTGTTGTTGAGATGCCGGGCAGGGCCTGGCAGGGAGGAGTCATGTCGTTGAAGATTGGTGTGCCGGCTGAGACTCATCCCGGCGAACGCCGCATTCCGGTCGTGCCGGATGTGGTCAAGAAATATCAGGGCCTCGGTGCCCATGTGATGATGCAGACCGGCGCAGGTGTGCCGGCGCATTATCGAGACGATGCCTTTGCCGAGATCAGCGTGGTCGATGACGCGCAGTCGGTGTTCGGCGAAGCCGAGGTGGTGCTGTGCGTGCAACCGCCGACGCCGGAGTCGATCGCGGCGATGAAGCCGGGCAGCGTGCTGCTGGGCATGCTGCAGCCGTGGGCGGACGCCGAGCGGGTGAAGCTGCTGCAGGAGAAGCAGATCACCGCCTTTGCGCTCGAACTGCTGCCGCGCATCTCGCGCTCGCAGAGCATGGACGCGCTCTCCAGCCAGGCCGCAGTGGCCGGCTACGAGTGCGCGCTGATTGCCGCGGACCACTCGCCCAAGTTCTTCCCCATGCTCACCTACGCCGCAGGCACCATCCGCCCGGCCAAGGTGCTGGTGATCGGTGCCGGCGTGGCCGGGCTGCAGGCGATTGCCACCGCGCGCCGGATCGGCGCCATGGTCGAGGCCTACGACGTACGCCCCGAAACCCGTGAGCAGATCGAATCGCTCGGCGCCAAGTTCGTCGACACCGGCGTGGCCGCAGCGGGCACGGGCGGCTATGCGCGCGAACTCACCGACGAAGAGAAAGCCAAGCAGACCGAACGCCTGGCCAAGGCCGTGGCGCAGTGCGATGCGCTGATCACCACCGCGGCGATCCCGGGCCGGAAAGCCCCGCGCATCATCAGCGCGGACATGATCGCGAAGATGAAAGCCGGTGCGGTGGTCGTCGACATGGCCGCCGAGAGCGGCGGCAACGTCGAAGGCACGGTCGCGGGCGAGAAGGTGTGGATCAACGACGTGCTCGTGATCGGTCCCACCCACATCACCAGCCGCATGCCGGTGCATGCCTCGGAGATGTACGCCAAGAACCTGTTCAACTTCATTTCGCCCTTCATCAAGGACGGCGCGCTCGCGCTCGACTGGGAAGACGAAGTCATGGCCGGATGCTGTCTCACCCACGCGGGCGAAGTGCGCCACGCGGGCGTGAAGCAGATCCTCGGTCTGTAAGGAGAGACATCATGGAAGGCTTTGCCGCACTCTACATTTTCATGCTGGCCGCGTTTGCCGGCTACGAAGTCATCTCGCGCGTGCCGGTGATTCTGCACACGCCGCTGATGTCGGGCTCGAACTTCGTGCACGGCGTGGTGCTGATCGGCGCCATGGTCGCCCTCGGCCACGCCGACCCGGAAGACCCGGTGCAACTGGTGATCGGTTTCTTCGCGGTGTTCCTCGGCGCGGCCAACGCCGCCGGCGGCTACATCGTGACCGAGCGCATGCTGGCCATGTTCAAGCCCGGTGGGCGTAAGGAAGGGGGCGCGAAATGAGTTCAAACTGGTTTGTCAGCATGGCGTACTTCATCGCCGCGGTGGTGTTCATCCTCGGCCTGAAGGCCATGAGCTCGCCGGTGACCGCACGGCGCGGCATCGTCTGGGCCGGCTTCGCGATGATCGGCGCCACGGTGGTCACCTTCTTCATGCCGGGGCTGCACAACGTTGGGCTGATCGTTACCGCGATCGTGCTCGGCGGCGGCGTGGCCTGGTGGAGCGGCAAGACGGTGAAGATGACCGACATGCCGCAGATGGTCGCCATCTACAACGGCATGGGCGGCGGTGCGGCGGCGGCGATTGCCGGGGTCGAACTGGTGCGCGGCGCAGCGCACGACGGCATCACCTCCACCCTGATGGCGCTGGGCGCGATCATCGGTGCGGTGGCCTTCTCCGGCTCCTGCGTGGCCTTTGCCAAGCTGCAGGGCATCATGAAGAAGGCGATCCGGCTGCCGGCGCAGAACAACGTCAACTTCTTCCTCGCGCTGGCCACCTTCGGCGTGGGCCTGACGGTGAGCTACTCGGCGCAACCGAGCGGCTTTGAAGTGTTCATCTTCTTCGTGCTCGCGCTCGCGCTCGGCACGGTGCTGGTGATGCCGATCGGCGGCGCCGACATGCCGGTGGTGATCTCGCTGCTCAACGCCTTCACTGGCCTGGCGGTGGGCTTCGAAGGCTTCGTGCTCGGCAACCCCGCGCTGATCGTGGCCGGTATCGTGGTCGGCGCCTCGGGTACGCTGCTCACGCAGCTGATGGCGAAGGCGATGAACCGCCCGATCAAGAACATCATCTTCGCCCCGCTTACTGGCGCGGCGGCAGAGGGTGAGGGCGAGGCCATCGAAGGCACCATGAAGGAGTTCTCCGCGCTCGATGCCGCGTCGGTGATGCGTTACGCGAGCAAGGTCGTCATCGTGCCCGGTTACGGCATGGCGGTGGCCGGGGCGCAGCACAAGGTGTGGGAGATGGCGCAGCTGCTCGAAGAGGCCGGGGTGGAGGTGGTGTTTGCCATTCACCCGGTGGCGGGGCGGATGCCAGGGCACATGAACGTGCTGCTGGCCGAGGCCGGTGTGCCCTACGACAAGATCTTCGACCTTGAGGAGATCAATGCCGACTTCCCGCAGGCCGATGTGGCGCTGGTGATCGGTGCCAACGACGTGGTGAACCCGGTGGCGCGCACCGACAAGAGCAGCCCGATCTACGGCATGCCCATCCTCAACGTGGACATGGCGCACAACGTGATCGTGGTCAAGCGCGGCAAGGGTGCGGGCTACTCCGGCATCGAAAACGCGTTGTTCTACAAGGACAACTGCCGCATGCTGTACGGCAGTGCGCAGCAGGCCATCGGTGAGGTGATTACGCACGTGAAGGCGCTGGAGGCCTGACAACATGGAGCAGCCAAACATGAAGAAGATTCGCAGCATTCTGGTCGCGAACCGCAGTGAAATCGCCATTCGAGTATTCCGTGCCGCGAGCGAGATGAACATCCGCACGGTCGGCATCTATGCGCATGAAGACCGCCTCGCCCTGCACCGTTTCAAGGCCGACGAGGCCTACCAGGTGGGGGCGGGCAAGAAGCCGATTCAGGCCTATCTCGACATCCCCGACATCATCCGCATTGCGCGCGAGGCCAAGGTGGACGCAATCCATCCGGGCTACGGCTTCCTGTCCGAGAACCCGGATTTCGCCGAGGCCTGCGCCGCGGCCGGGATTGCCTTCATCGGCCCGAGCCCGGCGGTGATGCGTCAGCTCGGCAACAAGGTGTCTGCGCGCGAACTGGCGCAGCGTGCCGGTGTGCCGGTGGTGCCGGCGACGGGTGCGCTGCCGTATGACCTGGAGGCCTCGCGTCGCCTGGCGGCAGAGGTGGGCTACCCGCTGATGCTCAAGGCGAGCTGGGGCGGCGGTGGTCGCGGCATGCGCGCCATCGAGTCCGAGGCCGAACTCGGCGATGCGATCGATGCGGCGCGTCGCGAGGCTGCGGCCGCCTTTGGCAATGACGAGGTCTATCTCGAAAAGCTGGTGCGGCGTGCGCGGCACGTCGAAGTGCAGGTGCTTGGCGATACCCACGGCCAGCTGGTGCATCTGTTCGAGCGCGACTGCTCGGTACAGCGCCGCAACCAGAAGGTGGTGGAGCGCGCACCCGCACCCTATCTCGATGCGTGGCGGCGGGCAGAGCTGTGTGAAGCGGCGCTCAAGCTCGCACGTGAAGTGGGTTACTCGCACGCCGGGACGGTCGAGTTCCTGATGGACGTGGATAGCGGCGACTTCTACTTCATCGAGGTCAATCCGCGTATCCAGGTCGAACACACGGTGACCGAGCAGGTCACCGGCGTGGATATCGTCAAGGCGCAGATCCGTATCACCGAAGGCGCGCGCATCGGTGACGAAGACAGCATGATCCCGGACCAGGAGGCGATCCGCCTTCACGGCCATGCGCTGCAGTGCCGGGTCACCACCGAGGACCCCGAGAACGGATTCACCCCCGACTACGGCCGCATTACGGCCTACCGCAGCGCGGCGGGCCTGGGCGTGCGGCTCGACGGCGGTACCGCCTATTCCGGCGCGGTCATCACCCCGTTCTACGACTCCCTGCTGGTGAAAGTGACGGTGTGGGGCAATACGCCGGACGAGGCGAGCGCCCGCATGGATCGCGCCTTGCGCGAGTTCCGGGTGCGCGGCGTATCGACCAACCTCGCCTTTCTCGAGAACGTCATCGCCCACCCGCTGTTTACCTCGGGCGAATGCACCACGCGTTTCATCGACGAAACGCCCGCACTGTTCGATTTCCCGCTGCGTCAGGACAGGGCGACGCGACAGCTCAATTTCCTTGGCGAGGTCATCGTCAATGGCAATCCGGAGATGAAGGGCCGCACCGCGCCACCGCTGCCGATTCCGCGCCCGCGCCTGCCGGCGTGCGATCGCGGCGCGCCGATCCCGCCCGGCAGTCGTGACCGCCTCAAGGAAATGGGGGCGGAGGGCTTCTCGAAGTGGATGCGCGACGAACCGCGCGTGCTGCTCACCGACACCACGATGCGCGACGCCCACCAGTCGCTGTTCGCGACCCGCATGCGGACCGCCGACATGCTCGCCGTGGCGCCGCATTACGCACGCATGGGCGCCGATCTGTTCTCGCTCGAGTGCTGGGGTGGTGCGACCTTCGACGTCGCAATGCGCTTTCTGAAGGAAGACCCGTGGCAGCGCCTGGGGCTGTTGCGCGAGGCGATACCGAATGTGCTGTTCCAGATGCTGCTGCGGGGCTCGAACGCCGTTGGCTACACCAACTATGCGGACAACGTGGTGCGTCACTTCGTGCAGCAGGCCGCGCGCGGACCCGATGGCGTCGGTGGCATCGACCTGTTCCGCGTGTTCGATTCGCTCAACTGGGTGGACAACATGCGGGTCGCGATCGATGCGGTGCGCGACACCGGAGCGTTGTGCGAGGCGGTGATCTGCTATACCGGCGACCTGTTTGATGCGTCGCGCAGCAAGTACAACCTGAAGTACTACGTCGACATGGCCCGCGCACTCGAGAAGGCCGGTGCCAACATCCTGTGCATCAAGGACATGGCCGGCGTGTGCCGGCCGAATGCGGTCACCGAGCTGGTGCGGGTGCTGCGCGAGGAGACCGCGCTGCCGCTGCACTTCCACACCCACGACACCAGCGGCATCTCGGCCGCCAGCGTGCTCGCTGCGGTCGAGGCCGGGGTGGACGCGGTGGACGGGGCGCTCGACTCGATGAGCGGCCTGACTTCGCAGCCCAGCCTGGGCTCGATCGTGGCTGCACTCAAAGGGACAGCGCGCGATCCGAAAGTCGACCTGCGTGCGCTGCAGTCGCTGTCACGCTACTGGGAGGGGGTGCGCCGGCAGTATTCGCCCTTCGAGCCCGACATCCGTGCCGGCACGTCCGAGGTCTATCGCCACGAGATGCCGGGCGGGCAATACACCAACCTGCGCGAGCAGGCGCGGGCGGTGGGGATCGAGGAGCGCTGGCCGCAGGTGGCAGACGCCTATGCCGAGGTGAATCTGCTGTTCGGCGACATCGTCAAGGTCACCCCGTCCTCCAAGGTCGTGGGCGATATGGCCTTGTTCATGGTTACCAATGAGCTGCGCCCGGAGGACATCACCGATCCGAAGCGCGACATCGCCTTTCCCGAGTCGGTGGTGCAGTTGTTCCGCGGTGAGCTCGGCTACCCGCCGGACGGCTTCCCCGAAGCCCTGCAGAAGAAGGTGCTGAACGGTCTGGAGCCGGTCGTCGGGCGTGCCGCCGACCACCTGCCGGATGTGGATCTGGCGCAGGCAAAGGCGGCGCTCGAGACCGAGATCGGCCGCCCGGTGTCGGAAACCGACCTCGCTTCGTCGCTGATGTATCCGAAGGTGTTCCGCGATTTTGCGCGCCACGACAACCTGTACGGTGACGTTTCCGTGCTGCCGACGCCTGCGTTCTTCTATGGTCTGGTGGAGGGCGAGGAGATCTCGGTCGAAATCGACCGCGGCAAGACGCTGGTGATCCGCCTGCTCGGCCGCAGCGACACCGACGATGGCCATGTGAAGCTGTTCTTCGAGCTCAATGGCCAGCCGCGTCTGATCAAGGTGCCGGTTGCCGGCTTCAATGCGGTCGAGCGCCCCCAGGCCGACCCGGCCAATCCGGACCAGGTCGGTGCGCCGATGCCGGGCATGGTGGGAACGGTTGCCGTGCGCCCCGGCCAGCATGTCAGCAAGGGCGACATGCTGCTGACGCTGGAGGCGATGAAGATGGAGTTGTCGATCAAGGCCGAGCGCGACGGGGTGGTGAAGCAGGTCTACACCACGTCGGGCACCGTTGTAGCGGCCAAGGATCTGCTGCTCGACTTTTCGTGAGCCCTGGCGAGGGCGGCTTGCGCAGCGCGGGCGGGCTCAGAGTCCGCCGCGCTCGCGCGAGCTGCGTTCGCGTTCGGTCTTGAAAATGTAGCGCTGAATCTGGGTGTCGGCAGCGCGTGGCAGCTCGACGAAGCGGAAGCCGACGCGTTGCGTCAGCACGCCGCTGCGGGTTGATTGCTGCGAGTTGTTCCTGACCTCGAGCCGGACCGTGAGCGCTTCGCCATCGACCAGTTTGAGCACGCAATCGTCGATGACCTTGCCGATCGGCAGGTGCACGGTATCGAGCGGCAACTGCAAGGCGGTGCCGCCCGGGCTGATGTCGAGTACGCGGGCTTCGAGTGGTTCGGGGTCGGTTTCGTCGGCCTTTACGCCGAGCCGGCAGGAGACTTCGTGCGTCACCGGAACCTGCATGCGGTAGAACTCGCGCCGCTGCACGCGGGCCATCTGCTCGGGTATGCGCGCAGCAAGAGCGGGGCGACCGTCCAGCTGCATCTCGGTGAGCGGGCCAACCGAAAACTGGATCCGGATCTTGTCGAGCTGTGTGACGCACACCATGCGCTCGGCCTGCAACGCCCTGTCGTTGATCTGGCGGTCGGGGCTCACATCGAGAAAGACCCACTCCTCGTCGTCCGAGAGCGTCACCAGCGCCGTCAGAAAGGACTGGCCGCCGGGTGACAGGTGCGCGCTGATGAGCGAATGCCCGTCGATCAGTGCCTGCAACAGTTGGCGAATCTGGCGCTTCCCGTGCAGCAGGTATTTCTCGAGCGAGTCGTTTTGCAGCGGTGCGACGGCTTGGTTTTCGGTCTCTTCGGACATGCCTTGTCTGATGTGGGTGATACGCCTTTGTGAATACGGGTTCTTATAGCACGCCTCGCACTGCGCTGGTGCGCCAGCGACCGGATCGCGGCGTTTCTTCCTGCGTGAAAGGGGCGTTCAGAAATTGCCGCGTTCGCGGGCGTTGCGAGTGCGTTCGATCCTGAGAATGTAGCGCTGGATAATGCTGTCGGCGTTGCGCGGCAGGTCGAGAAACTCGCATCCCGCGCGTTGCATCTCGATTCCGTTGCGATTGACCAGCCGGAACAGGTTCCTGACTACCAGCCGGGTGCTGATCGGCTCGGCTTCGGGCAGGCGCAGGGTGCAGCCGGGAAACTCCATGTGCGGTTCGAACACGAAGTCCGAGGGCGGCACGGCGATCGCGATGCCGCCACTGCTGATGTCGATGATCCGGACTTCGACCGGCATGCCGCCGCCCGTGCCACCGGCAATCGGAAGTTCGCAGATCACCGACTGGGTGACGGGCGTCTGCAGGCGGTAGAACTCGCGGCGTTGCAGGCGCAGCACGCTGTCGGGCAGCAGGGCGCGGAATGCAGGCCGGCCATCGACCTGGATGCGGGCCGCGTTCTCCACCTGAAACTGGATGCGGATGTTGTGGAGCTGCGTGATGCAGGTGATCTGTGCCGCCTGTTCGATGCGGGTGTTGATCGATTCGTCCGTGCTGCCGTCCAGCAGCAGGGCAGTATCGTCGTCGGCCAGTCCGAGGACTGCGGTCAGAAAGGACTGGTTGCCGGGCGTCAGTTGTGCGCTCACCAGCGCACGACCGGTCACGAGACTGGTCAGCAGCTGACGGATTTCGCGGGGGCTCTGCAGCAGATATTTTTCTTCTTCATCTGAGCGGACGAGCTCGACCCGGGTGTGTGCGTTATCGGTGGACATGCGGTCTGACGCTGATGCGGTTTCCGGAGGGTATTGCGCAAATCTTATAGCACGACTCGGTGCGGGGTGCGCTGTCCGCGCTCAAGTGCGGCGCAATCGGTGCCTGCGAGGCGCTACTCGGGCTTCTTGGTCGGTGCGCCCATCAGGCCGGCCAGTGCGGGTGGTGGCGGTGGCGACGCATCGTTGCCCTGTTCGATACGGTACAGCCAGGCAAGCAGTTCTGCGACCGCGACGTAGAGCTGGGGCGGAATATGGGTGTCGAGATCGACCTGCATCAGCAGGGAGACCAGCTCGGGCGATTCGTGCACATAGACACCGGCTTCGCGCGCACGCTCGATGATCTCCTGCGCGATCAGGCCGCGCCCCTTGGCGACGACGCGCGGTGCGCCTTCGCCGCTGGAGTAGGTCAGGGCGACCGCTTCGCCGCGGCCCGGGGTTTCATCCGCGCTCATCACGCAACTCCACGACCATGCCGGTGAGCGGCACGGCGACGGCCTCTAGCGCGTCGGCCAGCGCACCCTGTCCGGCCTCGAGGGCGGCGATGGCTTCGGGGTCGTCTGCGCGCAGGCGCAAGGCAACGCCGGCCGGCGTCAGATGCAGCTGCGCTTCCATGCCGCCGAGGCGGGGCAGGGTGAGGCGAAGTGTGGTGTTCCATTCGGCAGGCGTTTCGGCCTCACCACCTTCGGCCTCGCCGCGCGGGTCCTCGATGATCCATTCGATCTTCTGCCCCGGCCACGCAAAGCCATGCCAGGCATACTGGTTGGTGGCCAGCGCATCGAGTTGCTGATGGACGACCGGCAGGGTGCGCTCGGCCACCGGGCCCGCCTTGCTGACGGCTGCCTCCGTCCCGAGCGCAGAGGCGACGCCTCGTGCATTCTCGCTCCCGGCAGCACCTGCCGCGACCGCGGCGTTGCCGGCGGCTTGCGCTGCAGTGCCCGATGCGGGGCCGGGGCGTGCGGCAAGCTGTGCGGCCTGCGAACCGGGCGTCGCGGCGGCCTGCGCCTGCGGCTCGCGCATCAGGGCTGCGAGGTCGGTCTTGCCCGACAGCCATTGCGCCTGATGCGACTCATAGAACAGCCCGCTCTGCGCCACGGCCTGACGCAGCATCGGCACCAGCGCGGCACCGTTTGCCGGCGGGGTGGTCAGCAGCGGCTGGTTGTTTGCCAGTACGACGGGCTTTGAGGCCGGCTGTCCGGTGAGCAGGAAACTGATCAGCTTGCCGGTCTGGCTCAGCGTTGAAGGGGCCGAACTGTTGGCCTGAGCGGCGTCGGGATTCGCCAGTCGGGCGAGCACCGCCTTGGGTGTGGTTTCGGCAACGATCAGTTCGAGTGTGTCGCCGGCCTTGGCGGAGGTGTTGAGCGCCAGCGTAACCTGCTTGCCCGCGACCAGTGCCTGAAAGGTGCCGTCAGGCAGGGTGCGTTGCAGGGTGGCAAAGAAGCGCTGACCGGGAACGAGCTCCGGCAGTTGCGCCTGGATCTCGCGCGCCCGTTGCAGCCCCGCGACCGGTGGATCGGTATTGAAGAAGCTTGCTTCGTTGAGCAGGCGGAGGCGGGCGGCGAGATCGGCTGGAATCATGGTGCGGGGCGTCCGGTCAGCAGACCGTCAAGCCGCTCACCCCCCGAGATTGCCGTACGCGTTGCGCACGGCCTTGTCTCGCACGGTGGTCGACAGCAGCTTGCGGGTGCTCTCAAGCGCGGGTTCGACGTGAGTACGGATCTCGCGGTCGAGTTCGAGAATGCTGCGGATACATCCGGCGAGCGTACGCTGCTCGTCCGCCGACAGCACGGAGCCGTTCGAGGCGCTCTGGGCCGACTTGCGCACGTCTGCTGCGGCATGTTCGAGTTCTGCGAGCTGATCCCAGTCGTTTTCACGTGCGGCCACGGCCATGGCCTCGTAAAGGCTCAGCAACTGGGCGCCGGTTCCGGGTGTCAGCATGACCGGTCTCCGTCAGGTCGAAACCTGGCCGGCGATGCCTTCCCAGGCTTCCCGCAGGCTGCTCAGCAGGTTGGCGACTTCTTCCAGCGCTGCCTCGTTGTTGTGCAGGTTGGCGTACAGGAGGCGCTCACCCATGTACTCGTAGAGTGCGTCCAGACGAGCGGCAAGTTCGCCGCCGGCTTCGAGGTCGAGACTGACCTTGAGCCCGTTGGTGATGATGTCGATCGCCTTCGACACGGCGGCACCTTTTGCCGGAATGTTCTTGTTGCGCATGGCAGCGGTGGCCGTGGCGATGGACAGCAGCGCGCCGTCGTAGAGCATCAGGATCAGCTTGTGGGGCGTGGCTGATTCGACGCTGGTCTGTGTGCCGATTCGGGCATAAGCCGATGCACGATTCGCGTATGAGGTTCCAAACATGAAAGTCGGCGTCCTTGTTACTTGGAACTGAAGGAAGGCAGGTTTGCCAACTGCTGCGTCAGATAGGTACTGGTCTGGCTCAGGCCGGAAATCAGCGTGTCGAGCGACGTGAATTGCGCCCGGTAGCGCGCTTCAGTGGCTTCAAGCCGGGTTTCCAGCGTGTCGTAATTTTTCGTGATCGACTTGATCGTCGAGTTGATCCCTTCCGTGCGGGCGGCGATCAGGCCGTCGCTGTCGATATAGGCGCTCAGGCGCGCATTGAAGGTGGTGGCGAAGCCATCGACGTCGTCGGTGCCGGTGAACAGGGCGGAGACGTTCATGTCGGAGTCGCTGAGCGCCGTCGAGAACTTGGTGCTGTCGAAAGCGAGGGTTCCGTCCTTGTCGAAGCTGATGCCGATCTGCGACATCGTCGTGGCGGTTCCAAGCCCGCTGAAAGAGGCGCTGAGCGAGCTTCGCAACTGACTGGCGATGCTGCGCGCGGTGGAGTCGCCAGTCAGCGTGGAAGCCGTACTGGTGTCGGTGTTGTAGGCCGTGAGGCTCTTGATCGTGCTGCTGACCTCGTTATAGGCCTTCACAAATGCTTCGATCGCAGATTTTGCCGCGGTCTGATCTTCGGACACGGAGACGGTATTGACCAGGCTGGTCGCGGTGCCGCTCGGCTCCTTGGTCAGCGTCAGGGTGACCCCTTCGATGACGTCGGAAATGGTGTTCTTGCCACGCGTGATCTCGATGCCGTCGACCTTGATGCGGGCATCCTGCGCAGCCTGAACGGAGTACATCGTATCCGTAGGAGCGGCCGTGGCGGCCGGGTCGAAGCTCAGCCCTGCGAGGCCATTGTCACCGGTCAGCTTGAATGCCATGTTGGCGCCCGTGGTGGTGCCACTGAGCACCAACTGATTCTGCGAGCCGTTGTTGACGATGCTGGCCTTGATGCCGAGCGTACTGTCGGCATTGATCGCATCGCGCAGTTCTGCAAGTGTGCTGCCCGTGAAGTCGAGCGAGGCAGTGCGCGCCGGCACGTCATCGACAAAGGTGTTCGATCCGTTGACCTCGGAGACTGTGCCGAAGTTGATCGTCAGCGTGCCGGCGGAGGGGACAAAGCTGGTGCTCGCAGGTGTCGAAATGCGCTGGATCTTTGCCATCTGCATTACATCCACGCTATAGCTTCCGGTTGAAGCGGCTGTGCTTGAGCTGACAGTGAAGCCGCCGTCGCCGCTCGATGTTGCCTTGGTTGCGGCAAATTTGTCCGCATCGTTCAAGGCAGTTGTTGCCGTCTGCAGCGACGAGAGCACGCTCTTGATCTGGCCGAAGGCGGAGAGTTTTGCCTGGTAGCTTGCTTCCTTGGCGGCGAGCAGGCTGAGCGGACGACTTTCTACCGTCATCAGTTGGCTGACGATCGACTCGATGTCGAGCCCCGAACCCAGACCAGTTGAAGTAATGCCCGCCATAACGTTCTCCTTCTAAGCCGCAGCCGCTCAGGCTTTCTGTTTGAGCAGCAAGCCCTGTAGGTTGTCCAGCGCCTTGGCGATGGTAATGATTTCCTCGGACGGAATCTGCCGGATGACTTCGTCAGTGCTCGAATCCACCACTTTGATGATGGTTTTTCCGGTGTCTTCCTCAATGGAGAAAAGCAAGTCCTGTGCCATTGGGGCGATTGCACTTCGCACTTCTTCCATCGCCTGCTCCACTTCCTGCAGCGAAGCGGGCGTGCCTGAAGACTGTTGCGATGTGGTGGCCGTCGCAGACGAAATCTGTTCAGCGCCGGTTGTCGTACCGCTGTTCCGTGTCGATCCCAAAGTCTGAGCCGACCCGGCGGGCGGTGCCGCAGTGGCGTGCGACAGCACATCGGACGCCATGGAACTGCTTAACGCAGGGATAGTCATGATTGCCTCCCTCAAGGGAAAGCGGCGCGAGGCTCTTGCGAACTTCGCGCCGTGTGGTTTTCCTCAGCCTACTCCGCTTAGCCGAGCAGCGAAAGTACGTTCTGCGGCAGGGCGTTGGCCTGGGACAGCATCGCGGTGCCGGCCTGTTGCAGAATCTGTGCGCGGGTCAGGTTGGCGGTTTCCGATGCGAAGTCGGTGTCACGAATCCGCGAACGCGAGGCCGACAGGTTCTCGGTTGTGGTCTGCAGGTTGGAGATGGTGGTCTCGAAGCGTGATTGCAGGGCGCCAAACTTTGCACGCTGACTATTCACCGCCGCGAGGGCTGAGTCGACCATGGCCAGTGTGCGCTGCGCTGCATCGACTGAACTGACATCCAGGTCACTGACCTTCTGCAACTGTCCTGCCGCTGCTGTGGCGTTAAAGAAGTCGGTTGTGTTGGCGGCAGCGACACTGAACGACTTTTCGGAGTCGAGGGCCAGCTGGCCCGTGGCGACTGCCGAAGCACCTGCGTTAGTCGCGGTGCCACCGATGGTCGCAGCGGCCGATCCGCTCGCAGCGTTGGCAATGGTGATGTTCTCACCTGCGGCGTTGAGCAGGGTGATGCCGTCATTGGTGTCGTTGATGCGCGCGGTGACGCCGGTCTTGGAAGACACGTCGTTGAACGCATTGACTGCCGAAGTCAGCCCGTCCTGATCAACAGCAGAGCCGACAGTGAAGGAGAGCGTCACTGCAGTGCTGTTGTTGGAAGAAACGTCGAACTTGTAGGTCGTGTTCGCCGCCATGGCGGTCACGTCGATTTCGGTCTTGGCCGATGCCTTCACGCCAGTGGTGCTGGTCTGCGCATTGATCAGTTCAGCAGCCTTCTTGGCCGAATCGCCCGCAGTAATCGAAACCGTGGCGGAGCCGGTCGCACCGCTAATCGTGATGGAGCCACCTGCGACACGGCTGGTCGCTGCAGCGTTGGAGGCAATTGCGTTGGCCGTGCTGCCGTTGGTCAGGTCGCCCGTGCCGCCTGCAGTGGTCGCCGCCTTGGAGCCGATGCGGTAGTTGCCATACTGGTTGGTGGAGAAGTTGGCCGTCGTTGCGGTGATGCTTTGACCCGCATTGGCACCAACCTGGAACGTTGCCGAAGTGAAGGAGCCGTCCATCAGCTTCTGGCCGTTGAATTCGGTGGTCTTGGCGATGCGGTCGAGCTCTTGCGTGAGCTGGTTGACTTCGTCGTTCAGTGCCTGACGGTCGGAAGCCGAGTTGGTCGCGTTCGACGACTGCACAGCGAGTTCGCGAATCCGCTGCAGGATGTCGCCAGATGACTGAAGCGCACCTTCTGCGGTCTGGGCGAGCGAGATGCCGTCGTTGGCATTACGCTGAGCCTGGTCAAGGCCGCGAATCTGGGCGGTGAAACGCTCGGAAATTGCGAGTCCGGCCGCGTCGTCCTTTGCACTGTTGATGCGCAGGCCGGAGGAGAGGCGCTGCAGCGAAGTGGCCAGCGAGCTGCCGGTGGTGTTCAGGTTGCGTTGGGCATTCAGCGACTGAACGTTGGTGTTGATAACTTGTGCCATGATTTTTCTCCGTTAGAGAAGTATCAAAAATGTCCGGCGCTGGCCGGGGTGTCCGATGCGAGCCAGATGTTGAATCCTGATTCCTGCGCTCTTGATTCCATTAACGGACCATGATCGGAGAACTTTAGGAAATTTCTCCCGCTTGTGTGCTTGACCTTGCAACGATTGCCGTGTCCGGGCAAGGCTGCGGGGAACACCGGTTAAGATGCGCGGCACCGACGATGCCTGGGGAATTGATTGATGGTGCAGCCCAAACTGCTTTCGGCGCATGACAGGGAATCCTTGAGCGCCGCTGCGACACATTTTTCTGCCGGGCGGCATGCACAGGCTGCTGCGCTTGCCGCGGCCTTGTGTCTGCGGCACCCCGAAGCTGGTCTCGCACACAAGCTGCATGGGTGTGCGTTACTGGAGATGGGGCGCGCGGCCGAGGCCGTGATTGCCCTGCGCGAAGCGGTGCGCTTGCTGCCACAGGACGCGCAGGCCATGAGCAATCTTGGTAATGCCCTGGCGGCAGATAATCAGCTGGATGCGGCCATCGAGGCGCACGAGCGGGCAATCGCAATGCAGCCGGGTGTGCCGACGCCGGTCTACAACCTCGGTTGCGTGTTGCTGCAGGCACATCGGCCCGGGGATGCGCTCAGGCATTTTCTGTCTGCCCATGCCCTGCTGCCGCAGGATCGCGAGCTTGCCCGCCTGTGCAGGGAGCTTCTGGTCGAGCGTGGCGACCTCGCGCAGGCAGAGCGCTTCTGTCGTGGCAATCTGAGTGCGCTTCCGGACGATGCAGGTGCGGCTGCTCTGCTGGGTGCCATTTTGCTGCAGACGGGCGAAGGCCAGCCCGCCGAGGCCGAGGGCTGGTTGCGCGAGGCTGTCCGCCTTGCGCCGGACGATGCGGTTTCATGGTCCAACCTCGGCCTTGCGCAGCGCGCCCGGCACGAAATCGGTGAGTCCATTGCGGCGGGTCGTCGGGCAGTGGCACTGGCGCCCGAGTGGGGACAGGGGTGGAGCAACCTCGGGGTAGCGCTGCGTGATGCGGGGCAGCTGGAGGAGGCCCGGACGGCACTGCTGAAGGCACTTGAGTGCGATTGCGAGTGCGCAGACGCCTATTACAACCTTGGCTGCACCGCGCAGGATCTTGGCGAACATGCGCTGGCGCGCGAGGCACTGATCGAGGCCGTAAAACGATCCGAACGCCCCGCATGGATACTGCAGGCGGCGCACGCATGTCGTCAGGTGCTCGACTGGGATGGGGCAGAGCTGCTCGAGAGCGCCTTTGCTGGACAGTTGAAAAGTGGCGAAGTCCTGAGCACGGGCGAGTCGCCTTCGCCGTTTGCGTGGCTGGCGACGCCGGGCTCGGACCCGGCCACCCAGTTGCAGCTCGCACGTCACTTCTCGGCCCGCTTTCCGCAAGCAGGGCAGACGCAGCCTCGTGCGCGGGCGGCGGGCCCTTTGCGCGTTGCGCTCCTGTCGGCGGATTTCCGCGATCACGCGACAGCTCACCTGCTCGCGGGTGCAATCGAGTACCACGACCCCGCCCGTTTCACCCTGATTGCCTACGATCATGGGCCCGACGTCCAGGACTCCTATCGCCAACGCTTGCAGCAAAGCATTCGCGAATGGGTGTCAGTGGGCGCGCTCAGCGACGAGGCTGCAGCGTGCCGCATGCGCGACGACGGCATCGACATCGCGATCGATCTCAAGGGCTGGACCCAGGGCTACCGGGGCGGCATCCTGGCTTATCGCCCTGCACCGGTGCAGATGCAATGGCTGGGCTTTCCGGGAACGATGGGTGCGCCGTGGATCGACTACATCATTGCCGATCCGGTGACGATTCCGCCGGGCGCGGAGGCGCACTACAGCGAGCGCGTTCTGAGCGTACCGGGCTGCTACCAGCCGAACGACCTGAAACGTGCCATCGGGCCGAGGGCTTCGCGCGCTGACCTCGGGCTGCCCGAAGGCGCGTTCGTGATGGCAGCGTTCCACCAGCCCTACAAGATCACACGTGCGGTTTTCGATCAGTGGATGCGCCTGCTCGGGGCCATCCCGAACGCCATCCTGTGGTTGCTCGAGGCCAGCCCCGAGGCGCGCGAGGCGATGATTGCGGCGACAAGCATGGCTGGCGTTGATCCGGGGCGTCTGGTCTGGGCTCCGCGGATGTCATCCGGGGGCCACCTAGGCCGCCTGGCTGCGGCCGATCTCGCGCTCGACGCATTTCCGGTGAATGCCCACACGACTGCGAGCGATGCGCTTTGGGCCGGCGTGCCACAGGTCGCGCGCTGCGGTACCACCTTCGTGTCACGGGTGTCGGCCAGCATTGTGAACGCTGCGGGATTGCCCGAGCTGGTAGCGCATGACGATGCGGCCTATGAGGCGCTGATCCTTGCGCTCGCGCATGATCGACCGGCGCTTGCCGCCTTGCGGACGCGCCTGCAGACGACGCGCGAACACTGCGCACTGTTCGATACGGCAGCCTTCGCCCGCCATCTCGGGCGCGGCCTCGAAATGGCCTGGGCGCGGCGGACGGATGGCCCAGGGGCGGGTCGTATCGAGGTCGCGGACTGATCAGCGCGTCCAGGCCGATAGCCACTCGGCGCGCCGGGCGTCGATCATCCAGTTCGCCCGGACTTCGGTCCGGAGTGAGTCTCCCAGCGACTGGCGTTCGTCTGCGTCGGCCAGCAAACGCCGGAGTGCAGCCACCCACTGCTGGGTGGTGTTCGCAACCCTGACGACCGGCAGCTTGCCTTGGTAAGGCAGGACATTGCTGCACACGACCGGATAGCCGAGCGCACCGTATTCGAGCAGCTTCAGGTTGCTCTTGGCTTCGTTGAAGGCATTGGCCGCGAGTGGCGCAATGGCGATGTCGAGCCCGAGGCCGGCCAGCGCCGCGGGATAGTTCTTTACAGCCACCGACGGGTGAAACTCGCGCACGAAGGGGCGAAGCGCATCGGGGCAGAAACCCAGGAAGACCCAGTCCACCTCGTCGGACAGGCTGCGCACCACGTCGTGCATGAGCGCCAGATCGCCTCCGTGACTGGTGCTGCCGGCCCAGCCGACGCGGAGTCGGGCGCCCTGTTTGCGGGTGGGCTGTAAGCCACCCCATATTGCATCGTCGAGGAGATTGGGGGCGACTACGGTTTCGTTTGCGAAGCGGCCATAAGCGTCTGCCAGCGCTGCGGTCGACACCACCAGGCGGTCGCACAGGCCGATGGCCTTTCCGATGCGGGCCTCGATATCGGCCGGAAAGCCTTTTCCGTGTTCGTTCTCGCGTGGGATACGGGTGATCAGGTCGTCCAGTTCGTAGATCAGCAGGCTGCGGCCATATTTGCGGTAGGCAGCCAGCCAGGTCAGCCCGAGGTCACTGAAGATGCGCTGAGTCACGACCGTGTCGGGGGCGACGGTCGCGAGCTCCCATGGGCCAAGGAAGCGGGTGCCGCCGCCGCCCTGAATCAGGCTGGCGCGGTTTAGCGCGCGCAGCGGCGTGGAAACGCGGATCTCGCCGCACCCGGCCAGGTCTGCGGGGTGGGCGTAGATGCGCGGCACCGGGTGCCAGGGCAGCGCATCCTGCGCGAGCGCTACGTCGGTCTGTAGCCGTGGCCGGTTGAAATGGCGCGTGAGCTGACGGTTGAAATACGGGTCGGTCGGGACGCGCTCAAGCCAGTCGTCGAGCAAAGCCTCATCGTCGCGCACAGGCGGGCCGAAGGACGGCGCTGGACGTGGTGCAGGCGCAACGACGGTCGAATAGGGCGTCCACACGGTGCGAAGGCCCCGCTCGGCGAGGCGCAGGCACAGGTCGACTTCGGCGTGGCGCGCTGGATAGCGGTCGGCTGCGAATCCGCCAGCGTCGTGGAAGGTTTTGCGCCGGATCATCAGGCACTGCGTCGAGACTGCGGTGCAGTTCTGTTCGAGCTGCAACTCACCCCCGTTGCCGGTATAGCCGACCGATACGTCCTGGAACGGGGTCGCGGCAACGCCCATCTGGCCGAGCCGGATCATGCCGTGCTGCAACGAGCCATCGGGCGCGATCACACGGCCGCCGGCTGCGCCGATGCTTGGCCTGAGCGCATGGCGGACCAGGGCATCGAGCCAGTCCGCATCGAGCGGGATCAGTCCGTTGCCCAGGAAAAGCAGCACGTCGGCCTCGGTCGCCGCTGCGAGCTGATTCGCCACAGCCGTCGGCGACCCTGCCGCGACCTCAATGATCCGGATGCCCTGTGAGCCGAGCGCAGCCAGTTGTTGCAGGCACTCACGCGTGTCGGCGGTACAGTCTGGCGCCAGCGGCAACAGGATCGAAAGGGGGGGAGTGGCCGGGTGGGAGAGGATGCCTTCCACTGACCGGAGCAGCATGCCGCGGTCGCCGATGCCAGTGATCACAATCGCGACCGCAGGGGGCTCCTGCGCGTGCTCGTAGCGAATACGGCAGCTGTCATCCAGCATGCCGTGTTCGATCCCGGCTGCATGGCCCTGGCGCCCGAGGTGGGCCTGCAGCAGCTCGGCGCGAAAACCAAGCGGAATCGGGGCTACGGAATCAGGCCGGCTCAGCGCAATGCGGGGAAGGTGAAGCATGTGGTGCCCATCTGCGTCTTCGAACGCGCGCAGCACGGCCGCCAGGGGCAATGCGTTGGTGGGGGAGTCGCCGATGTCCTGCAGGGCATTGCGGATGATCCCCGTGCTGGCAATGACGAGGCCGCCAATCCTGAGCGTGGATCTTAGCCAGTCGGGGTTGACCCCGGGGGCGAGCCAGGTTCGAACCGGTCTGCCGTCAGCATCCCGGGTGTCGCCGTCGGTCAGCAACAGGCTGGCTTCGGGGGCATCGATCAAGGCCTGGCTTGCGAACAGCAGGGCATCCTCGGCCAGAAGCTCGCCGCCGGCGAAAACGAGGTGCCAGTCGTCGCCCGAACTTTCGACCAGCTGCAGGGTGGCCGCCGCTGCCTGCTGCGGCTCGATGGTGTGCCAGCCAAGGCGCGAGGAGGCAATGTTCGGCGCGGCCCGCTGCGATAGCACCTCAAGCTGCCAGTGTTCATAGAGCTGGGCTGCAACCGAGTTCAGCGAGTCCTGAAGTTGAGCGTCGCTGCAGTTGGTGGCGTCGAGCACGATACGGATGTGCGGCGGGGCGCAGCCGCTCAGCCGCTGATCATGCAGCAGGCCGGCCGCCTTGCTGAGGCGTTGCGCAGACTGGCGCCTGGCATACGCTTCCCGTGGGACGAAACCGTTGTGGGAAAGCGGATCGACCAGCGGCGGGGATTTCAGTGTCCGTGGTGCGGCGGCCGTCTCGAGCGCACGGCGGGTGGCTTCGAGGTAGCCACGCCCGAACTTCTGGTCGGGTTCGAGATGGTTGCCCTCGGCCCATTCGTTCCACGCGTTGATGAAGACCAGTTGCTGGCTCTCGGGACGGTCGGATACGCTGCGCAAGGTCTCGGTCAGCCAGTGCTCATAGGCTTCCGGCGCGCTGTCGGCGATGATGAAGGCGTTCTTCTTGCGGCGGGCGGAGTTGTCCCATGACGGCGTGACGCCGGGAAAGCGCAGGTGCGGGACATCGGGCCGGTCCAGTTGCGACTCGACCATGTCGCGGTAGTCGACCACGAAATGCTCGTCGGGCAGCACGACGCTCGGGTTGTCGTCGTTGATTGCCATCCAGTCGGGCTGGAAGTCTACCGAGGCGTCGAACCCCAGCACGTGGGGATCATCGCGCTCGTTGAAGAAGTTCTCCACGCGGCAGATGAAAATTTCGCCAATACCCGCCTTGCGCGCTTCGTTGCGCCAGATGGTGGTCGTACGCTTCGGGTCGGGCAGATGGCGGGCGCGGTAGATCAGGATCAGTGGCTTGCCGTCGACCCGGATATAGCGTGGATCACGGAAAGCCTCGATCAGGTATTGAATGTGCTCGCGATCGTCGTCGTCGTTGTAGTTCTGGCCGATCAGGATTTCCTGCTCGGCGCCGTCCCAGCGCCGGGTCCAGTTCTCGTTGGCCCAGCACAGGCAGAAGGGGAAGTCCGGTTCGCCGGACGCAAGGATCTCTTCCACTGGGCGCTCGAGCAGGCGCTTCCCGTTGAACCAGTAGTGGTAGTAGCAGAAGCCGTGGATGCCGTATTCGCGTGCAAGTTCGGCCTGCGCGGCGCGAGCCTCGGGCAGGCGCAGGTCATAGAAGCCGAGATCGGTCGGCAACTGCGGCTGGTGGTGGCCGGGGAAATGGGGCGTGGCGCGTGCAACGTTGGTCCATTCAGTGAAGCCCTTGCCCCACCAGGCATCGTTTTCAGGAATCGGGTGGAATTGGGGCAGGTGGAAGGCGATCAGTTTCGGCTGCATGGGCGGTGTGCTCGCTTCAGCTGGGTTTGCGCATGACGATCAGGGCCTGAGGCAGGCTGCCGTCGTCGATGTAGGTGACCGGCTCAAGAAAGCGCGACCAGACGCGTTCGACGAAGGCCGGTGGCACGAGGGCTTCGCCATAAAAGCTTGACGGTCGGGCGTCACCGCCCCCCGTGGCTGAGAACAGGAACTCGCCTTGATCGTAGGCGGCCTGAGACGCTTCGAGGTCGACGAAGGACTCGGCAAGCTTCAGGTGCCAGGGGTGAGTGATTTCGCCCGTGCGACGTATGGTGTCGCAGTAGGCCAGGAAGCGCCGGCTTTGCGTGGTGATCGCGATCATGCCCCCTGGGGCCAGGATGCGCGCGAACTCCTCGACCCACGCGGTGGCGGCGGCTTCCGACAAGTGGGAAAAAACGGAATAGGCGATGACGAGGTCGAACTGTGCTGCGGGCAGTTCAGTCGGCGGGAAGGGCGGAACAAGCTCGAAATTGCAGTACGGAAAGGTGCGGCGGCACACCTGGACGAGGTCGGGGTCGACGTCGACCCCGGTGATGTTGTCCGGCGCGATCTCCTTCATGAAAATACGTGAGTAGCGCCCCCACCCCGTGCCGAAATCGAGCAGCCGCGTGGCGGCTGACAGAGGATGACCGTGTGTGGCACAAAGCGCCTTTACAGCGCGGTAGAAATTAAAGCCCTCGCGCAGCGCGGGTTCATTGCTGGAGCCGACGGTGCCTGTCTGCAGCGCGTCCTCGGGAAAACCCGGCAAGGGGAATCCTTGGTAGGAAGGCATGTTGACGCTGCGGATCAGCACGTTCTGCCAGTCTTCGTCGGACAGCGCATGGATCCGCTGCCAGGCGACGTTGCGCGTTTCGGGGTTAGGCGTGGACGCGAGGAGACGCAACTCGACGCGGAGTTCGTCGAGTTCGGCGCGCAGCTGCTCGTTAGCTGCTTTCTGTGCCGCGAGTTGCTGACGCATCGTCTGGTATTCGTCGATCGCCTGCTTCTGTTCGTGCGAGGGTGTGCGCAGGTCCGAGAGCAACCGCGCCCAAGCGATCGGGCCGAGCGCCGATGCCTTGCCGAGGATGTCGCGCACGAGCCCGAAGTCGTCGCTGCCAGCCTGGCCGGAACGAAGGACAGGACTGAGGGTGGCCAGCGCGTCGTCGTACTGGTGCTCGATGGCCTGCACCAGCGCGATGCTGCGGCGGGCGGTGAGCGACTCGGGGTTCTTTTCCAGGGCCCGACTGAAGAGCGCTGAAGCCGTCTCGACGTCGCCCTGCCGGACGGCGAGGCAGCCGAGGTCATGGTAGGCGTCGGCGAGCGGGGTATCGGCCAGCACCAGCGCCGTCAGGATATCGGCAGCTTCCGCGAGATCGTCCTGGGCAATGAGGCTGCGGGCCAGCTCAATCTGGTCGCGGTCTTTATCGGCGGGGGTAGTCTGCATCGGTGCGAGTCCCTTGGCGTCGTGTTAGTCGGGCCGGTTTGCTGAAAACGGGGGGAGATGTGACGGGCGAGGCGTCCGGTCTGATCCTGTTGTTGGCAGATGCATCGAAGCTTGGCAACTCAGCGCGAAGCTCGCCGGACGTCTCGGACCGCAGTGCCTTGGTCTTGAGCGGCTGTTGATCGAAATGGTGAACTGAGCGAGCTTGAGCACTGTGTGGCATCAGGTTGCCAGTATGCAGGTGACGTCGTTGTTGCTCGATGCCTTTTTTCTGCGCCGCTGCGGCCCACGGAGCAAGGTCGCGGATGGTGCTCAGCGAGAACGGCGCGGCCGATCCAGTTTCCACTTCGGATGAGCGCTTCGGGTTTGGCACTTAGCCCCTGCTTCTGGCGCCATTTCGGGGCCGGAAGCAGGGGCTAAGTGGCGGATCCGACAAGCTCGATGGTACTTAAGGAATCAGCCCTGCAGCAACTGCAGCACCTGCTGTGGCAGCGCATTGGCCTGTGACAGCATTGCAGTGCCAGCCTGTTGCAGGATCTGGGCGCGTGTCAGGTTCGCAGTTTCGGACGCGAAGTCGGTGTCGCGGATACGCGAGCGCGAGGCCGACAGGTTCTCGGACGATACCTGCAGATTGGATATCGTGGTGTCGAACCGTGCCTGCAGGGCGCCGAATTTTGCCCGTTGTCCGTTGATTGCCGACAGCGCCGCGTCTGCGATGGCAAGCGTTCGTTGTGCGGCATCGACGGAGCTGACATCGAGGTCGCTCACTTTTTGCAGTTGAGCCGCAGCAGTGGTCGCGTTGAAGAAGTCGGTCGTGTTCGGTGCGTCGATGCTGAACGACTTGTCCGAGTCCAGCACCAGCTGGCCGGTTCCGATGGCGGTCGCGCCTGCAGCAGTCGCCGTTCCGCCGATGGTGGCCGCAGCAGAACCCGACGCCGCGTTGGCGATGGTGATGTTTTCGCCCGCTGCGTTGAGCAGGGTGATGCCGTCGCCGGTATCGTTGATGCGCGCCGAAACACCGGTCTTCGAGGAAACGTCGTTGAACGCATTGATGGCCGAAGCCAGTCCGTCGTTGTCTTCTGCACCAATGGTGAAGGAGATGGTGACCGCAGCTGAGTTGTTCGAACTGACATCGAACTTGTAGCTGATATTGGGGGCGCTGAAGTCGATGTCGAACTCGGTCTTCGCCGATGCACTGACGCCGGTGGTGGCGCTCTCGGTATTGATCAGCGCGGCGGCGGTCTTTGCCGATGCACCTGCTGGAATCGTGGCGGTTGACGCACCGGTGGCGCCGTTGATCGTGATCGTTCCGCCGACAACCCGGTTTGATGCTGCGGCCGACGAGGCGACGGAGAACGGGGTGCTGCCGGTCGTCAGGTCGCCCTTGGCGCCTGAAGTGGCCGCTGCCTGGGAGCCGATCCGGTAGCCGCCATATTGATTCGTGCTGAAGTTTGCCGTCGTGGCCTGAATCGTCTGCCCGGCGTTGGCGCCAACCTGGAAGGTCGCAGTGGTGAAGGAACCGTCGAGCAATCGGCTGCCGTTGAATTCGGTGGTCTGGGCGATGCGGTCGAGCTCGGCCGTGAGCTGATTGACTTCGGCGTTCAGTGCCTGGCGGTCCGAGGCCGAGTTCGTTGCGTTGGACGACTGCACCGCCAGTTCGCGGATGCGCTGCAGCACATCACCGGACGACTGCAGCGCGCCCTCGGCCGTCTGCGCCAGCGAGATGCCGTCATTGGCATTGCGCCGGGCCTGATCCTGTCCGCGGATCTGCGAGGTCATGCGCTCCGAGATCGAGAGGCCTGCGGCATCGTCCTTGGCGCTGTTGATGCGCAATCCGGAGGAGAGGCGTTGCAGCGAGGTCGCGAGCGAGCCCTGGGAGGTGTTCAGGTTACGCTGTGCATTGAGCGAGGCGACGTTGGTATTGATTACCTGTGCCATTTTTGCATCTCCTTAGATCAGGTTCTGATGTCGCCCGGATTGGCTAGCTGTTTGGAACACCGTTGATGAATCCGAGCCTTCTGAAACAGACATAGCGAGATGCGTGCCAGCATGTTTATTCTTTCTGTTTCATTGTTTTAGGTGGCTTTATTGGTGATTTTCGGCAAGTTTTGCCGGCTTGCGATCGGAGCTTGGCAGCCTTTTGCCGGTCGGCGGCAACATTTCTGAGACGGAGCATCGTGACCGGGAGGGTGACAGCCGGGCCCGGTTCGTCCTGATCAGGCCGGCCCTGTCCAGGCGGTGATCCACGAGGTGAGAGGGGACGAGCTGCTCCTGTCTCTCTGCACCGTTGCAAGCCGGGTTTTACCTTGTTGCCGCAGGGTGTTGCGCAGCAGTGTTCGGGAGCAAGGTGACGGGCTGGTTACGATGGTCACCGTCATCGGCCTCCGCACAATGTGGTGGCGTCGAACGGCATCGTATTTGTTGCGTATGAACGAGCGAAAATCAAGAAACAGTCAACTCACTGTTGTGCGGCCTCAGCGAGCAGATTGAAGACGATGGGGAAGGTCTCGTTACGCACTTGCGCGCGCAAGAGGTACGCTGCAAGCGGGTCGACTGCGGGCGATTTGCGGATATTCTCAGGCGCTGCAGCGACTGTTGTCGGGGCGCCGCGCACCGCGGCCTCGAAACCTGCTGGAGCATGGGCCTGCAGATAGTGTTCGCGTGCGCGCTGCGACTGACTGGCAAGGGCTTCTGGTGAAGCCGAATCGACGATGGCGAGCAACTCGTCCGGAGTAGACCAGCACCAGGTGCCAACGGGGCCAAGCGTGGCGCTGCCCAGCGGTGGGTGCATGTGGTGTGCATGGGTGACGATCGGGGTGCCGCCGGCCATGGCCTCGATGATGGCGCGTCCGCCGCCTAGCGGAAACGACCCGATGTAAAGATCCACATCCTGTTCCTTGAGCGTTGCGCCAAGGTTTTCGACCCACGGGATATGTGTGAAGCGATCTGCGCTGACGCCTTGCACGGCCAGTTCTGCATGTATGGCGTTCAGGACGTCGCCAGACAAGGGGCCGATGTGCAGATGCCTGCCGCCGCTGCGTCGCAGGACCTGCGGCAGGACCATCCAGTAGTGGAAGGGGTAGGGGGCCATGAATTTCGCGTCGTGGCCGCTGCAGGCGGTGAGCAAGGAGCCAGTCCGGCGGAACGAAGCGGGATCGTGAGGGCGTGCGCCGATGTCCGGTACAGACAGGGGCCAGAGTTCGGCCTTGATCCCGGCCCCGCGGCAGGTGTTGCAGAAGTCTTCGTAGAGGTCCACGTGGCGAACCCAATCCAGCGCAGCGCCCAGACATAGATGGTGATCAGCGTGGTGACAGAACACCACCTCGCGATTGAGGCCGGGCTGAATGCCGGCAATGGCGGCCACATCGGCGTGGTGGTTGAACACCAATACCTGCGCGTCGGGGTGGCTGCACAGTTGGCGCTGTGTCCACACGAGGCGACTCACATAGTCACCAGACTCGGGTGTCCTGACTTCGACGCCGAGCCTGGTAAAGCGCTCCCGGTCGAATTGGTAATCGTGCGAGAAAAAATTCGTCATCAGGATCAGGTGATGCTTATCCGGCTGCGCCCGGATGATGTCCTCGATAACCCGCGTATGCCCCCCCACACCATAGAGCTCCGTGGCGAGAATGATGACATCGGCTTGGCGGTCGGCCGTCGGGGGACGCATCTTTTCAGATTCGAGGTAATGGAGCGAAATAGCCCCGAGCTTCTGACAGAGCTCATCGAGGCCCGGCGACGACAGCACGTTTCCGACTGTTGCCGGGTCATTGGTCACCGTATCTACCAGTGCGCGGATCGCGGCAAGCGCCGAATCCGCCTCACGCTTTGCGAAAAGTGCTTCGATGGCGGCTATGAAGGAAAGAAGATCCTGATTCATGGTCAGACCCTTGTCTGATGATCCTGCTGTGATTGCGGAGAATCCGTCGGGCTGTATTTTCGGCACACGAGCAGAAAGTGATCGTTCTGAACACCGAAGCAATCCGCACGTATTTCTCCGTGTGAGAAATCGGCGAATGCTGCTTCAAGACTCTGTTGCAGGGCCTGGGCATCGCTGAAGCGCTGCAGTCGGGCACCTTGAAGTACGCCGAAAGCATCGGTGGTCAGTGTGGTGCTGCCATCATCATGGGCAACGCAGTCATTGAAGATGTAGTTTGTGGGCATCGGCACAGACAGGATGAGAAAGCCCTTGTCCGTGAGTACGCGAGCATATTCCATGACGTGATCGGCGAAGGCCGACCCGGCTTCCATGTAGTAACAGCTGTTCCAGGCAATCAGGTAACGAAACGATGCGTCGGGATAGGGCAGGCGCGCGTTGGTGCCGACATCCAGGCTTGCCGGTATGCCAGCCTTCTGGAGTCGAGCGTGGGTCGAGTCGCATATTGCCGCGCTGACTTCGGTGGCGTGAATCCTGAAGCCCAGGTCATGAAACAGCCCAAGATTTCTGCCGTCGCCACAGCCGACCTCCAGCAAGGGGGCGCCGCGATAATCCGCTTGATCCAGCGCCAGTCTCGGATGACGGCCCATCAGTATGCGAACCAGATGTTCGGCCGGATAGCGTGCTCCGCCCTGGCGGCGGAGATAGTGTGCGGTGTAGGCACAGATCGCGGGATCGCCCTGCGTGCTATCGGATTGCGCTGGATCAACGGATGCTTTCATTGCAGGGCTCAAAGATCGATCACGTAGGTGTCGTAGCATACGCAACGTGCGCCGAATTCTTCCTTCTGGCTCATCAGCCCTTCGTTAAGAACCTGTCCGCCCGCTTCTGTCGAAATGCCAAACTCGAGCCACTGGCAGCCCTCGCGATAGCGCGCGGCGAGCGCATGAATCAGGAAATCCATTGCGCGGCTAGCGCGACCAGCCTCGGATGCAACGAGATACTGGGTGTGCGCAACCGGCCCCGCGACGTAAACGATGGCACCTCCTACAAGGAGACCGTCTCCGTCGCTGACGTGGAAAATTTCGATGCTGCGGGGGAAGGCCGCGCGCAGGCGATTCATCTCGGCAGCGCTGTGAACGGCACTGACACCATGACGCAGTTGCAGATTCGTGTTGATCAGCGCCATCAGCGCATCGGCGGTGCTGACCTGCTCAAGGCGCAGACCAAGCTGCGCTGCGCGCGCTGCGCCATTGCGTTTCTTGCCAGGCAAGCCGGTATCGAGCAAATGCAAGGCTGCTGAGGGCTCGCGCTTGAGCAACTGGGCACCGAGGCGGAACAGGGCGTAGGCATCTTCCTCGGCCGGTGCTTGATGGTAGATATGCGGAATGGCCTTGTATTCAAGCCGTGTGATACCGATGCTGTTGTAAAACGCCAGCGCGGCATCGAATGTGCGGAGCATCTTCTCGACCCGCATGCGACCATCGGTGATGAAGCCGCCGTAAGTCAGTCCGCCATGTGAGCGGATCGTATTGTCGTGGCGACTGGCGGGCAGGAGGGCTAGCGCCGCATCTGCTTCGTCGATGATCAGCGAGGCGTCGACAAAGCGCTCTGCGTGATATTCCATGTAGGCGCGTTCAAACAGCAGCGTGCCATTGCGGCTATTGCGCACAAAGGCGTCCCAGCGCTTGCGGTCTTTTGCCGAATAGGCGGCGGCGATCACGGGAAGTCCCCATGCAGTTCGGCGACACCAAGGCCGTCGCGACCGAATCCGTTGCCGGCGTAGAAGAGGAACCGTCGTCCGCTTCCGGGTACGCTGACCAGCGAGGGGAAGTACACCATCTCGCTATCGAAGCCTGTGCCATGGGCAATGTTGGCGAGATGGTCGGCGCGCTCCCAGTGCTGCAAGTCGTCGGAAAGTGACAGTCCGAAGTGATATTTCATGTCCAGCGTGCGGCGGGTGTAGAAGACGGCATAGCGCTCGCCGAGCCGGACGAGCTGGGGCCTGCCCAGACCGTGCTCTACGCTTGCGTCGTGCGTCACGATGCGCTGCCCACTGCGTTGATACGCCAGACCGTCGGGAGAAGACTGGTAATACACATCGTAAGTTGGCCGCAGATAGCCACCGACATTGACCCAGTCACTACCTGCGGAATAGACCGTGTGGAAAGCGCCTGATTCGTGCAGGATGGATTGCCCTGCGCGAACGCTCAGGCCCTCGTCGGCGCGGTCGAGGATGGGCGCCTCGGAGACGCGAGTGAAGGTTTGACCGCCGTCGCGACTCAGCGCCAAGCCGCCGAAATTGAAGTAGCGGATCTTCTCGCCAAGCTGAAAACCGGTGTAGTAGAGGTAGATCGTGTCGCCCACGCGCGTAGCATGTCCGGGGAATACGCCATTGTCGTCAAAGCAGCCCGGTCGGCCGATGTCGACAACAGGCTTGGGGGACACAGCAAGGACCTCATTGGGGCGCTCTGCCGATACATCGACATAGCCGATGCGGGAGATGCCCGCGCTATCCCAGCAGCCCAGGAAGACACGGATGACCTCGTCGTTCAGGCAGATGGCGGAGGGGGCCATGGTGTGGCTATGCCACCAGCCTGCATCGGGCTGGCGGTGATAGACCTGCCCGAGTTTTTGCCATTGCATCATGCTAGAGCCCTCGGTCGTCCAGCAATACTTCGACCATGCTGGGATCAAAAGTCAGGATGCCCAAACGCCTGGCGACCTCTTCGCGTTGCGTGAAACTGTCGTCGATGAAAATTGCGTCGGTGTCGTGGATGTAATCGCTTTTCGATTCATCTTCACGCAACCAATGGACTTCATCAAAGAGCGATTGCAGGCGCCAACGGGCGAGCAGCGCTTCCTTGTCGGCTGCGAGTGATTTCGATAGCAGAACGATGCGCTTTCCCTGGTTGATGCATTGATAGAGAAACTGCAGCATTTGCGTGTTCAGTGTTTGCTTGATGACGAGCGTGTCGTCCCAGTCCACATAGACCGTGGTGTAGCGCAGGTCCAGTCGGTAGCGATTCGTCAGTGCCCGATCGATGCTGTACTGATGGTACGGGTTGCGCAATATGCGCACGCTCATGCCAGCCTTGTCGAGCAGCCCCAGAAGGGGAAAGTTGATGCCCTGTACGCGGTGAAACGCCATGGTGCCGGCGATACGCGGGTCGATTTCCAGCAGCTTCAGCGTGCCCTGAGCATCGCGCTTCATCTGGAAGAACCACGGGCCGGTCAGATCCAGCGCATTATGGAT
This sequence comes from Parazoarcus communis, assembly GCF_003111665.1. Classification (NCBI taxonomy): domain Bacteria; kingdom Pseudomonadati; phylum Pseudomonadota; class Betaproteobacteria; order Rhodocyclales; family Zoogloeaceae; genus Parazoarcus; species Parazoarcus communis. Next base: position 4,602,256 of record NZ_CP022188.1, on the reverse strand, counting down.
TTGCAGGGCATGCGCGAGTAATTCGGCGTGGGTCTCGCTGTCCGGTACCTTGCTGTGCATCGAGGTGCCCATGCGGATGCGCTCGCGCGTTCGTGGGCCGGCGAACAGCAATTTCCCGGTGCTGCTCGAGAAGCAGTCGACGGTGTATTCATCGCCCGGCAGGTACTCGCAGAGGAGCATGCCCTCCAGACTGCCGACGGCCGTGAGTGCGTGGCGGCTATCGAGTCGCTGTCCTCCCTGCGATCCATACAGGCGGTCTGGCTTCAGATAAACCGGAAAACGCTCGATGCTCTCCGCACTATGCAGTTTCGGTACCGGTAGTTGCTGCGCCAGGTGCTTGTAGCTGGCGGACTTGGAACGGACGATATTGAAGGTGTCGCTGGCAGGCATGACGATGGCGCAGGAGATTTCGCGTCGGTGCTCATCGAGAAAATCCATGACGAGTGGATTTGCCGGGAAAATGAAGTCGATTTCCCACGCTTCGATCAGTGCCCTCAGGGCGTGCAAGGCGTCGGCGTGGTCTATGGATGGCAGTTCGCGATAGCGCGCAAAGACGCAAGGTCCGTGGTTGACCACGGCTGCAGAGGCGCCGAACAGCCGCACCTCCTTGCAGTGTTCGAGTGAACGGAAAATTTCCAGCCCGACCTCTGTGCCGGCCGGGAATACGAGAACATTCCACGGTGGCGCTTTCATGAGGCCAGCTCCCGATGTGCCTGCAGCACTGCCGCGATGACAGGCGCAGGGTCGAGTCCAGGCCACATCGGCAGACTCAGTACTTCTGACGAGAGCTGTTCGGTCATCGACAGATCGGGCCAGTCTTCGCTGGAGTAGGCCCCCTGTCGATGGGCCGGTACAGGGTAATGGATCAGGGTGTCGATGCCCGCTGTCTTCAGGGCCTTCATCAGCGCATCGCGCCGTGTGCAGCGAATGACGAAAAGATGCCATACGGGCGTGGCCCAGTCGGGCGTCTGCGGCACGGTGATATGCGTCAGCGCTGACAATGCCTGAATGTAGGCTTGGGCGACTGACTGGCGCGCGCGATTGTCTTCATCGAGGCGTCGCAGCCTGACACGCAGAAAGGCGGCCTGAAGCTCATCGAGCCGAGAGTTGTAGCCAACTTCGTCATGCTGATACCTGGTCTGCGATCCATAGTTGCGCAGTGAGCGCAGGCGCGATGCCAGGGCTGCGCTATTGGTGCAGATCGCGCCACCGTCGCCCATCGCACCGAGGTTCTTGGTCGGGTAGAAACTGAAGGCGGCCGCGTCACCGAGGCTGCCGACGGGGCGGTTGTGGTAGCGCGCGCCATGCGCTTGCGCAGCATCTTCGATCACTTGTAGACCATGCTTTGCCGCGATGCTGCATATCGCGGCCATATCGGCGGGCTCACCATAAAGGTGCACGGCGATGATGGCTTTCGTGCGGGGGGTGATCGCTTCGACAATGCGTTCAGGATCGATGTTGAAGCCGAATGGACAGGATTCGACCGGGACGGGCCGGGCGCCGCTCCAGGTGACGGCGAGCCAGGTGGCGATGAAAGTATGGGCCGGAACGATGACTTCATCCCCGGCGCCGATACCCATGGCCTGAAGTGTCAGATAAAGCGCTTCGAGCCCATTGCCAACGCCTATGCAGTGTTCGACGCCGCAGTAGCGGGCGAACTCCTGTTCGAAGGCCGTGAGCTCGTTACCCAGTATGAAGTGATGTCTGCTCAGCACCCGCTCGAAGGCATCCCTTAACTCGGATTCGATCGGGGTGGTGATCGCCTGCATGTCGAAGAAAGGTGTCGTCATCTCGGTGCGCAGTCAGTCGACTCGGCTAACGGATCCAAACGTCCGCAACCAAATGCCGTGAATTTTTCGCATGTTTGTCGATGCGCAGGCCGCGCAACGCGGATCTCGATCAATCGAAGTTGTAGTCCAGTGCAGCGTAAACCGGAGCAGCGGAAAACAGGCGGTTGAGTACTTCGATTGAGTTTGGGTCAAGATCTTCGCGCCACTTGTCCTGATTCTCACGCTCTGGATCGGTATAGGTTCTGCGCCCGCCGGCCCATGGGTCGGAACCGTCCTTCAACAGGCTCGCGCTCTCGTGCACGACCTGGCCCGGGTTCAGTACCGCACGATCATCAGGCAGGTCAAGGAACTTCAGCAGATTCATCATCGTGTCTTCGGTACGGGAGAGCAGATCTTCGTAGCGCACGATGATCGCGCGGGCGGCTTGACTCTCGCAGGCTTCAACGCCGGCATGCACGCATTGATTGATGTACAAGGCCATCGCTTCCAGGTTGGCCAGGAAGGGCGGCCGTGTTTGTCCGGCCTGATCAATGCGCTTGGCGACCTGATACATGGACATGATGACTGCGCGCGGGTCGCGTATGACATGTACGAATTTTGCGCCCGGCAGTATCGTCATCAGGTCCTTGAAGACGAGGACATTCATCGGTGTTTTTTCCGAGAGCCGGCTGACCCCGTGGCGATCTGCGACGGGATAAAGCAGGGACTCCACCATTTGCCCCATGGCGTCATCGATCTGAGCCGCATCAACGAAGTGCGTGATGCGACCATAGTGCAAGCCCTGCTGCAGGCGGTTACGCAAGTTGACGATGTCTGTCAGGTGATCAAACTCGGGCCCGCCATAGACATCACGGTGCGAGTCCATCATGGATTGGAACAGGCTGGTCCCTGAGCGCGGCGCGCCACCGACGATAATCAAGCGGCTACCACGCATGCCAGCCTCGCTGGGAAGAGTCGAGGTGTTCTTCATGCACGTGAGGCCTGTGCCGCAATCTTGAAAGACGCATAGTCGCGGTAATAGTCGGCCTCGTCGTAATACGCTGAAGCGAGCACCAGACAGACGGCACCCGAAGAAAAGTTATCGAGATGGCGCCAGGTCATCGGCGCGATGTAGATGCCGTTGTATGAACGATTGAGGTGAAAGCGGCGCTCGCGATCACCATCGTTGAGCACGATGTCAAAGCTCCCCGACATGGCGATCATGAACTGCTGGAGCTTTCCGTGAGCATGGCCGCCGCGATCCGAACCGCCGGGTACGTCATAGAGGTAGTACACGCGTTTGATATCGAAGGGAACATGCCTGTCACCCTCGACAAAGGTCAGGTTCCCGCGTTGGTCGTGAATTTTCGGTAGTTCGATCATCCTGCAGTCATCGAGTGACATGGTCCATCCCTTGTTGCCGTAGCGATTACCCTTTGATTGACTTCCTGGCAAGCAGGGCACGTTGCAATTCTAAGGGGGTGGGGGGACGATTGATAGATCGAAAAGTTATGGGTTTTGGCTACTGTTTTTCTTTTTGATGCGCCATCTCGCATTGTGTTGCGGCGTTTGGTTTGGTGCGGCAGGCAAGATCATCGCGTTACACACACCTCGTCGGTGTCAGTGCGGTCGTTCCGCGCCATTTGAAGAATTCCAGTCAGGTTTTTGCAAAACATGGACAAATATCGTCATTTGGCATCAGTCCGCGCGGACTTCGCAAAAAAATAAAGCCCGCGAATACGGGCCTCATTATTGCGACCTTCTCGCGCGCCTACCCCTCAGCCCGGAACGGTTTCCCCAGCGACATAGGCGAATTCAAGCGAATCGTATTCACGTTGCGTGAGATCACCACCAGCACAATGATCGTGGCCCAATAAGGCAGCGATGACAGGAACTGCGAGGGGAAGTCGATCTGCATGCCCGAGCCCTGGATGAAGAGCTGGGTGATCATGACGCCGCCGAACAGGTATGCGCCAACCATGACCCGCAGCGGGCGCCAGGTGGCGAACACGACCAGCGCGAGGGCGATCCAGCCGCGACCGGCGACCATGCCTTCGACCCACATCGGGGTGTAGAACACCGAAAGGAAGGCGCCGCCGATGCCGGCCATGGCGCCGCCGAAGAGTACCGCCAGATAGCGGATGAGGATGACCGGGTGGCCGATGGCGTGCGCCGAGGCGGGGGATTCGCCCACGGCGCGCAACACCAGGCCGGCGCGGCTGCGGTAGAGGAACCACACCACCGCCCAGAACATCGCCCACGACAGATAGACGAGGGCTTGCTGGTTGTAGAGTGCCTCGCCGATCAGCGGCAGGTCGGCAATGAAGGGAATGCGGATCGGCGGCACCGCGGGCAGGGCGATGGACTCGAAGGGCTTGCCGATGAAGGCCGACAGACCGACGCCGAAGATCGCCAGCGCGAGCCCGGAGGCCACCTGGTTGGCCTGCAGCGTGAGGGTGAGCAGACCGAACACGAGCGACACCGCCATGCCCGCACCCATGCCGGCGAGCACGCCCAGCCAGGGGCTGCCGGTGTGGTGGGTGACGGCGAAGGCGGCGACCGCGCCCATGGCCATCATGCCTTCGGCGCCGAGGTTGAGCACGCCGGCCTTTTCATTGACCAGCAGGCCGAGCGACACGATGATCAGCGGGGTGCCGGCCACGACGGTGGCAAACAGCATCGAGGTGAAGAGCGAAGCGTCCATGATCGATCCTCAGGCGGCAACGCGGCCGAACTTCAGCCGGTAGTGGATGAATACGTCCGAACCCAGCAGGAAGAACAGCAGCAGGCCCTGAAACACCAGCGAGATGGAGCTGGGCAGGTTCATGTACTGCTGCACCTGCTCGCCGCCGATGTAAAGCAGCGCCATCAACAGGCTGGCAAGCAGAATGCCGAAGGGGTTGAGGCGGCCGACGAAGGCCACGATGATGGCGGCAAAGCCGTAGCCCAGGTTGACCTTGTCGGTGAGCTGGCCCATGGGGCCGGCCACTTCGCTCATGCCCGCAATGCCGGCTGCGGCACCGCCGGTGAGCAGGCCGATCCAGATCATGCGGTTGGCAGAGAAGCCCGCATAACGCGCGGCCTCGGCCGCTTCGCCCGCGACCCGCATCTTGAAGCCGGTGTAGCTGCGGTTCATGAAGGCGTAGCCGGCGACCAGCGCGGTGAGCGCGATCAGGAAGCCCGCATGCAGGCGTGTGCCTTCAACGAGAATCGGCAGCAGCGCATGGTCGGCAAACATTGCCGTCTGCGGGAAGTTGAAACCGTCAGGGTCCTTCCAAGGGCCGAACACCAGCCACGACACGAAGAGCTGCGCCACATAGACCAGCATCAGCGACACCAGAATCTCGTTGGCGTTGAACTTCGTTTTCAGCAGGGCCGGAATCGCCGCCCAGGCTGCGCCGGCAGCCGCGCCGGCGAGCACCATCGCGGGCAGGACGAGGCTGCTGTCGGACTCCTGAAAGTACAGTGCAACGCCCGTTGCACCGACGGTGCCGAGCATGAACTGACCCTCGGCGCCGATGTTCCACACGTTGGCGCGGAAGCCCACCGCAAGACCAATGGCGCACAGCATCAGCGGGGTGGCCTTGAGCAGGAGTTCGGAGACGCCGTAGAGATCCTTGACCGGGCTGATCAGGAACAGGCGCAGACCTTCGACCGGATCCTTGCCCAGCGAGGAGAAGACGGCCATGCCTGCGATAAGGGTGAGCACGGCCGCCAGCACCGGCGACAGATAGCTCATCAGGCGCGAGACTTCGGCGCGGGGTTCAAGCCTGAGCATGGGCGAGCTCCCCTTTCTGTTCAACAGCCTCGGTTGCGAGCTCGGAGCCTGGCCACAGGCCGCTCATCCACACGCCGATGTCCTCCACCGAGGTTTCAGCGGTCGGGCGCAGCGGCGACAGCCTGCCCTTGGCGATGACCGCGATGCGGTCGCAGATCTCGAACAATTCGTCCAGCTCCTCGGAGATGACCAGCACGGCGCAGCCACGGTTGCGCAGGTCGATGATGGACTGGCGGATGAAGGCGGCTGCGCCGACATCGACACCCCAGGTGGGCTGGGCGCACACCAGCAGCTTGGGCGCCTGCAGGATTTCGCGGCCCATGATGAACTTCTGCAGGTTGCCGCCCGAGAGCGATTTGGCGGGAGATGGCGCTCCGCCGCACTTGACGCTGAAGGATTCGATGCAGTTCTCGGCGAAGGCCCGCGCGCGGCTGAAGGCCAGAAAGCCACCGCTGACGAAGTGCTGCGATTTCGCTGCGGTCAGGATCGCGTTGTCGGCAAGCGACATCGTGGGCACGGCGCCACGGCCGAGGCGCTCCTCGGGCACGAAACACATGCCGAGCTTGCGCCGCTGGCCGGGGTTCATGCGGCCGGCTTCGGTGCCGAGGATCTGCACCGGGAATTTTTCCGACAGCGGTTCCTCGCCCGAGATGGCCCGCAGCAACTCCTGCTGGCCATTGCCCGATACGCCGGCAATGCCGACGATCTCGCCGGCGTGGACGTCGAGATGGATGTCGCGCAGGTCGGTGGCGAAGGGGTCGGGTGTCGAGTGCGACAGCCCCGCCAGGCGCAGCCGGATCTCGTTGCTGGCCTGGCTGGCGCCGTGTTCGCACACCGGCAGGTCCTTGCCGATCATCAGCCGCGCCATCGATTCCGGCGTTTCCTCGCCCGGGCGGCAGTGGCCGGTGACGCGGCCGCCGCGCAGTACGGTGGCGGTGTGGCACAGCTCCTTGATCTCGTCGAGCTTATGGCTGATGTAAAGGATGGAGCAGCCTTCGGCGGCGAGCTGGCGCAGGGTCTCGAACAGTTTGCGCACGGCCTGCGGTGTGAGCACCGAGGTCGGCTCGTCCATGATCAGCAGGCGCGGATTCTGCAGCAGGCAGCGCACGATCTCGACCCGCTGACGCTCGCCTACCGACAGTGCATGCACATGGCGGCGCGGATCGACCGGCAGGCCGTAGCGCTTGGAGACCTCTTCGATGCGTTGCGCGAGTTCGCCGAGGTCGGGCTTGCCCGGCAGGGCGAGGGCGACGTTCTCGACCACGGTCAGGGTTTCGAACAGCGAGAAGTGCTGGAACACCATGCCGATGCCGAGTTCGCGCGCATGTGCCGGGCTCTCGACGGTGACATCCTTGCCTTCCCACTGCATCTCCCCCGAGCTGGGCCGGGTGACGCCGTAGATGATCTTCATCAGCGTCGACTTGCCGGCGCCGTTCTCGCCCAGTACGGCATGAATCTCGCCGGGCGCGACTTCAAGATTGACGCCGTCGTTGGCGACCACGGTCGGGTAGACCTTGCGGATGTTGCTCAATACGAGGCGCGGCGGCGCGCCCGGGGAAGGGCTTGTCTGCTGGGTCATGGTGTCGTGCATGCCTTGGCTGGATGATCTTGCCGGATGTGCCGGACGTTCTGTGGCTTGCTGCGCAGGCTCATGAGCTGCGCGGCAATCGCGATGGCGATGACTTCGGGTTCCTTGCCGACGACGGCGGGGTCGCCCACCGGGCTGACGATGCGTGCAAGCTGGTCTTCCGCGTAGCCGCGAGCGCGCAATTTTGCCTCGAAGTTTGCGCGCTTGGAGGTCGAGCCGATGAGTCCGAGAAAGCCGAAGTCACCTCGGTCGAGCCAGGTCCGTACCAGCTCGAGATCGAGCGCATGGCTGTGCGTGGTAATCAGCACCGCGGTGTTGGCAGGTTGGTGTCGCACTTCGGCTTCCGGCATGTCGGTCAGAACGGGGCGCGTATTGTGCGGCATCCAGGCCAGAAATTCCGACTCGCGCGGATCGATCCAGGTGACGCGAATGGGCAGGCGGGCGAGGACCTCGATCAGTGCGCGGCCGACATGGCCCGCACCGAACAAGGCCAGGTGAAGCTCCGCCGGGCGCATGAGTTCGATGACGTGGCGCTCGCCGCCAAGGCTGTCGCAGCAGATCATGGCGCTGTCGCCGGCAAGGGAGGAGAGCCCGGCTGCACTGGCGGCGAGCGCCGGGTGGCGGCTGTCGGCGCGCAGGCTGGCGAGGCTGGCGACCTGCACAGGCGCGCCCCCGAGGCTGAGGATGCGCACCCACTCGATGTCCTCGTGCGCCAGTGCGCGTGCCGCTTCGACCCATGCACGCTCAGTCGGGCGAACGACATCGAAGGCAAGATGCATCACACCGCCGCAGCACTGGCCGACGCTGGCCCCAAGCGGAAAGCGCTCGATTCTGGGGGCGGTCGCAATACCGGCGGCGTCATCGACGATCATGCCGCGCGCAATTTCGATTGCACGCAGTTCGAGGTGACCGCCGCCGATGGTGCCGAAGCTTGAGCCCATGCCGACCAGCATGCGGGCGCCCGGCGCGCGCGGTGCCGAGCCGCGTGTCTCTGCGACGCCGATCCACACCATGCGCTCGCCGGCGCAGAGGCTGGCGGCCAGATGATCGAGCAGGCGTCCGGCAGTCATGGCGTGTGAGCCCGCTGACGGGCGTCGTCCACGCTGCGCAGGATCTCTTCGGCGGTGGCCGGCGCGTTGAGCATCGGGGTGACGCGGTAGTCGGCTGACGCAGCCACCGCGTCCTTGATCGCATGCCAGACCGACAGCGCAAGCATGAAGGGAGGCTCGCCGACGGCCTTGGAGCGGAAGATCGAGTCTTCGACGTTGATGGCGCGATCCCACAGGCGAACGTTGAAGACCCTTGGGATGTCGGACACAGCCGGAATCTTGTAGGTGGAGGGCGCATGAGTGCGCAGGCGTCCGCTTGCGTCCCAGTGCAGCTCTTCCATGGTCAGCCAGCCCATGCCCTGAATGAAGCCGCCCTCGACCTGGCCGATATCGATCGCCGGGTTCAGCGACTGGCCGGCGTCGTGCAGGATGTCGGTGCGCAGCACTTTCGACTCGCCAGTCAGGGTGTCGATGGCGACCTCGCTGCACGCAACCCCGTAGGCGTAGTAATAGAACGGGCGGCCCGACAGGGTTTCACGGTCGTAGGCAATCTTGGGCGTGCGGTAGTAGCCGGTCGCGGACAGCGAGACGCGCGCCATCCACGCCGCATGCACGAGCTCGGCAAAGCTGACGACGGTGGTGCCGGCTTGAACCTGATTGGCGCGGAACTCAACCTGGTCTTCGCGCACGGCGTACTTTGCCGCGGCAAATTCGGTGAGCCGTGCCTTGATCTTGCGTGCGGCGTCCTGCGCGGCCTTGCCGTTGAGGTCGGCACCGCTCGACGCTGCTGTGGCCGAGGCATTAGGCACGCGCGCGGTATCGGATGCGGTGACGCGGATGCGATCGATGTCGATCTGCAGTTCGCGCGCCACGACCTGTGCCACCTTGGTAAACAGGCCCTGACCCATTTCGGTGCCGCCGTGGTTGAGCAGCACTGTGCCGTCGGTATACACGTTGAGCAGTGCGCCGGCCTGGTTGAGGTGGGTGGCGGTGAAGGAGATGCCGAACTTGACCGGGGTGAGGGCGATGCCGCGGCGGATGACCGGGCTGCTTTCGTTCCATTTCCGGACCGCCTCGCGGCGGGCGCGGTAGTCGCAGCCGGCCTCGAGCTCGGCCGTCATCTCATGGATAACGTTGTCTTCGATGACCTGGCCGTAGTGCGTGGTGTTGCGCTCAGTGATGCCATAGTAGTTGAGCTTGCGCACGTCGAGCGGGTCGCGCCCGAGCTTGCGCGCAATGGCGTCGATCACTTCCTCGATGCCGAACATGCCCTGCGGCCCGCCGAAGCCGCGAAACGCGGTGTTCGATACCGTATGGGTCTTGCAGCGGTGGGAGTCGATCGCGACGCTGGGCAGGAAGTAGGCGTTGTCGGCATGGAACATCGCGCGGTCGGCAATCGCACCGGTGAGGTCGGCCGAATAGCCGGCACGGGTGGACTGGCGGAAACGAACGCCGAGAATGCGGCCCTCGTCATCGAAGCCGACATGCCAGTCGATGCGGAAGTCGTGGCGCTTGCCGGTGAGCACCATGTCGTCGTCGCGGTCGAGGCGCAGCTTGACCGGGCGCCCGGTGCGCAGCGCGCCGATGGCGGCAATCGCGGCGATCTGCCCGGGCTGGCTTTCCTTGCCACCGAAGCCGCCGCCCATGCGCCGGCATTCGACGGTGACGTCCTTGGCCTCCAGACCGAGCGCGTGGGCGACCTGCAACTGAACTTCGCCCGGGTGCTGGCTCGACGAATGCACCTTGAAAGTCCTGTCTTCCTGCGGGATGACGTAGGCGATATGGGTTTCGAGGTAGAAGTGATCCTGCCCGCCGTGGCGCACGGTGCCTTCGAGCTGATGCGGCGCGGCACCGATGGCCGTGTCGACATCGCCCTGCCGGAGTGCGACGTCGGGCAGCACCCGGGTGCCGGCTTCGAGCGCTTCGTCGATGCTGAGCAGCGCGGGCAGGCGGTCGTATTCGACCTTGGCAAGACGGGCGGCGGCACGGGCGGCGCGCATGTCTTCGGCAAGCACTGCGAACAGCGCCTGGCCATGGAACTGCACTTCTTCGGTGGCGAAGATCGGGTCGTCATGCACGACAGGGCCGAAATCGTTCAGGCCGGGGATGTCGTCCGCGCTGAGCACGCAGACCACACCGGGCGCGGCACGGACCGCCGACAGGTCGATACTAAGGATGCGGGCATGTGCTTCGGTCGCGAGTCCGATTGCCGCATGCAGCGTGCGCCGCAGTTCGGGCAGGTCGTCAATATAGGTGGCGCTGCCGGTGACGTGCAGCACTGCCGATTCGTGGGGAAGGGCAGCGCCGGCGCTGCCGCGTGCTTCAGTGCTGAGCATGATCGGCCTCCACGCTGTCGATGCGGGTCGGATGACCTGCGAGTTCATGGTGCAGGCGGGTAAGCAGGTTCTGCGCGACGTTCATGCGGTATTCGGCAGACGCACGCATGTCGGACAGCGGCTGAAAGTCGAGTGCGAGTGCGGCGCGGGCGTCGCTCAGGGCCGCAGCATCAAAGGGGCGGCCGATCAGGGTGGCTTCCGCGTGGCTGGCGCGCTTGGGCGTTGCGGCCATGCCGCCAAAGGCGAGCCGTGCGCTGCTGACGATGCCGTGATGATGAATGATCGAGAAGCCTGCGAACACCGCCGAGATGTCCTGGTCCTGACGCTTGGAGATCTTCCAGGCGCGGAACAGGTGTTCATCGAGGGGGCCGCGTGCGAGGGGAATCCTGACGCACTGCACGAATTCGCCCTGTGCAAGATCCTTTTTCTGATAACCCAGATAGAGCGCTTCGAGCGGGAGCGCACGGGTGCGATCGCCGTGGCGCAGTACCACCTCGGCGCCGATGGCGATCAGCGCCGGCATCGAGTCGCCGATGGGGCTGCCGTTGGCGATGTTGCCGCACAGGGTGCCGGCGTTGCGGATCGGGCGTGAGGCAAAGCGGCGCCAGAGTTCGGTGAGTTCGGGGTAGTGCGGGAGGATGGCCTCGAAGGCGTCTTCCAGCGTCACCGCGGCGGCAATTTCGAGCCAGCCGTCGGCTTCGGAAATGCGGTTGAGTTCGCGCGCCCGGCCAAGATAGATCAGATGCGGAAGGGCGCGGAACTGCTTGGTGACCCACAGGCCGATGTCGGTGCTGCCTGCGAGAATGGTCGCATCAGGGTGGGTGGCGACGCAGCTGGCAAATTCATCGAGGCTGCGCGGCGCGGTGAAGCGGCCGTCCGCATGGACGATGTCGAGTGTGGCGTCGTCCGCATTCATATGTACGAGACGATCTAGCAGCGCCTGTGCCGCGGGGTCGGATGCATCCTGCCACTGTGGCGCAGGCAGTTCGCCGCCAGGCGCAGGCAGGCGATACATTTCATGCGCGGCATCCACGATCGGGCGGTAGCCGGTGCAGCGGCACAGGTTGCCAGACAGCGCGTCGGCCACGGCGTCACCGTCAGGTGCGGCTTCGGTCTGGTACAGCCCGAACAGCGACATCACAAAACCCGGTGTGCAGAACCCGCACTGAGAGCCATGGCAGCTCACCATCGCCGCCTGGGCTGGGTGCAACCCGCCCTTGGCTGCACGGAGGCTTTCCACGGTGAACAAGGCCTTTCCATGCAGGGTGGGAAGAAACTGGATGCAGGCGTTGACACTGCGCCAGACCAGTTCGCCGTCGCGTGCTTCGGCAACGACGACGGTGCAGGCGCCGCAGTCACCTTCGGCGCACCCTTCCTTGGTGCCGGTGCGCCCCTCGTCTTCGCGCAACCAGTTGAGCAGCGTCGTTGTCGGGCTGACCTGATGCAGCCGGATGTCGCGACCGTCGAGGAGGAAATGAAGTTCTGCTGTCGTCATGGCTTGAATTTAGCATCGTCGGCGATTGCGTGCCGATGCCCTTGTTTATACAAAGTATTGAAAATGATGGATTTTGTGCGCCAGATTGGTGCGATGCACAAAACGACGCCCCAGACTGGCGCAATACCCCGTCAGTCTATGGCGAGCAGCCTGCTCTGGCGCGGGAGATGGCGGGTCAGGAAATCCATCTGGTCGGCAAGTATGTGGCGATTGCACAAAATCAGGTACTCGGCCTTGTTCGGCACATAGGGTGCATAAAGCAGCGCCATTCTCGCCTGTTCGGGGGTGCGTCCGCTCTTGCGCTGGTTGCACGGGCGGCAGGCTGTGACCACGTTCATCCACACATCGCGCCCCCCGCGGGAAACCGGCATCACGTGATCGCGAGTGAGCTGGCTGCCGGGTAAGCGATGCCCGCAGTAGGCGCAGAGGAACTGATCGCGCCGGAACAGTTCGCGGTTGCTGAGCGGAGGCACCTTGGTGAGTGCTGCCGGGCGCTGCGTGCGTCCCTTGATGGCGATGATGCTCTGAGTGGTGATCTGCGATCGTTCCCCGGTGAGGCGCGAGGTGCCGCCGAGGAAACTGAAGGAATGGTCGCCGATGCTCCAGGCAACGAGATCGCGCGCATGGTAGTGACAGGCCGCCTGCCACGAGATCCAGCGATAGGGCGCGCCGTTCATGTCGAGCGACAGGATCCACGGATGCTGGCCATCGTCCTGAATGGCCAATCCGTCCGGTCCCAGCAGCGTCGCTCCATGTTCGATCAGCACGCGTCCTCCGTTACCTCTGGGTGGGCGCACCGAAACGCGGCGCACCACGTTTGTGAATGAAAACAGACAACTCCCCGCAGCGCAAGCTGTCCCGGGGGGCTGCAGCGCGCGCCGAGGCAGGGTTTCAGGTTTTTGGCGCGGGCCCGATGCTGCCGGTGTGGAAAGACCACTTGCCACTGCGACGATCTTCAAAGAAGTGTCGCAGGCTCAGTGCGATGGTGCGGAAGGCAATGTCGTCCCACGGAATGTCCGCTTCGTCGAACAGCGCCACTTCGAGTGACTCTTCGCCGGGGCGGAAGTCGAGATCGAGCAGGCGGGCGCGATACACGATATGAACCTGACTGATATGGGGAACGTCGATCAGGGTGAACATCTCGCCCAGTTCGATTCGCGCGCAGGCCTCTTCGAGGGTTTCACGCACAGCGCCTTGTGCGGTGGTTTCGTTGTTCTCCATGAAACCCGCAGGCAAGGTCCACTTGCCATAACAGGGTTCAATCGCGCGCCGGCACAGCAGGATGCGGTCTCCCCACTCTGGCAGTGCGCCAACGACGAGCTTGGGGTTCTGGTAGTGGATCGTGCCGCAGTTGCCGCAGACATGGCGCGGCAAGGCATCGCCCGGGGGGATACGTAAATCGACAGCGGCACCGCAGCTTGAGCAGAACTTCATGGGAAGGCTTCCTGTATACGATGCCAATTCTAACAGGCCCGCACCGCGCCAATTGGTATCGAAACGGCGGGTCGGTACTGCGCCGCATGTACGTGATCTGTACAAGATATCGTCGTTAGCGTTTATGCTACCGATTAAGTTCCAATCCACACATTGCGAGAACATGCCTCCTTCGATCGACATGAACCGTTTTGCGCAGCTTAAGGCGACGGGCGATCTTCCTTCCCCACGTGGGGTTGCGCTTGCCATCATTCGCATGACGCAAAGCGACGACGTGTCGGTGGCAGAGCTGGCGCGGGTGATCAAGGGTGACCCCGCGTTCGTCGGCCGTATCATCAAGGCCGCCAATGGTCTCGTCGGGCTGCAGCGGCGTTCGGTCGTGTCGGTTCAGGAAGCCCTGATGGTGCTGGGCATGCCTGCGGTGCGAACGATGGCGCTCGGTTTTTCGCTGCTGTCGAGCTACCGCAAGGGGGCGTGCGCCGGCTTCGATTACGTCCGCTTCTGGTCATCTTCGCTGGTCATGGCACTGTCGATGCAGACGCTGGTCCAGCGCCTGCGCGTGGTCGCCGCCGATGAGGCCTTCTCGGTCGGGCTGCTTGCGCGGATCGGCGAGCTGGCGATGGCTACCGTGTATCCGGTTGAGTATGGCCGCCTGCTGCTTGAGATCCAGCGCAACCCGGATCGGCGCCTGCTCGATCTGGAGCAGGAGGCGCTGGCGATGACCCACCGCGAGTTGGGTGCGGCCATGCTGGTGGATTGGGGATTGCCGCCGGTCTTCTCCGAGCCGGTGCGTTTCTTCGAACAGACCGAGCGTGCGGCCTTCGCACCAGAGAGTCGCGAAGCGACGATGATGCAGTGTCTCGTGCTGTCCCGGGCCGTCGCGGAGATCTGCCTTGCCGTAGAGGCCGACCAGCCAGCGCTGATGGGGATGGTGCTGAAGCTGGCCTTGCGCCTCGGATATAGCCGCGATGAGTTCGTCGGTGCCTGCAGCGACATCGGGCGCCAATGGGTCGAATGGGGCAAGCTGCTGCAGATCGACACGGTCACGCCGCCGCAGTTTTCGGAGCTGTGCCCGGGCGACGGGGGCGATACGAACGCTGCAGTGAAGGCCGGTGAAGGCCCGGCGCCGGAGGCGAGTGTTGCGGTCGAAGCCGCGCCGCAGAGCCCGAGCGCGGCTTTGCGTGTCCTGCTGGTGGATGACGATGCGAGCAGTCGTGATCAGCTGCGCAAAGTGCTCGACGGCGAGGGGCATCGCCTGTTCGAGGTTCGCCCCGGGCAGCAGGTGCTGGAGGCCGTTGTCGAACTTCAGCCGCACATGATGGTGATCGATTGCGGTGTGTTCGGTGCTGAAAGCGAACGTCTGATTCGTGCCCTGCGTGCCACCCGCGTGGGGCGCAGGATGTACATCCTGCTGCTTGCGCCGAACGATGACGACGATCGCCTGATCGATGCGTTCGAGTCAGGCGCAGACGATTTTCTGCTCAAGCCGTTCCGCCCCAAGGTGCTTGCCGCGCATTTTCATGCAGGGCAGCGAGTCGTGCGACTGCAGCAGGAGCTCGAACGTGACCGCGAGGAAGTCCGGCATTTCGCCGCCGAGCTTGCGATCTCGAACAGACGATTGCAGGAAGTTGCACTGACCGATGCGCTGACCGGGTTCCCGAACCGCCGCTATGCCATTGACCGCATGCATCAGGAATGGGTGACCGCCACCCGTAATCGCCGGCCGCTGTCGTGCATGATCATCGATCTGGATGGCTTCAAGCTCATCAACGACACGCACGGGCACGATGTTGGCGACATGGTCCTGCGCCAGGCGGCGGATGCCTTGCGCGAGGCCTTGCGCGGGCAGGACGTGATCTGTCGCACCGGTGGTGACGAATTTCTGGTGATCTGCCCGGAGACCGGGCTGTCCTCGGCCATGATCTGTGCCGAGCGCTTGCGCGCATCGGTGGATGCGCTGCTGATCGAGACCGGTGGTCCTGCGCTCGAACTGACGGTCAGTATCGGGGTGGCGATGCGCGATGGTGCAATGGCCGATCTCGATGCGCTCATCAAACAGGCCGACCGCGGTGCCTATCTGGCGAAGCGCCAGGGCCGAAATCGCGTCGCCTCGGTGCAGCAACCGGAAGCACCCGCCTGACTTTTGCCCGTTTGGCATGAGTTGGGTGGGGGGAGTGTTGTCTGTTTGCAACAGCATTGACCCCCATTGCAGCATGGGAAAGCTTGCGGATGTTCAGAAATTACTTTAACTTCAAAGCCGCTTGTCCCTGAAAGGGAGTCATTTTTCATGAAACGCCCCGATTTTCAGGCAGAAATTCGCGAGCTGAACCTGGCCTATCTGATGCTGGCGCAGCAGATGCTGCGCAGTGATCGTGAAACTGCAATGTTCAGGCTTGGCGTGGGCGAGGCGTTTGCCGACCTGATCGAGGGGCTTTCCGCTGCGAAGCTCGTGCGCATGTCCAACAACCAGATGTTGATGCCGCAGTTCCGATTCAACGATGAGCAACTTGGCCGCCTGATGGCGGGCGAGGGCCGCGATCAGGCAAGCTCCAGTCTGCATGCAGCGATCATCGCTGCGGGCAAGGCTGCCGAGGAAGCTGCCTGAGGAGAAGAGAAAATGAAGAACAAACGGATTATCGACGAAGCGGACGACATTCGTCGTGCGGTGGAAATGGTGCAGCTCGGCGCGCGCATGCAGATGCTCGAGGTCGAAACCCAGCTCAGCCGCGAGAAGCTGCTCAAGATCTACAAGGAAGTTCGCGGTGTGTCGCCGCCCAAGGGCATGCTGCCGTTTTCGACCGACTGGTTCATGACCTGGCAGCCCAATGTGCACTCGTCGCTGTTCATGGGCTTTCATCGCTTCTTCGAGAAGAAGGCCGGGGTCAGTGGCCTCGAAGCCATCCTGAAGTCCTATCATCTCTATCTCGATCAGATCGAGGCCGAGCAGATGGAACCGGTGCTCAGCCTGACCCGCGCGTGGACGCTGGTCCGCTTCTTTGATGCCGATCTGCTGCACATGGCGGGCTGCACCTGTTGCGGCGGGCACTTTGTGGCCCATGCATACGACCCGACGCAGGCCTATGTGTGCGGGCTGTGCAACATGCCTTCGCGTGCAGGCAAGACCAAGCGGGCGGCGGTGCGCAAGACCAAGGTCAGGGATACGGTTGCGGCCTGACCCTGCCGTTTCCAACAGAAAGGCTGCCTGATCCGGAGGCAGCCTTTTTTTCGTACCCGGAATTCAAGTTTTCCCTTTGCGGGCCGTTACAATTTTGCATTCTCAACCGACCCGTGCTTCTTGCCTGGAGTAAGCAGTGTTTCTGATCATCGGCTACGTCATCATCCTCGCCGCGTCGATCGGCACCTATGCGGTGCACGGCAGCCTGCTCGCACTGTGGGTGCCGCTCGAGTACATCGCCATTTTCGGCCTGATGATCGGCGGCTTCGTGGCCGGCAACGGACCGAAGGCACTCAAGGCCACGCTGGGCTCGCTGAGCATGGCGGTCAAGGGCTCAAAGTACAACCGCGCGCTTTACGTCGATTTGCTGGCGATGCTGTTCGAGATCCTGGCGAAGGTGCGCAAGGAAGGCCTGATGTCGATCGAGAACGACATCGAGAACCCGGATTCGAGCCCGATCTTTTCGAAGTATCCGAGCGTGACATCGGACCATCACGTGGTCGAGTTCCTGTGCGACTACCTGCGCATGATGGTGGGCGGCAACCTCAATGCCTTCGAGATCGAGAACCTGATGGACATGGAGATCGAGACCCATCACCAGGAAGCGCATGTGGCGCCTCATATCGTGTCCAAGGTCGCCGATTCGGTGCCGGCCTTCGGTATCGTGGTGGCGGTGATGGGCGTGGTGAACGTGATGGGCTCGGTGGGTGAGCCGCCGGCGGTGCTGGGCAAGATGATCGGCGGCGCGCTGGTTGGTACCTTCCTCGGTATTCTCGTGTCTTACGGTTTCGTGGCCCCGCTTGCGAGCCAGATCGAGCAGAAGGTCGAAGAGGGCGGAAAGATTTACCAGGTGATGAAGGTGGTGCTGCTGGCGAGCATGAACGGCTATGCACCGCAGGTGGCGGTCGAGTTCGGGCGCAAGGTGCTGTACGCCTCCGATCGGCCGACCTTCACCGAGCTCGAAGAAGAAATCAAGAACCGCAAGGGCTGAGGCAGGGCATGGCGGAAACAGGCTTCGTGTTGGTGCTTTCTGAACCGGGCCCGGTTCCGGTCGGGGTGGAGTCGTGAGCGACGACAGCCAGCAACCAATCATCGTCAAGCGCATCAAGAAGGGCGGCGGTGGCGCGCACGGCGGTGCCTGGAAGATTGCGTACGCCGACTTCGTGACCGCGATGATGGCGTTCTTCCTGCTGATGTGGCTGCTTGGCTCGACCGCGCAGGGCGACCTGGAAGGCATTGCCGACCACTTCCAGAATCCGCTCAAGCTGGCGATGGCCGGCGGCGAGGGCTCGGGAGACAGCTCGAGCATCATCAAGGGCGGCGGCGAGGATCTGTCGCGCAAGGTGGGGCAGGTCAAGCGTGGCGATACGCCGAGCACCCGCGCCATCAACGTTGACGCCGCGCGCGACCGGACCCCGTCCGATCCCGCCGATGGCGGTGCCGAAGAGGCAGAACTGCGTCGCGAGCGCGCCCGGCTGGTCGATCTCAAGGGGCGCATCGAAGCCATCATCGAGGCCGACCCTCAGCTCCGGCAGTTCAAGGAGCAGATCCTGATGGACATCACCTCGGAGGGGCTGCGCATTCAGCTGGTGGACGAGCAGAACCGGCCGATGTTCACCTCCGCAAGTGCGAATCTTCAGCCCTATACCCGTGATCTGCTGCGTTCGATCGGGCGTGCACTCAATGACGTAGACAATCGCATCAGCCTCTCGGGTCATACCGACTCGGCGCGCTATGCTGGCGGAGATCGTGGCTTCTCCAACTGGGAGCTGTCGAGCAACCGTGCGAATGCTTCGCGCCGCGAACTCGTCAGCGGCGGCCTCGAGGTGGCCAAGGTGGTGCGTGTGGTCGGGCTTGCCGACACCATCCCGCTCAGGAAGGAAGATCCGCTCGATCCGATCAACCGCCGCATCAGCATCATCGTGCTCAACAAGCGCACCGAAGCCGCCATTCGTGGCGAAGGCGGCAATCTCGATGTCAGCGCATCGACGCCGCTCGAGCCGTCGGCGCTGACGCGCGACAGCGGCAGCGCAACGGCAGCGCAAGGGATCATCCCGAATATCCGGCCGGCGCTGGGGCGATAACGAACAAATGCATGTGAGCGCCGGGTGTGCGTTCATTGCGCGCACTTGAAGAGGTTCTTGCATGGTTTTCGATCCTCCGCCGCGGCGGCCGTTTTTGTCGGCAAGCACCCCGCCGGATTCGCCACGGCGCGCGCTGTTCCCGCCTGCCGCCTCTGCGCCCACTGTTTCTGGCCTGCCTGCGCGCGATCGTGAGTTCGAGTTCACGTCGGCCGATTTCGAGCGCATCCGTACCCTGATCCATCAGCACGCAGGCATTGCGCTGTCGTCGGCCAAGCAGGACATGGTCTACAGCCGCCTCGCGCGCCGTCTGCGCAGTTGCGGCGACCGCACGTTTGCGCAGTATCTGGCCAGACTCGAACGCGACCGGGGCGAGTGGGAGACTTTCGTCAACTCCTTGACCACCAACCTCACCTCCTTCTTTCGTGAAGCGCACCATTTCGACATCCTTGCGGATCAGCTCCGCCAGATCGGCGAGAAGCGGACGATCCGGATCTGGTGCAGCGCGGCCTCGACCGGGGAGGAACCGTACTCGCTGGCGATGACGGCGTGTGAAGCGTTCAATTCCCTCACGCCGCCGGTGCAGATCCTTGCCAGTGATATCGATACCTCGGTGCTGGCGCATGGCGAGGCAGGCATCTACCGGCAGGATCGTATCGATCGTCTGTCCGACGCACGCAAGAGCCGCTTCTTCACCCCGCGCAGTGGCGCCGAGACGGGGACGTTCGCGATTCGTCCCGAACTGCGCCGCCTGGTCAGCTTCCGTCGCATCAACCTGCTCGACGCCATGTGGCCGGTGCAGGGGCCGCTGGATGCGATCTTCTGCCGCAATGTGATGATCTACTTCGACAAGCCCACCCAGTACGGCATTCTCAAGCGCTTCGTGCCGCTATTGCGCCCCGAAGGGCAGTTGTTTGCCGGGCACTCGGAGAGTTTCATGCATGCCGCAGACCTTGTGCGTTCGCGCGGGCGTACGGTGTACGTACGGCTCGACTCACCCTTGCGCTGAGGTGCCGGCGTGAGTCATTTTCCCAGCGCGTCAGCGAGCGGCTGCATCGTCTTCATCGGCGCCTCGACCGGCGGCACCGAGGCGATCCGAGAGGTGCTGACGGGGCTGCCCGCGAGCATGCCCGCGATCATGATCGTCCAGCACATGCCGGAGATGTTTACCGGCTCCTTTGCGCGCAGGCTCGACGGTTTGTGTGCGCTACGGGTCAAGGAGGCCGAGCACGGCGAGCGCGTCGAGCCCGGGACCGTCTATATTGCGCCCGGCCATTCGCACCTGAGCATTCGTCGCGGAGGGGCAGGTTTTCAGTGTGAGCTGGCGAAGTCCGACCCGGTCAATCGGCACCGCCCTTCGGTTGACGTACTTTTTCACTCGGCGGCAGCGGTGCTGGGACGTGCCGCGGTTGGTGTGCTGCTGACCGGCATGGGGCGGGATGGTGCGGCGGGTTTGCTGCGCATGGCCCAGGCCGGTGCGTGGACGATCGCGCAGGATGAGGCTTCCTGTGTCGTGTACGGCATGCCGCGCGAGGCCGCGCTGCTGGGGGCTGCGCGTGAAGTCGTCAGCCTGTCCGGGATCGCCGGACGTATTCAGGTGCGGCTTGCGGCCCAGAGCGCGGGGGAGTGAGCGCCGGAGTGGGGGGGCGTGAGTGGTATTTCCAGTCTTGTTGCGCATCAGGGCTAAAGAAGTTCTGCGTTCGCGCCGATAGCTGAAGACATTAGTGCTGCACTGCATGCGCGCGGCTTGTGACTGCATGCAGCTGGAATCGCGAGAGGAGAGGGAGATGAGGATCTGGTCGATTTGCATCATGCTGGGGCTGCTGGCAGGCCTCGGAGGTGGCATCGTTGCCGTGATCGACCCGGCGCCGGCGTGGATCGCGATAGCGGCACATGCACTTGTCGGCGTTGCGGTCGCGGCGCTTGCGGTCACGCTGTTGAAGGCGCGTTTCGGCACGCCGCTCGATCACTTTGCGGCGACGCTCCTGAAAACCTACGAGGATGGCGATCTGTCGCGGCGTGCAGCGACGACAAGCGGGCCGCTGGCCGAAT